>DASTGR010000065.1:0-4397 GCA_035718885.1 Pseudolabrys sp. | reverse complement strand
CCGCATGAAGGGCGACTCGGGCGCCCATCTCATTGGTCTTCTGGAGCGCCGCCTCGACGCGGTCGTGTTCCGCTCCAAGTTCGCGCCGACCCCGTTCGCGGCGCGGCAGCTGATCAACCACGGCCACATCCTGGTCAACGGTAAGAAGGTCAACATTGCCAGCTTCCGCTGCAAGGTCGGCGACGTGGTCGAGGTCAAGGAAAAATCGAAGCAGATGGCGCTGGTGCTCGAGTCGCAGGCGCTGGCCGAGCGCGACGTGCCCGATTACATCGAGGTCGACGGCGGCAAGATGACCGCGAAGTTCGCGCGCATCCCGGCTTTGTCGGACGTCCCCTATGCGGTCCGTATGGAGCCGCATCTGGTGGTCGAGTATTATTCGCGCTGATTTCGGTTCGTCTTCGAAGCCTGCAAATCCCTCGCCCTCCGGCGGGGGATTTTGCTATTCAGGGGCAGGAATACGTCGGAGGATCGCCTCATGACCGCCCTCTCCCGTCGCACCCTGCTGGCGAGCGCCGCAGCGGGCCTCGCAGCCTCCGCGCTGCCGGCCATCGCCGCGCCGACGACGTTCAAGCACGGCGCCTTCGATGTCATGGTCGTCAGTGACGGCCACCTCGAGCTCCCGGTCGAGTTTCTGGCGACCGACGCCCCAGAGAAGGAGCGCGAGGCCGTGTTCAAAGAATCCGGCATCAGCGGTCCGCAATACAACATCCCGACCAATGTCACGCTGCTCAAGCGCGGCGACGACCTCGTCCTGATCGACATGGGATCGGGCGGCCGCTTCATGCCGACCGCCGGCAAATTATGGGCGAACCTCGAAGCCGCCGGCATCGACAAGGCGAAGATCAAGCACGTGATCTTCACGCACGGCCATCCGGACCATCTCTGGGGCGCGGTCGACGAATTCGACGATTTGCAGATTCCGGACGCGACATTCCACGTCGGCGCCAATGAGTGGAATTTCTGGGAAGGCGACAACGCGCTGCGCAGCATCGCCCCCGAGCGCGCAGGCTTCGTCACCGGCGCGCGCCGCAATTACGCGGCTATCAAGGACAGGATCAAGACGATGAAGCCGGGCGACGAGGTCCTCCCCGGCGTGCACGTCCTCGACACGCCCGGGCACACGCAGGGCCACGTGTCGCTGTCGCTGGATGGCGGCGACGGTCTGATTGTCGGTGGCGACGTGCTCACGCACCCGATCATCTCGTTCCGCCATCCGGAGTGGCGGCCGGCGACCGATCACGTGCCCGAGCAGGCGGTGGAGACGCGCAAGAAATTCCTCGACCGGCTGGCGAGCGAGCGCTCCGCGCTCATCGGCTTCCACCTGCCCTATCCCGGCCGCGGCATGGTCGAGCGCAAGGACGGCGCCTATCGGTTCGTCGCGGTCTGAACGCTAATACGGCGCGGGCATCAAGGCCGCGACGAGCGCGCCGGCGGGCGGCAGCCAGGCGAAGACGAGCGCAGCGAGCGTCTTGCCCTTCCTGTTGAGGATGAAGCCGGCAAACGCGGCGACCACGCAAACAACAACGGCGGCCCAATAGGCCGCCGCTGCAAATCCGTGGGCATTCATGCTCTCGGGCCCGCCGCCGGTCACGAAGCCGGACACCGCGACCAAAAGCGCCGCCAGCGCCAGATCGACGAGCACCGCGATAATCAGCAGAGCCGTCATGGCGCGTCGTGTCGTCGGCCCCTAGGCGCTTTGCCCGGCCTTGACGCCCTTCTCGGTCAGGAGGCCCTGCAACTCGCCGGCCTGGAACATCTCGCGCACGATGTCGCAACCGCCGACGAACTCGCCTTTCACGTAAAGCTGCGGAATGGTCGGCCAGTTCGAGTACGACTTGATGCCGGTGCGGATCTCGTCGGACTCGAGCACGTTGATGCCCTTGTAGCTGACGCCGAGGTGATCGAGGATCTGCACCACCTGGCCGGAGAAGCCGCACATCGGGAACTGCGGCGTGCCCTTCATGAACAGGACGACGTCGTTGCTTTTGACTTCATTGTCGATGAATTGCTCGATTGCCATGTGACCTGCGTCCTCAAGGATCCGGTGCCGACGGGCGGAATCCGCCCGCTTTGCCGATATATGTAGCCCATATCCCCCTGCCACCCCAAGGGGCAAGGGAGTGTCGCCAAAGCAGGCCTGCCCTGCCGCCCCGCTCAGGCGCTCTCAGGGGCCGCGGTCTGGAGCGCCAGCGCGTGCAGGACGCCGCCCATCTGCCCTTTCAGCGCCTGGTAGACGAGCTGGTGCTGCTGCACCCGCGACTTGCCCTTGAACGCGGCCGACACGACCGTCGCGGCATAGTGGTCGCCGTCGCCGGCGAGGTCGCGGATCGTCACCTGAGCGTCCGGAATGCTGGCCTTGATCAATCGCTCGATTTCGCCCGCGTCCATCGCCATGGCCGGAAGCTCCTCATTGGTCTGCACGTGAAGCGCGCTCTGGTCGGAACTGCGCGCGATGCCCGCGCCGAACGCGCGAATCCATGCCATTCCCTAGCGGTCATTTGCGCCGAAATTTTTACCGCTGACAATGCCCGTTCCGAGGCTAACATCGGCCTGCGTGCCTCCGCCGACAGAGCGGAGCAGAAGGATCGGGGGGATTCACGAATGAAACGACCATTTCTGGCCGTCATCGCGGCCGGTGCGTTGCTGTCGTCCGTGGCGATGGCACAGGCACAGGTGTCGAGTGCGCAACAGAGCGCGCTGCGCGCGAACTGCCGCTCCGACTTCATGTCGCACTGTTCGGGTGTGACGCCCGGCGGCAAGGACGCGCTGATGTGCCTCCAGAAGAACGTCGAGAAGCTCTCCGGAGGCTGCCAGACCGCCGTACGCGCGACGATGCCGGCACCGGCCGCCGCGGCCAAGCCGGCCGAGCCGGCTCAAAAAGCCGCAAGCGAGCCCGCGTCCAAGGCCGCTGCCGGACCGCCGCCAACTCCCGCCGCGACAGCGGCTCCCCCGCCGCCCCCTGCGCCGGCGGCTGCTGTGCCGCCCGCTACGCCTGCACCAACGCCCAAGGTCACGGTTGCACCGCCGCCTCCCGCTGCGATCAAGCCTGCCGCGCGCAGGCCCGGCGCCGCGATGGCGGCCCCGGCCGCACCGCCGCCGGCCCCCGCCGTTGCGGCTACTCCGCCGGCAGCGGCGCCCGCCGGCCCGGACCCGGCCAAGCTGAAGGCGCTGAAATTTACCTGCCGTGCCGACTTCAAGCGCCTGTGCAAGAACGTGCCGGAAGGGCCGGAGGCGTTCGCCTGCCTTCAGGCGCACAGCGCAAGACTGTCGGCGAACTGTAAGACCTCGGTCGCGGACGTCGCCGCTTCGATACCGGAGGGCGGCGCAATGCCGCCCGCCATGCCGGCCGCCGTAAAGCCCGCGCCCGTGCCGCATCGGCCGAAGGCGCCGGTGATCGACGCGGCAGCGATGGTGCGCGGCTGCAAGCTCGACATGGTTCGCCATTGTCGCGGTGTCGGCGTCGGCGACGGCAAGATGATTGCGTGCCTGACCGCGCACGAGGCTGATCTCACGGTTCGCTGCCGCGCGCTGTTCAAGATCACGAGCCCGCTGCACTGAGCCTTGCCGCAAGCACTGAGCGCCCCCTCTCCCCTGTGGGTAGAGGGTTGGGGTGAGGGGGCTCCCTGAGTCGGATAGTTTGTGATCCCTCACCCGGATCGCTTCGCTATCCGACCTCTCCCTATGGGAGAGGTGAAGAAAGTAATTCAGGCGTTGGCGACCTCGCCGGCCATATAGGCGGGCAGCCAGGCTTCGAACTTGCCGCGCAGGTCGGCGACCGCGAGCGGACGCTCGCCCGCGACCGAAAGCGCCTTGCCGCCCGTGACGCCGAGGCGCCACACCGGAACGCTGGCTGCGCGCGCGCGCTCCAGCACGGCCTCGACCTTCGCCGCCGGCACGGTGACGACGTAGCGCGCCTGGTCCTCGCCGAACCAGAAGGCGTGCGCCGGCGTGTCGTCCGGCGCGGCGTCCAGCACCGCCCCCACGTGCGAGGCGATCGCCATTTCGGCGACAGCCACCAGGAGGCCGCCATCGGAGACGTCGTGCACGGCGCTCGCCGTGCCGTCGAGAATGAGCGCGCGGACGAACTCGCCGTTCTCGCGCTCCTCGGTGAGGTCGACCGGCGGCGGAGCCCCCTCCTCACGCGCGCATAATTCGCGCAGGTACATGGACTGGCCGAGCCAGCCCGTGGTCTCGCCGACGACGAGGATCGCCTCGCCCTCCCGTTTGAAGGCGATCGTCGCTGATTTCGTGAAATCGTCGATCAGGCCCACGCCGCCGATCGACGGCGTCGGCAGGATCGCGCGGCCGTGCGTCTCGTTGTAGAGCGAGACGTTGCCGGACACGACGGGAAATGCCAGCGCCTTGCAGGCCTCGGCAATGCCGCGCACGCAGCCGAC
>DASTGR010000064.1:0-13224 GCA_035718885.1 Pseudolabrys sp. | reverse complement strand
GCATTTCTCGATCGGCAGGCTGCGCGTCATGTGCGCGGCGTCGGCCCCCTCGACCAGCGCCCACTTCGCTTCCTTCTTGAGGCCGACCTCTTCGAGGATGGTCGACAGCTTGACGCCGGTCCATTCGGCGCAACTGACCATGCCATGGGTGAACATCAGCGAATTGAGCTGCGCGGCGCGCCACTCCATGCCGCCATTGGCCGGGCATTCGAGGAAATGGATGCGCGACACCGACGGAAAGCGCTTGATGTCGTCCATCGTCAGGATGAGCGGCCGGTCGACCATGCCGTGGATCATCAGGCGGTGCTGCGCCGGATCGACGGTGGCGCGGCCGCCGTGATAGCGCTCGAAGAACAGGCCGTTGGCGGTGATGATGCCCGGCTGCTCGTGCAGCGGCGTGAAGCTGACGGAGGATTCGGTGCCGGCGGTAAGCCACGGCACGTTGCGGCGAATGACGTCTTTGACGAATTCCGACGGCTTGCCGTAGGGCTGGTCGACGACGCCGGGGCCGAGCATCTTCGACCAGTCGGGATCGGCCGGCGGCGCGGCCTCATCCGCGCGTGCGCGGCGCCCGCCGAGCAGCGCGCCGCCCGCGGCGGCAGCGCCGAACAGAAAGCGGCGGCGCCCGGCACCCGAAGCGGACTCGGCAGGGTCTTCCCGCCATCCAGCCGGCAAGTTCATCCTCGGACTCCTACCCGTGTTTTTAGATAGCAATAAATGAATGTGTTGCAGTTCGTCCAGAAGAAATTTCCAGAATTCTAGGCAAACTCAAAACAACCATTCTGTCTTTTGGGCGGATTGTGCAAAAAGTTCAATCCCGCACGGTGCTTGGGGTTGTACTGGATACCGCCGCCGTCGACGGAGACACGGCGCCGTGCGTTGTGCTGTTCGCGCGATCGGGGCAAATACAAAGGCTTAGGCAATGCCGCACATGACGACAGCCCTGCGGGCGCTGACCGCCCTCCTCGCAATCTTGTGCGCGCCGCTCGCGGCCGCGCAGGGCTACGCGCCGCTCGATAGGCCGCTCGCAATCCGGCAGGTGCCTGGAGCGTCGATCTACTACAGCATTGGCAGTCCGGGCGTGCCCGGCAAGGAGAACCAGGGCAACACGTCGAACGCCGGCTTCGTCGTCACGGATGACGGCGTGGTGGTGTTCGACGCGCTCGGCACGCCGAGCCTCGGCTGGGCGCTGCTCGAGGCCATTCGCAAGGTCACCGACAAGCCGGTGCGCTACGTCGCGCTCAGCCACTATCACGCAGACCATATTTACGGCCTCCAGGCGTTCCGGGACCACACGCAGGCAGTCATCGTCGCGCAGGACCGCGCACGCGAATACAAGGAGCAGGACGACGAAATCCAGGATGAGCGCGCCGGCGCGCGGCTTGCGCAGCGGCGCGCGGCGCTGGCGCCGTGGGTCGACGACAAGACCCGCGTGGTGCCGCCGGACGTGACATTCAATGACCGCCTCACGCTCACGCTCGGCGGCAAGACCTTTCGCATGATCTATGCCGGACCGGCGCACTCGGCGAGCGACATGATGATGATGGTCGAACCCGACGGCGTGCTGTTCGCCGGCGACATCGTGCAGAGCGGCCGCGTGCCGTTCATGAACAGCGACGACGTCGACACGAAACAATGGCTCAAGGGGCTACAGGAGGTCGGGCAACTCGATCCGAAGTTCATCATCCCCGGCCACGGCCAGCCTTCGACCGCGGCGAAGGAGGCGATCGCCTTCACGCGCGACTATATCGACTATGTGCGGACGACAATGCAGAAGGCGGTCGATAACTGGACCGACTTCGACGTTGCCTACAAGGATGCCGACTGGTCGAAATACAAGGGCTTGCCGGCGTTCGACGCGAACAATCGCGGCAATGCCTATCGAATCTTCCTTGAACTGGAGGCCGGCCAATTTAAGGACGGCCAGCCGGCGCGCTAGGCGTCCGTCTTAAGCGGAGGCAAGCGCGACGACGCGCGCCGGACTGCGCAGGCCAACTGCCGCGCCGATCAGGATGCCGGCGACCGCGATTGCCGAGGGCAGCGCCAAAGTCGACAGGCCGGTGAGGCCCTGCCCGATCGAGCAGCCGAAGGCCATCACGCCGCCGACGCCCATCAGCGCCGCGCCGCCGACCGAGCGCAGCATGTGATTGTGCGAGGAGTAACCCTCGAGGTGGAAGCTGCGCGTCACGAGCGCGGTGAGAAAACTTCCCGCAAGCACGCCTGCCATCACGACGATGCCGAAGTTCAGAGTCGAGCCGGTCGACAGCATGACGTACTGGAGCCCATCGGCGATCGGCGCGATGAAGGTGAGCGAGGCGACGGGCGCCGGCTCGAACGGATCGGCGCCGATGAAGCCGGTCACGAACCAGCCGCCGGTGACGAGCAGGCCCATGATGACGCCGGCGCCGATCAAGAGCTTCGAGGCCCGGAACCGCGCGTAGGAAAATGCATAGGCGAGGAGCGCGGCGGCAACCGCGACCGCCGCGATGCCGGCGGCCATCGACGGGTCGAGGCCGGCCTGCGACAGGAAGGCCGGCAGCGACACTGCGTGGAACGTTGCCTGGGTCCAGTTCACGAGCGCGATGCGCAGCGGTGCGATGAGGCCCTTGAGCGTCATTTCCGCGGTGATGGCGATGGTGGCGATCACGACGAGCGAGCGAAGATTGCCGCGGCCGAGCAGCACCATCGCGCGCGATGCGCAGGCATTGGCGGCGATCATGCCGTATCCGAACATCAGGCCGCCGAGCAGCACGACCGGTGCCGAGAAGGTCGGCGCGAGATAGATGGACTTGGTCAGATCGACATAGCCGAAGGCGCTTAAGCCTTGCGTGCCAAGGATCCCGACCGCGATGGCGAGTGCGACGGAGCGGATCATGCGACCGTCGTCCTTGGTCCACTGGTTGCGCAGGCCGGAGACGACGCAGAAGCCGCTGACGAGGCCGACGGCGCCAAAGACGAGGCCGATCAGAAAGCCGCTCGACAGGACGATCGTGGATACGGAAGCCATGGCTGCACCAGGGAAATTGGTTCTACGACCTCATGAAGTGGCGCATCGGCCCTGCCCCTTCAATCGGGCCGAAAAGATAAAAAAATCAGCGCTGTGCTGGCATTTCACCGGGGAAGAAACGTAGCGGACAGAGCTTCTGGAGAAGAAATTTCTCCCCCGACATTCAGCCAGATAACGGTATCTAATTGCCGTCGCTAGAAGATCATGCTCGTCAGGCGGCATCCTGGAGGATCATCGCGGCGCCCTTCTCCGCGATCATGATGACGGCGGCGTTGGTGTTGCCGCTGACGACGGTGGGCATGATCGAGGCGTCGATAACACGAAGGCCTTCGATGCCGCGCACGCGCAGCCGCTCGTCGACCACGGCCTTCTCGTCCGGACCCATGCGGCACGTGCTGGTCGGATGGAACACGGTCGCACCCTTGGCCCGAACGAAATCGAGCAGGTCTTCATCGCGCGTCACCTGCGGCCCGGGACCCAGCTCCTCGACGATGTAGGGCTGGATGGCAGGCTGGCTCATGATCCGCCGCGTCAGCTTCATGCCGGCGACCATCACGTCGCGGTCGGCGGGTGCGGACAAATAGTTCGGCTGGATCGCCGGCGCCGCCGCGGGATCGACCGACTTGATGCGCACATGGCCGCGGCTCTGCGGCCGCAATTGGCAGACCGATGCGATGAAGCCGGGGAACGTGTGCAGCGACTGCCCAACCGACTCCGCGCTGAACAGGATGAAATGGATCTGCACGTCGGGCGAGGCCAGCGACGGGTCGGTCTTGAAGAAGCCGCCGGCATAGCCCGCGCCGATGCTCAGATGCCCCGTACGATTGAGCGCGTATTGCAGCGCCATGCCGATGCGGCCCGTCAAGCTCGCCATGGCGTCATTGACGGTGACCGGCTGGCTGCATTTGTAATTGAATCGCGCCTGCAAATGGTCCTGGAGATCGGCGCCGACGCCGGGCATGTCGCGTACGACCGGAATGCCCAACGATTTGAGCAGATCGGCGGGGCCGACGCCGGACAGCTGCATTAGTTGCGGCGAGTTGAACGCACCGCTCGACAGGATGACTTCGCCGCGCGCACGTGCGGTGCGTAACCGCCCATCCTGAGAGTATTCGACGCCAACCGCCTTCGCCCCCTCAAACAGGATGCGCGAGGCAAGCGCGCGCGAGACGACGGCGAGGTTGCCGCGCTTTCGCGCGGGCTTCAAAAAGGCGCGCGCCGTCGAGCAGCGCCGTCCGCCGCGCGCGGTGAGCTGGAAATAGCCGGCGCCTTCCTGCTCGGGTCCGTTGAAATCGTCGTTGCGCGGGAAGCCCGCCTGCTCCGCCGCCTCGATGAACGCCTCGCACAGTGGATGGGGCGCGACGTCGGCGACGCCGAGCGGTCCGCCCTCGCCGTGCAACTCGTCGCCGCCGCGCTGCTGGTCTTCCGACTTGCGGAAATAGGGCAGCACATCGTCGAAGCTCCAGCCCTTATTGCCGAGCTGGCGCCAGTGGTCGAAATCCTCGCGCTGGCCACGGATGTAAAGAAGGCCGTTGATCGAGCTCGACCCGCCGAGCACCTTGCCGCGCGGCTGGATGACGTTGCGGTTCTTGAGTTCCGGCTCGGGCTCCGTCTGGTACAGCCAGTTGAAGCGCGCGTCGGTGAACAGCTTGCCGTAGCCGAGCGGCACGTGGATCCAGATATTGCGATCGGCCGGGCCGGCCTCGAGCAGCAGGACGCGGTGCTTGCCGGACTCGGTCAGGCGGTTGGCCAGGACACATCCGGCGCTGCCGGCGCCGACGACAATGTAATCGAATTCACCCACTTCCACGGCCACGGCTTTCCCCCGCTTCTTTGCAGCGTATCGTAAGGGAAAGGCGGCCCGTTGTTCAACGGAGCGCGGGACGATTCGTCTCGGCCGCCGCGACGTGCCGCTTTACCGCGGCGAAGCTGTCCGGGCTGACCGACATCGAGTCGATACCGCATTCGACGAGAAAGCGCGCGAACTCGGGGTGATCGCTCGGCGCCTGACCGCACAGGCCGATCTTGGCGCCGGCCTCGCGAGCAGCGGCTATCACGCTGCGGATCATCCACTTGACCGCATCGTCGCGCTCGTCGAACAGGCCGGCGAGCTCGGCGGAGTCGCGGTCGACGCCGAGGGTGAGCTGGGTCAGGTCGTTGCTGCCGATGGAGAAGCCGTCGAAGCGTTTCGCAAATTCCTTTGCGAGGATGACGTTCGACGGAATTTCGCACATGACATAGACCTCAAGCCCGCGCTCGCCGCGCCTCAGGCCATTCTCCGCCATCACCGCCAGCGCGCGGTCGGCCTCCGCGACCGAACGGCAGAACGGGATCATGACGACGACATTGGTAAAACCCATCTCGTCGCGCAAGCGACTGATGGCGCGGCATTCGAGCGCGAAGCCGTCTCTGTAGCGCGGCGAGTAGTAGCGCGAGGCGCCGCGGAAGCCGAGCATCGGGTTCTCTTCCTTCGGCTCGAATTCGACGCCGCCGATCAGATCGGCATATTCGTTGGTCTTGAAGTCGCTCATGCGCACGATGGCCGAATGCGGATGGACGGCTGCGGCAATGCGCGCCAGCCCCCGCGACAGGCGATCGACGAAATACTCCGCCTTGTCGGTGTAGCCGCCGGTCAGCGCGGCGATCGTCTCCTTCGCCTTCTCGTCCTTCAGCGTGTCGAAGCGCGTCAGCGCCAGCGGGTGCACCTTGATGTGGTTGGAGATGACGAACTCCATGCGCGCCAGACCGACGCCGTCGGCCGGCAGCCGCCACCAGCGGAAGGCCGCCGCCGGATTGGCCATGTTGAGCATCACCTTGGTGCTCGTCTTCGGCAGATGCGCGACGTCGATCTCGCTGGTCTCGATCTTGGCTGTGCCCTCGTAGACGAAACCTTCGTCTCCCTCGGCGCAGGACACGGTGATGTCCTGCCCGTCGTGCAGCACCTCCGTCGCATTGCCGCAACCGACCACCGCCGACAGGCCGAGCTCGCGGCTGACGATGGCCGCGTGCGAGGTGCGGCCGCCATGGTCGGTGACGATCGCCGCGGCGCGCTTCATGATCGGCACCCAGTCGGGGTCGGTGGCGCGCGCGACCAAAATCGCGCCGTCGACGAAGCGGCCGATGTCGCGCGGATCCTCGATCAGGCAGACGCGGCCGGCGACGACGGCATCACCGATGCTCAGGCCGGCGACCAGCTTCTTGCCCATACTCTTGATCGTGTACGACTTGAGCGCGGACGCGCCGCGGCGCGACTGCACCGTCTCGGGACGCGCCTGCACGATGAACAGTTCGCACGTGTCGCCGTCCTTGGCCCATTCCATGTCCATCGGCCGGCCGTAGTGGGCCTCGATGGTCACGGCCCAGCGCGCGAGCTGGAGGATGTCGGCATCGTTGAGCACGAAGCGCGCGCGCTCGGCTTTCGAGGTCGGCACGTTGCGCGTCGGATGCGGATCGCCCGGAGCGCCGTAGATCATCTTCTGCGCCTTGCCGCCGAGCTTCTTCTCGACGATCGGCGTCAGCGCGGGGTTCGAGAGGAACGGCTTGTAGACCTCGTATTCGTCGGGATCGACCGCGCCCTGCACGACATTCTCGCCGAGGCCCCAGGCGGCATTGATGAGCACCAGCTTGTCGAAGCCGGTCTCGGTGTCGATCGAGAACATGACGCCAGCGCCGCCGCGGTCGGAATGCACCATGCGCTGCACACCGATCGACAGCGCGACCTTCAAGTGATCGAAGCCCTTAACCTCGCGGTAGCTAATGGCGCGGTCGGTGAACAAGGACGCGTAACAGCGGCGGCAGGCATCGAGCAGCGCCGCTTCGCCGCAAATATTGAGGAAGGACTCCTGCTGGCCGGCGAAACTGGCGTCGGGCAGGTCTTCGGCGGTCGCACTCGAGCGCACGGCCACGTCGAGGTCGTCCGCCATGCTGCGCTTGCACAGCTCGCGATAATCCTTGCGGATCACGGCCGCGAGTTCCGCCGGCCAGTCGCCGCGCAGGAAGGCTGCGCGGATCGCGGCGCCGGCTTCGGCAAGCGATAACCGGCCTGCGCGCCTTTCAGCGAGGGTCCCGGTGATCGCGCGCGTCAGGTCGTTGGCCTTCACAAAGGCCCAGTAAGCTTCAGCCGTCGTCGCGAAGCCTGCCGGCACCTTCACGCCGGCGCCGCCGAGGGCCCGCACCATCTCGCCGAGCGAGGCGTTCTTGCCGCCGACGCGGCCGACATCGCCGCGCGAGACATCCTCGAACCAGGCGACCAGCTTCTGCGACATGGCGACTCCCCGGACTGCGGGGCGCATGCCCCAGCCGGCAGGTCCGGCTGGATCAGTCATAATAATGAGGGCGTCACCGCTCCTTGATCGGCGTCAAGCCCGCAAGGCGGCGGCCGCCGCCTGCCCGGCAAGGCGGCCAAGCACCGTGGCGGCAAGCAGGCCGTTTCCCGAAAGATAGCCGGAGGCCGTCTCCCCGGAGACGCCGGCCGCCGCGCCGCCGGCGGCGAACAGGTTGGCGAACACGCCGCCGCCCTGCCGCTTCACGCGCGCCGAAGCGTCGATGACGAGGCCGCCCTGCGTGTGGAACAGCGCGCCGGTGACCTTCACCGCATGCCAGGGGCCGGTGAATGGCTGCACGGCGCCGAAGCGGCGACCGAACCGATCGACGGCGCTGCCTGCCTTGCCGCGCTCGACCTCGTCCCATTCCTGCGCCAGCGCCGCAGCCGGCACGCGCATGCGCGCGGCGAGCTCATCGAGCGAGGCGGCCGTCAGCAGCGCGCCGCCCTTCTCGGCGTTGCGGAAGTCCTCGAACTGCCGCGCGACATTGGCAATGCGGTCGTCGAACACGTTCCAGGCGATGCCCCCTTGCTGGCGCAGCACCTCGGCCGCCTGCTCGGAATAGCCGCGCGATTCATCGCAGAAGCGGCGGCCATCCGCGTTGACCTGGATGCCGCCCTCCATGATCACCGCCCAGGTCACCAATATATTGTGCGGCGTCGCCACCGAGCCGTGGCCCTGATAAGCGCCGAGACGGTCGAGAGAGGCGCCGAGCGCGCGGCCCCATTCGACCGCGTCGCCCTGGTTGCCGGGATGACCGAAATAGAGTGCGCCCGCCATTTCGGGGATCAACTCGCGCACTAGCGCCGGATTGCCGCCATAGCCGTTGCAGGCAAGCACGAGCGCATCGCAGCCGATACGCTCGCACGCACCGTCACCGCTCACGAGTTCAATACCGCGGATGCGGCCTTCGGCGTCAGCAAACACTGTGTCGGCGCGGCACTCGGTGAGGATGGTGACGCCGCTCGCCTCCGCGGCCGCGCGCAGGCGGTCGATCAGTTCGGCGCCCGAGCGCGCCGGCAGCCCGTGCATCCGAAAGGCGGAATGGCCCGGATAGTTGAAGTTGTCGATGACGTCGAAGGGGAAGCCATAAGTGTCGGCCAGCCATTCGATGGTCGGGCCGGCCTCCCGCGCAATCACGTCGACGATCGCGACGTCATTCTCGCCATGCGCCTTGCGCTGGATGTCGGCGGCGAACAGCGCCGGCGAATCCGCGATGCCCTTGTCGCGCTGGAAGCGCGTGCCGGCGGCCGGGATCAGGCCGGCTGACAGCGCGGTCGATCCCGACGGCACGGCGTCGCGCTCGATCACGACCGGCTCAGCGCCCGCCTCTTTCGCCGCCAGCGCCGCGCACAGGCCCGCCGCGCCGGCGCCGACAATGACGAGCGGCACCTCTACGTCGAAACTCCCGGGCGGCGGCAGGACGCGGCTCATCCGATCTTCTTCAAAGCCTCGGCGATGGTGGTGATTTCGGCGACCGGCCGCAGGCCCTCGATCGCGGCAGCATGCATGGCCGGCGTCGGCGCGGCGCAGCCGTCCTCGAGCACGCTCACTTCGATATCGCGGACATGCGCATCGCGCACCGTGGACGCCACCCCGCCATTGGTGACGATGCCGCCGACGATGAGCCGCTCGACGCCGAACTTGCGCAGCAGCCAGTCGAGACGGCTCATGTAGAACGCCGAATAAGCGAGCTTCTCGACCGTGAAGTCCAGCGGCTGCAAGTCATCGACCACTTGCTGCCCCCAGGAGCCTGGCAGGAAATCGCCCTTGCGCAGGAAGGGCCGCAGCTTTTTCAGATGCGGCGAGATCATCGGCTCGCCGCCCTTGCCCGGCACGAGCGTGAACATCGTTCCGCCCACAACGCCACCATTGGCGCGCACCGCGGCGGCCAGCGGCTTCAGCTTTGCCGGCAGCGCGGCGGCCTCGGCGCTGACCGCGCCGCCGCGCGCATAGGCGCCGTTCGGGTGGATGAAGTCGTTCTGGAGATCAACGAGCAGCAGCGCGGTCGATGCGAGGTTCATGCGCGCTCCACAATGACATTGCCGAGGGGGTCGACCGTGGCCTTCAGGCCGGGGTCGATGAAGATCGTCGCGTCGGGCTGCTCGAGCACCGCAGCGCCTTCGATCGTTGCGCCGGCCGGCAGGTCAAGCCGCGCCCACACCTTGGTGTCGTGCCAGGCACCGCCGTGGAAGACCTTGCGCGCACCCTTCCCCGCCTTCTCCAAGGACGCGTCGGAACCCGGCGCGAAGGCCGAGAGATCGAAGGCCGGGCGGCGGCCGATCGCCGCCGTGCGCAGCGACACGATGCGCGTCGGGATGCCCGGCAGCAGGCGGCCGAAGGCCGCCTCGTAGGTCTTGTCGAAGGCGGCGCGGATGGCGCCTTCGGTGAGCCCCGTGCCGTTCGCGCCGAGCGTCACCGGCAGCGGCACCGCGACCGTGTGCGTTTGGCCGTGATAATGCATGTCGAGTTCGAATACGACATCGACGCGATCGACGGCGATGCCGGACGCATCGACCACGGCCTTGGCCTCGTTGCCCGCCGTCATCATGCGCTTGTCGAGCGCGGCGATGTCGAGGCCGTCGACGTTGAGATTGAGCGTCTGCACCTGATCGTGACGCAGGTCGGCAATGACGCAGCCGAGTGCCGAGGTGACGCCGGGGAAGCGCGGCACTACCGCACACTTCAGGCCGATCTCCTTGATCAGCGCGCCGACATGCAGCGCACCGCCACCGCCGAACGGCATGGCCGCGAACTTCGCCGGATCGTGGCCGCGCTCGATCGAGACGAGTCGGATCGCGCCGGCCATCCGCGCGTCGGCGACGCGGACGATGGCTTCCGCCGCCTGCATGACGTCGAGCTTGAGCGGCTTCGCAACATGCGTGTCGATCGCGCGTTTCGCCGCCTCGACGTCGAGCGCGGCGAGTGTGCCGATGGGACGGGCGGGATTGATGCGTCCAAGCACGACATGGGCGTCCGTCAGTGTCGGCCGTGTATTGCCCTGTCCGTAGCAGGCCGGCCCCGGCACCGAGCCGGCGCTCTCCGGCCCGACCTGGAGCAGACCGCCGCGGTCGACCGAGGCGATCGAGCCGCCGCCGGCGCCGATGGTGGTGATCTCGATCATCGGCGTGCGGATGACCATGCCGAAGTCGATGGTCGTCTGCGCCGCCAGCGAGGCCTTGCCGCCGGCGACCACCGAGACGTCGAACGAGGTGCCGCCGAGATCGCAGGTGATGACATTGTCATAGCCGGTTGCGCGGGCGATCGCGGCCGCGGCGATGACACCCGCGGCGGGACCGGACAGCGCCGTGCGCACCGGCAGATGGCGCGCGGTCGCCGTCGACATGACGCCGCCGTTCGACTGGACGATGTGGAACGTGCCGGCGAACTTCTTTTGCGCCAGTGCGCCTTCGAGACGCGCCAGATAAGCGCCGACGCCGGGCTGGAGATAGGCGTTGAGCGCGGGTGTCGAGGCGCGCTCGAACTCGCGGATCTCCGGCATCACCTGATGCGAGGCCGAGACGTGCTCGTTGGGCCAGACCGCGCGGGCGGCTTCGAGCGCGCGGCGCTCATTGTCGGCATTGGCGTAGGCATTGATGAAGATGATGGCGAGCGCCTGCGCGCCGCGCGCCTTGAGATCCTCCGCCGCCTTTGTGACGGCGGCGGGATCCACCGCCGTCCGGACCGTGCCGTCGGCGAGCGTGCGCTCGTCGACCTCGAGGCGCAGGTCGCGGTCGGCGATCGGCACGAACTCGCCCCACAGGCCCCAGGTCTGGCGGCGGTCGCGGCGGCGCATCTCCAGCACGTCGCGGAAGCCGCGCGTCGTGATGACGCCGATGCGCGGGCCCCGGCGCTCCAAGAGCATGTTGGTGCCGACGGTGGTGCCATGCACGATCGAGCCGAACGTGCCGACGTCGCCGAGCGCTTCCAGGCCGGCCATGAAGCCGGCCGCCTCGTTGCCGCGGTTCGACGGCACCTTGGCGGTCCTGAACGTGCGCGCCGCGGCGTCGAACAGGAACAGGTCGGTGAACGTGCCGCCGACGTCGACGCCGACGATTGAACGGCCCGCGCTCATGCTTGCACCTTGCGCAGGCGCGCGGTGGCGGCAGCGTCGACGCTGCCGTCCGCCGCGATGGCCACGCCGTAGTCGCGTGCGGCCCTCTCGCGCGACACGTAGCCGAAGGCGACGTCACGCGCGACCTTGACCGGGTCCCGCGTCAGCGGATCGCCGAAGCCGCCGCCACCCGGCGTTTCCAGCCGCACGCGCTGACCGCTTTTGATGCGGACATCGGTCACCTTGGAGACGAGTTCGGGCGAGCGCTCGCCCTGCTCGGTCGCATAGAAGAAGCGGTTGAGCGCCGCGGTCTTGCCGCCATTGACGCCGAAGGGCGGAAATTTGCCGCGCTCGCCGAGCAGGAACACGTCGGTCGCGCCTTCGTTGATCGCCTCGATCTCGTAGATGGCGCCGCAGCCGCCGCGGTGGCGGCCGGGACCGGCGGAATCGGCGCGCAACGCCCATTGCGTGAACATGATTGGATAAAGCGATTCCAGGATTTCCGCCGGCGGGATGGTCGCCGTGGAGATTGGATTGTTGCCGTGGTTGAGCCCGTCGCCTTCCGGATTGCCGCCAAGGCCGCCGCCGAAGAAGCAGAACATGACCCAGCGGCGATGGTCCTTCCGCCACCCGGCGAGCGACAGCGCATTGATGGTCGCGTAAGGGCTGCCATTGGCGCGATCGGGCGCAGCCTTGGCGAAGGCGCCGAACACCGTATCGATGACGCGCAGGATGGTCTCGGTATAGCCGCCGACCGGCTTCGGCGCCGAGACTCCGAGCAGGGTCGTGTCGGGAATGACGAACGAGATGGGCCCGAGGCAGCCAGCGTTCGCCGGCACGTCGGTGAACAGGTGCTTGAGCGCGACATAGCAGCAGGCGACCGCCGTCGAGCGGGCGATGTTGAGCGGGCCTTGGCACGGCGGTGACGAGCGCGAGAAGTCGAGCGTCATCGTGTCGCCGCGGATCGTCATGTCGAGCGCGATCTTCAAGGGATCGTCGGTGACGCCGTCATTGTCGAGGAAGTCGTCATACGTGTATGTGCCATCCGGCAGCGCCGCGATGTTGGCGCGCATCAGCGCTTCGGCGCGCGCCGACAAAGCCTGCATTGCGGAGGCGACCGTCTCGTCGCCGTACTCGTCGAGAAGCGCATGCACCCGCTGCTCGCCGAGCCCCAGCGCGTTGAGCTGGCCGTTGAGATCGCCCCAGTTCGACTGCGGCACGCGAGAATTGGCCGCGAGGATGTCGGCGATGTCCTGCTGGAACACGCCGCCGCTGATCAGCTTCACCGGCGGGACGCGGAAGCCTTCCTGGAAGCTCTCGGTCGCCTTGGCGTTGAAGTTGCCCGGCACGTTGCCGCCGACGTCGAGCCAGTGGCCGACCGAGGCGAGCCATGCGAAGACCTTGCCGCCTCGCATCACCGGCCGCACCAGCCGGAAATCGTTGAGATGTGTGCCGCCGTCATAGGGGTCGTTGAAGAGATAGGTGTCGCCCTCCTTCAACCCGCCCTGCCCGGCGACCTTGTCGATCACGGCTTTCACCGCGAATGCCATGGCGCCGACGAAGATCGGCAGTCCCGACGTGCCCTGCACGAGCGTCGCGCCGGTCTCTGCATGATAGAGGCCGTGGCAGGCGTCATGCGCCTCGGCGATGATCGGGTTGAACGCCGAGCGATAGAGCGTGGCGTCCATCTCGTCGGCAATCTGGACGAGGCGGCCGTTGAGCACGGCGAGCGTGACCGGGTCGAGCATCCGCATCAGTTCTTGCCCGGCTTGTAGTCGGCGTACCACTGGCCGCGCGCGAGCGTCTCCGGCGTGCCGATCAGATCGTTGAGCGCATGGAAG
>DASTGR010000063.1:0-7155 GCA_035718885.1 Pseudolabrys sp. | reverse complement strand
CTCGTGGCCCATCCCCGCCATCGGCTCGTCAAGCAGCATCATTTCCGGATCGAGCGCCAGCGTGGTGGCGATCTCCAGCGCGCGCTTGCGGCCGTAAGCGAGCTCTACCGCGGGCCAGTCGGCGAACTCGGTCAGGCCGACGTCGGCGATGAGCTCGCCGGCGCGCTCATTGTATTCGTCGAGCACCGCGGTCGATCGCCAGAAGTCGAAGGAGGTCCCGCGCTTCCTTTGCAGCGCAATCCGCACATTCTCCAGCACGGTCATGTGCGGGAAGACAGCCGATATCTGGAACGAGCGCACCAGCCCGAGACGGGCGACGTCGGCCGGTTGCAGACCGGTGATGTCCTGGCCCTTGAAGAGGATGCGGCCACGGGTCGGCTGGAGAAATTTCGTGAGGAGATTGAAGCAGGTGGTCTTGCCGGCGCCGTTCGGACCGATCAGCGCGTGAATGCTGCCGCGCTCGACCTCGAGCGCAACGCCACTCACGGCGACGAAGCCGGCAAATTCCTTCGTCAAATCCTCCGTTCGGAGGATGATGTCCTGCCCAGCCATTCTTGTCGTTTCCCCTTGGCGGCTATAATCCGCAACTTTTCGCAACGCGCAAGGGGAACAAATGCTTGATTTTGCCGCCAAAATAAGCCTCGACCCGGCGTCCATGACACGCCGCAGCGTTTCGAGGTCTTTTAAGTCGGGCAGCTGACGTTTTCGGCGCGGAAGGCGCTCAGGACAGAGAGGCAATCGCCTCCTTGAGAACCTCGGGAACAGGCGCGATGGCCGGCGTCTGTACGTCAGGTGTGGCGTACTGGATGAAGCTGTCCGGCAGGGTCGCACCCCAATAAGTGCCGGTGCCCCTTTCCTTCTCATCCCAGGTCACCGGTTGCCAGTCGGGCGCGGTGACGAGGAAGCTGCCGGAATAGACCTCGACGCGGTTGCCGCCGGGCTCGTAGCTGTAGAGGTAGAACCCCTGCGAGTTGTTATGCTTCGAGGGCCCTGCCTCGATGAAGATGCCGTTCTCGGTGAGGATGTCGGCGGCGCGCAGGACGTCGTCGCGATTGTCGACCCACATCGAAAAATGATGCAGCCGCCCGTGCGCGGCCTTCACGTCGACCACATAAGCGAGCTGATGGTGGATCGCCGTCGGACTCATCCAGGATCCGATCTCGGTCTTGCCCTCGTCGTAGCGCACCTGCTCGCGCAACTGGAAGCCGAGCAGATCGGTGGCGAACTTGCGGTTCGCTTCGACGTCCTTCGCGAGCAGCGCCAGATGGTCGACGCGGCGGACGCAGACGCCGCGCCCGGTGTATTTCTGCGGCAGGTTCTTCAGCGTCGAATGCAATTCCGGCGGTGCGGCGAACTTCTGCTCCTCATAATAGATTTCCATCGTGTGGCCGTCGGGATCGTGGAAACGATACGAGCGGCCGCGGCCGTAATCGCCGTTGGTCCAGCCGATCCCGAGTCCGGCCGCTTCGAGCGCGGCGGCGCGGCGCTCGAGCGCCTGCGGGCTCGCGGCGCGCCATGAGACAACGCCCACGCCGGCGTCCTTCGCGCCCGTCAGTTTCAGCGTCGAGGTGGCGTAGTCGCCGTAGCCGCGCAGATAGACGGAAGCGCCGCTCTGGTGCACCGGCTCCATGCCGAGCAGATCGCGGAAGTACCACAGGCTCTGCTCGGGCTTCGGCGTGAACAGTTCGACGCTGCCGAGATGCGCGATGTCGTGGATCGGTTCGGGCGCGGCGACCATCGGGCGGCTCCATCGTTGCTTGCGCAACAATGTGCTCCGGCCGCCGCCGCCGGTCTTGATTTAGCGCAAAGCCCGGCCGCACGAGGCGGCCGGGGCGCGCTTCGCTCAGCCCTTGAACTTCTTCGCCAGCGCGTCGGCGTTGCGGCCCAGCAGGCCGACATCGGCGCCGACGGCGACGAACAGGTAGCCCCACTCGATATAACGGCGCGCCTCGTCCTCGTTGCTGGTGAGGATGCCGGCGGGCTTGCCGATCTTCTTCAGGCGCGTGACGGCATCCTTGATCGCGGCCTGCACATCGGGATGCGCGGAATTGCCGAGATGGCCGAGCGAGGCGGCGAGATCGGACGGGCCGATGAACACGCCGTCAATGCCGTCGACCTTGGCGATCGCCTCGAGTTCGTTCATCGCCTCGCGCGTCTCGACCTGCACAAGCACGCAAATCTCGTCGTTCGCCTTGCCGAGATAGCCGGGCGTGCGGCCGTAGCGGCTGGCGCGCGCCGAGACCGAGACGCCGCGCACGCCGTGCGGCGGATAGCGGGTCGCGGCGACCGCGCGCTTGGCCTCCTCGACGTTCTGCACATAGGGAACGAGGATCGCCTGCGCGCCGATGTCGAGGACCCGCTTGATGAGGACCGTGTCGTTCCAGGCCGGCCGGACGATCGGCGTCGCCGTGCCGCCGCGGACCGCCTGCAACTGACCGACGAGATCCGGAATCTCGTTCGGCGAATGCTCCGTGTCGAGCAGAATCCAGTCGAAGCCAGAGTCCGAGATGATGTCGGCGGCGATGTTGCTGCACAGGCTCGACCACAGGCCGATCTGCAATTTGCCGGCCGCGAGGGCGTGCTTGAAGGCATTGCGCTGGAATTCAGTCGACATCATTGACCTCTTGGGGGAACGAAACGGCAGTCTCACACGAACTGGATGGCCAGGCCGCCCAGCGGCCCGAAATCGGCGTGCAGGGTATCACCTTTCTGCGCGAAGACGACCCGGGTGAAGGAGCCGGCGAGCACGATGTGGCCGGGCTCGAGCGCGTGGCCGTGCGCGCCGATCTTGTTGGCGAGCCAGGCGACGCCGAGCGCCGGGTGCCCGAGTACGCCGGCGGCAAGCCCCGTCTCCTCGATCTCCGAATTACGGTACATGATGCCGCCGACCCAGCGCAGGTCGACATCCATCGGCCCGACCGGCCGCCCGCCCATGGCGATACCGGCGGCGGCTCCGTTGTCGGCGACGGTGTCGACGATCTTGCGCTGGTCCTGGAGGCGCGCGTCGACGATCTCGATCGCCGGTATCACGTACTCGGTCGCGCGCAGCACCTCGGCGAGACCGACGCCCGGACCTTGCAGTCGCTTTCCCATGATGAAAGCAAGCTCGACCTCGACGCGCGGCTTGCAATAGTCGGAATGCTTCACCTTGGCGCCGTCGCCGATGATCTGATCGTCGAGGATGTAGCCGTAGTCCGGCTCGTCGATCATCGAGGAGCGCTGCATGGCCTTCGAGGTGAGACCGACCTTGTGGCCGATCAGCTTGGCGCCGGCCTTGATCTTGCGCTGCGACACCTCGGTGGAGATGGCGTAGCTGTCCTCGATCGTGATGCCGGGGAACGTGAGGTGAAGCTGCGTCGCCTGCTTCTTGGTGCGGTGCGCCTCCATCAGGATGTCGGCGGCCTTCATGCGGTCGGCTTGGCTGAGCATGGCGATGTCCTCGTGAACGGTGGCGGGAGCGGCCAGCTAGAACGACCACACCGCGCGCCAGCCTTGACCGGGATCAAAACCGGCGCGGCAGCCGATTAGCAAATCCACGGGCCGAAGTCACCGGGCGGCGCGCGCCACTCAATAATGCGGCGGCGGCGGCTCCGGCTCGCCGGACGGAGCATGCGCTTCCATTTCCTGCACCTGCGCGCCGAGCCGCGCGATCTGCCGGTTGAGGTCTTCGATCTCTTTCCACTGCGCGAGCACGGTCGCGTTGAGGTCCTCGATCGTGCGCTCCTGCTCGGTCGCACGCATCTCCAGCGCATCGACCCGCGCGGCGAGCTTCGCAGCATCGTCCGTCATGACGAAGCCTTCGGCTGCTGCATCAGGATGACTTCGAGCGCAGTGATGAACGCGAATACGTGGGTGAGCAGATTGACGAAGATCGCCGTGGCGAAGGCCGCCTCCGGATGGGAAGTACTCGTCAGAATCAGCGCCATCATCGCCGCGACCGCCAGCGCGCCACCGCCGACCATGACGATGAGAATCCGCAGCGGCACCGGCAGGCCCGTGGCGGCCCGCCGCCTGTGCGGAAAGCTGAGCAGGATGGCCAGCATCGGCAGCCCGAACAGCAAGGCCGACGCCTTCCACAGCACCGGCTCGGACAGATCGTAGAGCGCCAGCAGCGGCGGAAAGATCGCGCCCGCGGCCAGCCAGAAGAAATGACCGACCACGGTGCGCGCAAAAAAGCGGTCGAGCGGCGAAAGGGCGCCGCCCGCCGATTGCTTGATGATGAGCAGAAGCGCGGCGAACCCCGCGAAGGTCACGGCCAGCGTCGCCAGTGTGTAGAGCAACGCTCCGCCCTTGACCTCCATCGGAAGCGCCTAGTGCTTCAGCTTCGGATCGACGCTGAACTTGGCTTCGGTCTTCTGCGTGATCTCGTCGAGAGTCACGCCCGAGGCGAGCTCGATCAAGGTCATGCCGCCCTTCTTGCGGTCGATGGTGAAGACACCCAGGTCCGTGATCACCATATCGACGACACCGGCGCCGGTCAGCGGCAGGTTGCATTTGTGCAGAAGTTTCGGCTCGTTCTTCGCCGTGTGCTCCATGATGACGACGACCTTCTTGACGCCGGCGACGAGGTCCATGGCGCCGCCCATGCCCTTCACCATCTTGCCGGGGATCATCCAGTTGGCGAGGTCGCCGTTCTCGGCGACCTGCATCGCGCCGAGGAGCGCAATGTCGATGTGGCCGCCGCGGATCATCGCGAAACTGTCCGCCGACGAGAAGAAGCTCGTCGTCGGCAGTTCGGTGACGGTCTGCTTGCCGGCGTTGATGAGGTCGGGGTCCTCGTCGCCCTCATAGGGGAACGGGCCGAAGCCGAGCATGCCGTTCTCGCTCTGGAGCTGCACGGTCATGCCGTCGGGAATGTAGTTCGACACCAAAGTCGGAATGCCGATGCCGAGATTGACGTAGAAGCCGTCGCGCAATTCCTTGGCGGCGCGTTCGGCCATCTGTTCGCGGGTCCAGGCCATAATTAAACTTCTCCTCCGGTCGCGGCAGCCGGCTCGCGCTTGCGGACGGTGCGCTGCTCGATGTGCTTGACGGCGTTCGGCACGTGGATGATGCGCTTCACGTAGACGCCGGGGGTGATGATGTGATCGGGGTCGATCTCGCCCGGACGCACCAGGTGCTCGACCTGCGCGACCGTCATCTTGCCCGAGGTCGCCATCATCGGATTGAAGTTGCGCGCCGTCTTCCGGTAGACGAGGTTGCCCTCGTGGTCGCCCATCCAGGCGTGCACGATCGACAAATCGGCGACGATGCCGCGCTCCATGATGTAGCGCTCGCCGTTGAACTCGCGCTCTTCCTTGCCCTTTGCAATGTCGGTGCCGGCGCCGGTGCGGGTGTAGAAGGCCGGGATGCCGGCGCCGCCGGCGCGGATGCGCTCGGCCAGCGTGCCCTGCGGGTTGAACTCGATCTCGAGCTCGCCGGCGAGGTACTGCTGCGCGAACAGCTTGTTCTCGCCCACGTATGACGAGATCATCTTCTTGACCTGCTTGCTCTCGAGCAGGAGGCCGAGGCCGGCGCCGTCGACGCCCGCATTGTTGGAGACGACGGTCAGGTTCTTCACGCCTGACTCCCGGATCGCCTTGATCAGCTCCTCCGGAATGCCGCACAGGCCGAAGCCGCCGCAGCAGATCAGCATGCCGTCCTTGAGCACGCCGGCGAGCGCCGCCTTCGCGTCGGAATAGACTTTCTTCATGTACTCCCCGCTTTGGGTCCTTGAAATCCGAGCCGGCGCCGGACGGCGCCTCGGGTTCGGGTCGCAGAAAACATCATCCGCCGGGGCAGATGCAAGGGCTGCTGTTTCGGCCGCTATTTCGCGCGCCGGAACACCGCGCTATTGCCGCGGCGGCGTGATGTCGCGGATCGGGTTGGCGGGGCGCTGCGGAGCGGCGGGCGCCGCCGCCGGCGGCGGCGCGGCGACAGCCGGCGGCGCCGGCGGGTTGAGCGAAGTCGGCAGCGGCAGGCCGTGCGGATAATAGCTCCAGGCGACGAACGTGGCCACGAACAGGATCGCGGTCAGGATCGCGCCGGACACCCTGCGGCCGAAGCTGAGAAAGTTGCCGATCAGGCTGGCGAGAAAGACGAACGCGGCCAGGATCGCGACATAGAGCCAGTTGACGCTGGCCAGATCGATCGGAAATCCGTTCGGCATTCAGCTTCTCCCCTCGCCGGCCGATCCTACCGTAACGGCCGATTGCGGGCCACTGCCCTACGGATGCATCGGCGCAATTTCCGCCGCCGCGCCGCCTCGGCTAAGCTTGAAGGTCGGCAATGACAGGAGGAGCACAATGGCGGACATCAGAATCGTGAACCCCGAGGCGCTCGGCAAGCCGCTCGGCCAGTATTCGCATATGACGCGGGTGAAGGCGTCGGAATTCCTGTTCATTGCCGGACAACTCGGCGTCGACAAGGACGGCAAGATCGCCGGCGACGGCTCGTTCGACGCGCAATGCGTTCACACCTTCTCCAACATCGAGGCGGCGCTCAAATCGGCGGGCGCCGGCTGGGGCAATGTCGTGCAGTTCACGACCTATCTGGTGCACTCGCAGGACATCCCGAATTTCATGAAATACCGCCTGCGCGAATTTCCGAAGATGTTTCCAAACGGGGCCTATCCGCCGAACACGCTTCTGATGATCGACCGGCTGGTGCTGGAGGCGGCGCTGATCGAGGTGCAGGCGGTCGCGGCGTTGTGAGTCGGTCGTCCCTGGCGAGCGCGCTCGCGCGAGGCCCGTACGCCGAAGCCTGTCGAGACGGCACGGCGTATGGGTCCCCGCCTTCGCGGGGACGACACCACTCGGTCATTGCCGGGCTTGACCCGGCAATCCATGACGCTTCTCAACAAGCTTGAACGTACTGATCTTCATCGTGGAAGCTCATCATGGATGCGCGGGTCGAGCCCGCGCATGACGCCGGGATTTTGGCGCGCGCGTTTCCGTTTCGCTGATTCAGATTTCAAACAGCCAACGCTCCGCCGTCCGTATTCTTTGATCGGCGCCGGGTACGCCGTCTTCCCAATCCAATTCTTCGCTCCCTCGAGGGGAGCGGAGCGCCGGCAGACGCGGGGGTGTGCGAAACCCCCGATGGATGGCCGGCGAGACCATCCGGTGGGACGCTTTGCGAAGGCGTCCCCTCCCTTCCGAAGAAGAGAGGCGCCTT
>DASTGR010000062.1:0-7170 GCA_035718885.1 Pseudolabrys sp. | reverse complement strand
TGCTCCGTCCTCGGCACGTCTCCGGTGACGCCCCTCGAAGAGCAGGACGAGGGACTATATGCCTATGACCCTAGGACCGGTCAATAGTCCTGTTAAGAGAATTTGTGCTGGGGTGCTTCTTCCCTCTCCCCGCGCTGCGGGGAGAGGGCGGCGAGGACCGGCAGGTCCGAGCCGGGTGAGGGGCCGTGCACAGCCCCTCACCCGACGCGCCAAAGCGCGTCGACCTCTCCCCGCGCATCCAACTCGGGTTTACCCGAGCTGGATCGATTTATAGTTGGCGGAAGTCGGCTGTTTCCGACTTCGGCCATTTTACAGTGCCAAACTCCGGTAAACCCGAGTTTGGATGCGCGGGAGGGATCAGCGGCGCGGTTGACCTCCCGACCCAAAAATCCCATTTATCGAGGGTCCGCCGGGCCTTGAACCCGGATGCGATCGGAGAAGCACAATGTTCATCCAGACCGAAGCGACGCCGAACCCGGCGACGCTCAAGTTCCTGCCCGGCCGGCCCGTCCTCGACACCGGAACCCTCGACATGCCGACGCGCGAAGCGGCGTCGCAGTCGCCGCTCGCCGAGAGGCTGTTCGACCTGCCGAACGTCGGCGGCGTCTTCTACGGCGCCGACTTCATCTCGGTGACCAAGACCGGCGGCGACTGGCAGCAGATCAAGCCGGCCGTGCTCGGCGCTATCATGGAACACTACATGTCGGGAGGGCCGCTCCTTGCCAACGCGGCGCAGGCGGCGGCGAACGACGAGTTCTTCGACGCGGCCGACGAAGAGACCGTCACGCTGATCAAGGACCTGATCGAGACGCGCGTGCGTCCGGCGGTCGCCGGCGACGGCGGCGACATCACCTTCAAGGGCTACAAGGAAGGCGTCGTCTACCTCCAGATGCAGGGCGCATGCTCGGGATGCCCGTCCTCGACCGCGACGCTCCAGCACGGCATCCAGAACCTGCTGCGGCACTTTGTGCCCGAAGTGCAGGAAGTGCGGCCGATTTAAGTTAGCGCCGGAGCCTCCCGGCCTCATGGTGAGGAGCGGCCGAAGGCCGCGTCTCGAACCATGTGGCCGCCCCATCCTTCGAGACGCGTCGCTAAGGCGACGCTCCTCAGGATGAGGCGGGACGAACGCTGCGGCGTATGGGGACGACGGTGGAGAAATCGTTCGCCTAACACGCGACGATGCTACATTCGCCACATGCGCATCCTCGCCATCGACACCGCGCTCGAAGCTTGCGCCGCCGCCGTGCTCGACACGGAGCGCGGCGCCGTGATCGCGCGTGAATCGATCGCCATGGCGCGGGGCCATGCCGAGGTGCTGATGCCGCTGATCGCCCGCGTGATGGAGGCAAGCGGCGGCGGCTTCGACGCGCTCGACCGCATCGCCGTCACGGTCGGTCCCGGCTCGTTCACGGGCCTGCGCGTCGGTATTGCCGCGGCGCGCGGCTTCGCGCTCGCCACCAACAAGCCGGCGATCGGCCTCACCACGCTCGCCGCCTTCGCCGCGCCGCTCATCGCCGAAGACGACACGCTGCCCGTGGTGGCCGCGATCGATGCGCGGCACGAGCACGTCTATCTTCAGGTGTTCGGTCCCGGCGGCCGCACTTTGGTGCCGCCGCGCGTCGCATCCCTGCGCGACGCTTTGCGCGCGGCGACGACGAGCCGTGGCGCGCGCCTTGTCGGCACCGGGGCAAGCCTGCTCGCCGCCGCCTGGCCGACGTCCGAGCGGCCGCCGCGCTCGGTCGAGCAGCGCGGCGCACCCGACATCGACTGGATCGCCCAGCTCGGCGCCGCCGCGCCCGAAGATGCCGGGCCGCCGAAGCCGCTCTACCTCAAGCCCCCCGATGCGCAGCCGCAGGAGGCTGCCCTGATCGCGCGACGATGATGGGCTTCCTGCGCCGCCTGTTCTCGCGAACGAAGCCGGCGCTCGCCGAGGCGGGCCCGCGCGACGCGGCGTCGATCGCAGCGCTGCATGCGGCCTCGTTCCATCGCGGCTGGAGCGAGGAGGAAGTCGAGCGGCTGCTCGTCGAGCGCAGCGTTATGACGCATCGCGCAGCTCTCGGCGCGAAACTCGCCGGCTTCATCATGTCGCGCCGTGCCGCCGACGAAGCCGAGATCCTGTCCGTCGCCGTGACGAAGTCGAGCCGCGGCCGCGGGTTAGCGCGCGACCTGCTGCAATTGCATCTGCGGCGGCTGGCCGGCGACGGCGTCCGCGCCGTGTTCCTGGAGGTCGACGAAACCAACGTGCCGGCCATCCGGCTTTACCGCCGCGCCGGCTTCCGCGATGTCGGCAAGAGGCCGAATTACTACGCCGTGCCCGGCGCAAAACCGGTGGCGGCGCTGGTCCTGCGGCGCGATCTCGCCTGATCGCGACACGCGGCAGGTTGTGCTAGAAGAGCCCGGCGACGAAGGACCTGAAGGACGAGCGACGTGTCGGCTACGGATAGGGCATCGGACCGGACGAACATCGAAGCGCTGTGCGCGGCCAAGGGCATGCGCATGACCGAGCAGCGGCGCACCATTGCGCGCGTGCTGGCGCAGTCCGACGACCATCCGGACGTCGAGGAGCTTTACCGCCGGTGCAGCAAGGTCGACGAGCGCATCTCGATGTCGACGGTGTACCGCACCGTGCGGCTGTTCGAGGACGCCGGCATCATCGAGCGCCACGATTTCCGCGAGGGCCGTTCGCGTTACGAGACCTCGACCGAAGGCCATCACGACCATCTCATCAACCTGCGCACCGGCGAGGTGATCGAATTCCAGTCGGAGGAGATCGAGCGGCTCCAGGCCGAGGTCGCGCGCCGGCTCGGCTATAAATTGATGGACCACCGGCTCGAGCTCTACGCGGTGCCGCTCAACGACGAGAAGAAATGAAGGCGGCATCATGTCTCGCTTCTGCAAGCGCAGACCTCGATCCGTCATCCTGAGGTGCGAGCCCGAAGGGCGAGCCTCGAAGGATGAGCGGGCACTGACCTGCCCCTTGCTGCCGCGCCTCGGCCGTCGCCCTTCGATGCTCGCGACCGATGGTCGTTCGCACCTCAGGGTGACGGGACTTAGTCTCTCACTCGCGAACTAAGCCGATGTTCCGCGGGCTGTTCATCGGCGCGGTGTTCTTCACGCTGACGCCCGTGCTGATTTCGATTCAATGGCTGCTCGGCAAGGCCGGCCTGCCCGGCTGGGGCTTCATCTCCTGCAATTACTATCGCCTGCTGGCGCGGCTGTTGCGCCTGCGCGTGCGCGTTCAGGGCGAGCCACTGCGCGGCCAGCCGGTGCTGTTCGTGTCGAACCACGTGTCGTGGCTCGACATCGTCGCCATCGGCTCCATCCAGCCCGTCGCCTTCGTCGCCAAGAGCGAGGTGCGCAAATGGCCGCTGGTCGGGATTACCGCCGAGATGCAGCGCACCGTCTTCGTCGACCGCCAGAAGCGGCACCAGACCGGCGATGCGGTCTCGCAGATGGTCGACCGGCTCGCGCATGGCACGCCGGTCGTGCTGTTCGCCGAAGGTACGTCCAGCGACGGCAACCGCGTGCTGCCGTTCCGCTCGGCGCTGCTCGGCGCGGTCGAGATGGCGGCGAAGCACGGCGGCGCGTCCGGCCTCACCATCCAGCCCATGGCGATTTGCTATACGGCGACGCAAGGAATTCCCATGGGCCGCCAGCACCGGCCGCTCGCCGCCTGGTACGGCGATCTCGATTTCATGCCGCACATCCGCGCGCTGATCGAGAAGACCGCGCTCGACGCGGTCGTGTCGTTCGGCGAGGCCGTGCCGGCCGACGCCGGTCTCACCCGCAAGGCCATGACGGGGCGGCTCGAACAGGAAACCCGGCGGATGATGACGGAAACCCTGCGCGGCAAGCCGCTGGCGCCTGCCGCCGCCGCGCCGTGAAGCCGTTTATTTCCGGGCGAAAAGGCGCTAAACCCCCGCCCGCATGACGAATTCGCGCAAGGTCCACGTCAAGTCGTTCGGCTGCCAGATGAACGTCTACGATTCCCATCGTATGGCGGACACCTTGGCGCCCGGCGGTTATGTCGAAACCGCGCGGCCCGAGGACGCCGACCTCGTCATCCTCAACACCTGCCACATCCGCGAGAAGGCGGTCGACAAGGTCTATTCCGAGATCGGCCGCATCCGCGTCATGAAGGAGGAGGCGGCGGCGCAGGGCCGGCAGATGCTGATCGCCGTCGCCGGCTGCGTCGCGCAGGCCGAGGGGCAGGAGATCGTCCGCCGTTCGCAGGCGGTCGATCTCGTCGTCGGCTCGCAGAACTATCACAAGCTGCCGGAGATGATCGCGCGTGCGCGCACCGGCGAGCGGGTCGTCGACACCGAGTTTCCGATCGAGGACAAGTTCGACGCGCTTGCCGCGCCGAGGCGCGAGGAGATCAGGAAGCGCGGGCTCGCCGCCTTCGTCACGGTGCAGGAAGGCTGTGACAAGTTTTGCACGTTCTGCGTCGTGCCCTATACGCGAGGCGCGGAAGTCTCGCGCCCGGTCGAGAAGATCGCCGCGGAAGTCGAGCGTCTCGCAAGCGCCGGCGTGCGCGAGGTGACGCTGATCGGACAAAACGTCAACGCCTATCACGGGCTCGATGCGGCAGGCGCGCCCGCCTCGCTCGCCGCGCTGTGCCGCAGGCTTTCGCGCATCGAAGGCATTGCGCGCCTGCGCTACACGACCAGCCATCCGCGCGACATGGACGACGAATTGATCGCCGCGCACGCCGAACTGCCGGAACTGATGCCCTACGTGCACCTGCCGGTGCAATCCGGTTCCGACCGCGTCCTCGACGCGATGAACCGCAAGCACAGCGCCGCGCACTATCTCGACATCGTCGCGCGGATGCGCGCGGCGCGCGCCGACCTCGCCTTCACCTCCGACTTCATCGTCGGCTTCCCCGGCGAGACCGAGGAGGATTTCCAGGACACGCTGCGGCTCGTGGAAAAGGTGCGCTTCGCCGGCGCCTACACCTTCGCCTATTCGGTGCGGCCGGGAACGCCGGCCGCCGAGATGGAGGGCCAGGTTCCCGAGGACGTCAAAATCGACCGCCTGCACCGGCTCCAGGCCCTGATCGCCGGCCAGCAGCGGGCTTTCAACGCCTCTTTCGTCGGCAAAACACTCGATGTCCTCCTGGAAAAGCCGGGCCGCCTCTCTGGGCAACTGGTCGGGAAATCCCCATATTTACAGACGGTGCAGGTGATGGCGGCGCCGGACCTGATCGGCCGGATCGTGCCGCTCTCCATCGTCGACATCGGCACCAATACGCTGTTCGGCGCGCTGGCGAACCAACCGGCCGCGTCGGCCTTTGCCGTAGCAGGAGCCTAGAGCCGCACCTTGCGTACACCGGACACCGTGATCCCGCCCGCCGCCGCCTCCGAGGAGACGGCGATGACCCAGGTCGTGCTGGCCTTCGACGACAATCGACTCGCCTCGATCCTGTTCGGCCAGTACGGGCAGAACCTGGCGCTGATCGAGCGCCGGCTCGGCGTTGTCGCCGAGCAACGCGGCAATCATGTCACGATCGAAGGCTCGCGCGCCGGCTGCGAGCAGGCGCGGCGCGTGCTCGAAGGCCTCTACGAGCAGATCAAGCGCGATCACGATTTGACGCAGGGCGATGTCGAAGGCGCGATCCGTCAGGCGATCGCGCAGGGCTCGCTGTTCGATTTCGTGCCGGGCGAGGTCAAGTCCGGCTTCGAGGAAATCAATGTGCGCAAGCGCCCGGTGCGCGCGCGCACGAAAGCGCAGGACGCCTATATCCGCGCGCTCAAGCGCCATTCACTCGTGTTCGGCACCGGCCCCGCCGGCACCGGCAAGACCTGGCTCGCGGTCGCGCAGGCCGTGCAGATGTTCGAGCGCAAGGAAGTCGACCGCATCATCCTGTCGCGGCCCGCGGTGGAAGCCGGCGAGCGTTTGGGCTTCCTGCCGGGCGACATGCGCGAGAAGGTCGACCCGTATCTGCGGCCGATCTACGACGCGCTCTACGACCTGTTGGACGCGCGCATCGTCGAGCGCGCGCTCGACGACGGCGAAATTGAAATCGCGCCGCTCGCCTTCATGCGCGGCCGCACATTGTCGAACGCCTGCGTCATCCTCGACGAGGCGCAGAACACGTCGTCCATGCAGATGAAGATGTTCTTGACCCGCCTCGGCGAGAACAGCCGCATGATCGTCACCGGCGATCCGAGCCAGGTCGACCTGCCCGGCGGGCAGGTGTCCGGGCTCGCCGAAGCGGTGCGGCTGCTCGACGGCGTCGAAGGCATCGGTCACGTCGCCTTCGGCCACCAGGACGTCATCCGCCACGAGCTCGTCGCGCGCATCGTCGCCGCCTATGACGGCGTCGCGCAGCCCGAGAGCAAGAAATGAGCGCGCGCCCTGCCCGGCGCGCTGGCGCGCCGGACGTCGACATCGACATCCAATCGCCGCTCTGGAGCGCCGAACCGCAGGCCGAGGCGACCGTGCGCGCGGCGATCGCCGCGGCCGCGGCGCGCGCGCCGTCCGGCGGCGAGGTCGGCGTGCTGCTGGCGGACGATGCCGCCGTGCAGGCGCTCAATCGCGACTGGCGCAAGATCGACAAGCCGACCAATGTCCTGTCCTTTCCCTCCGACGCGCCGAAGATCGCTGGCGCCCCCGCGCTCCTCGGCGACATCGCCATCGCCTATGAGACGCTCGCGCGCGAGGCGGCCGCGGAGAAAAAGCCGTTTCTCCATCATCTCGCCCATCTCGCGGCGCATGGCTATCTGCACCTGTTGGGCTACGATCATCAGACTGATTCCGAAGCTGAGGCCATGGAAGCCCTCGAACGCGAGATCCTCGCCGCCATGCGGATTCCGGACCCCTACGCCGATGCCGCGGACATTGCCTGACCGCCATGCCTGACAGCGACAGTACCGGCTCCTCCTCCACCGGCGCGCCGTTCGACGCGCGGCACCTGCCCGTGCCGCTGACCAAACGCGCCGAGAACGGCGGCGGCTGGGTCAGCCGAGTGCTGCGCGCCGTTTTCGGCTGGAGCCCGAGCACGATCCGCGCCGACCTCAAGGACGTGCTCGACGTCATGAGCCCCGGCGAATCCGGCTTCTCGCCGGAAGAAAGCCGGATGCTCAAGAACATCCTCGGCTTGCGCGAGCGCCGCGTCGGCGACGTCATGGTGCCGCGCGCCGACATCATCGACGTGCAGCAGAACAT
>DASTGR010000061.1:0-14727 GCA_035718885.1 Pseudolabrys sp. | reverse complement strand
TTTCTCGCCATGATCGGACCGAACGGCGCGGGCAAGTCGACCTGTTTCAACATGATCAACGGCCAGCTCGCCCCGGACTCGGGCGGGATCCTGCTCGACAGCGAGAACATTGCGGGCTTGGCGCCGCGCGACGTGTGGCGCCGCGGTGTCGGCCGCACCTTTCAGCTCGCCGCGACCTTTGCCTCGATGACCGTGGCCGAGAACGTGCAAATGGCGCTGATCTCGCATGCCGGCGAGGCTTACGGATTGTGGCGGCCGGCGGCGTCGCGGCATCGTGACCGCGCGCTCGATCTCCTGGCGCAGGTCGGCATGCGGGACGCGGCCGATCGGCCGAGCCGCGCGCTCGCTTATGGCGACATCAAGCGCATCGAGCTCGCTATCGCGCTCGCCAACGAGCCGAAGCTCCTGTTGATGGACGAGCCGACGGCAGGTATGGCCCCGCGCGAGCGCAACGATCTCATTGCGCTGGTCAAGCGGCTTGTCGTCGAGCGCGGAATCTCCGTGCTCTTCACCGAGCATTCGATGGACGTCGTGTTCGCCTATGCCGACCGGATCGTCGTTCTGGCGCGCGGCCGCATCATCGCCGACGGCGACGCGGCGGCGATCCGAGACAATGCGCAGGTGCGCGAGGTTTATTTCGGCACGGGGAAGACGTTCAAGGTGAACACCTGATGCGTAGGCCGACGCCGACCCTTCTTCTTACCCTCCCCCTTGTGGGGAGGGTCGACGCGCGAAGCGCGTCGGGGTGGGGGTCCTTCAATTTCAAATTCAATTACCCCCACCCCCATCCCCTCCCCACAAGGGGGAGGGGAGCCCCGCGGGGTGACCCATGAGCGCGCCGCCGATGCTTCAGGTCGACAAGCTCAGCGCCTGGTATGGCGCCGCACGCATCCTCTACGACCTCGACCTCACGGTCGGTCGCGGCGAGGTGGTGGCGCTGATGGGTCGCAACGGCGCCGGCAAGACCACGACCATGAAAGCGATCATGGCGATGATGGCCGCGCGCGCCGGCACAGTGCGCTTCAACGGCGAGGACATATCGCGCCTCAAGCCGTTCGAGATCGCGCGGCGGGGTCTCGGCTTTACGCCGGAGGACCGGCGCATCTTCGTCGATCTTACGGTGATGGAGAACCTCGACATTGGCCGCCAGCCGCCGCGCGCCTTTCCGGACGGTGCGCCCGCGCCGGTCTGGACGCCCGAACGGCTCTTCAAGCTATTCCCCAACCTCGCCGAGATGCCAGACCGGCCCGGCGGGCGCATGAGCGGCGGCGAGCAGCAGATGCTCACCGTGGCGCGCACGCTGATGGGAAACCCGCTTCTCGTCCTGCTCGACGAGCCGTCCGAGGGGGTCTCGCCGCTGATCGTCGAGCAGATGGCCAACACCATCGTCGAGCTCAAGCGTGACGGTCTTGCCATCCTGCTGTCGGAGCAGAATGTGCATTTCGCGCGTCTGGTCTGCGACCGCGCCTACGTGCTTGAGAAGGGGCAGATCCAGTGGCAGGGCACGATGGACGATCTCGACGCCGACCAGGATGTGCAGCGTGCCTATCTGACGGTCTGATCCCGGCGCAATTATTTCGTTTGTGCCGGGGATTAGCCCTTTCTCCGGCGCGTCGTAACGGTCATCATGAGATGTCGCAGGCACGTGCGCCTGCACGAAAAAAGCGGGAAGTCGTATGCCGCGCGACAAGCTGAAGCTGACGCCCGCTGCCGAGGGTTATGTCCTCGACGAGCAGGTCGGCTTTCTCATGCGAGTCGCCATGCAGCGACACACGTCGATCTTCACTGCGCGCATGGCCGAGGGATTGACGCAGACGCAGTTCGCCGCGCTTGCCAAGCTTCATGAGGTCGGTCCGTGCTCGCAGAACCATCTCGGCCGGCTGATCTATCTCGATGCCGCGACCATCAAGGGCGTCGTCGACCGGCTTGCGCTGCGCGGCTTCGTTAGCGCGCTCAATGATCCGAAGGATCGACGCCGCCGCGCCGTGGCGCTCACCGATCGCGGCCGCGAGGCGACCGAGGCGGCGATCAAGATTGCTGCCGAGATCACCGCGGCGACGTTGACGCCGCTCACGCCGGACGAGCAGCGGGCGATCGGCCGGCTGCTGAAGAAGTTGTCCTAGCGCCGGTTGACCAGGACCAATCCGAGTACGACCAGCGCAACGGCGGCGACGAAGGCGGGTGTCAGCGGCTCGTCGAGCACAAGGTGCCCGGCGGCGACGCCGAACAGCGGCGTCAGGAACGTGAAGGCCGAGAGGCGGTTCGCCGAATAGCGCACGATCAGCGCGAACCAGATCACGAAGGTCATCGCCGTGAGCGTCTGATAGGTCAGCGCGCCGATGGCCGACAATGACGGCATGTGCGCGACATGCTCGCCGTCGATCAGCGCGACCATGACGAACATCGGCACCGAGATCGCCAGCTGATAGAGCAGCACCTTTTCCGACGCGACGCGGTTGAGGCTGCTCGCCTTGATGATCAACGTCGTTGCGGCCCAGGCGAGCGCGGCGCCGACCATCATCACATCGCCGAGCGTTTGCCGCGGATCGAGCGCCGGCGTCGGCACGCCGAACGCGAGCATCATGCCGCCGAAGGACAGCGCCAGCCCGAGCCATTGCTGCGGACCGAAGCGGTCGGCAGGGAGAAAGATGCGCGTGCCAAGCACGACAAAGAACGGCGCCAGATAGATGAACAGCACCGCGCGCGTCGCCGTCGTGTAGAGAAGACCCTTGTAGATCAGCACGAATTCAAGGCCGAACAGGATGCCGGCGGCGATTCCCGCCGTGAGGCTTCCGTCGCGGCCGAAGATCGGCATGCCGCGCAGTCTGCACCATCCGGCCACGAGCAGCGTCGCCGCAAACGAGCGTGTTGCGCCCTGCATGAGCGGCGGGATGTCGTGGATCGCCAGCTTCACCGAAACCTGGTTGAAGCCCCAGCATAGGCACAGGAAGACCACCAGCGCCGCCGCTCCAGAATTGAGCGGACGCGTGACATGGGCGGAGGACGGATCGGACATTCTCTGACGAGACGGCCTACGCCGCCTTGCAATGCGCGCAAATGCCGGAGATTTCGATCACCGGCGTCTTCGGCGTGAAGCCGGCCGCGCGCGAGGCGGTGCGGATCGTCTCGGCGACCGCCGCGCTGGCGGCCTCGCCGACCGCGCCGCACTTCTCGCAGATCAGGAACACGACCGGATCGCCGCTCGCATGGTTGTGCACGCAGGCAATGAAGGCGTTGCGGCTCTCGATGCGATGGACGAAGCCCTGCTCGCGCAGGAAGTCGAGCGCGCGATATATGGTGATCGGCGCCGGCCGGCCGCCATCGTCGGCCAGGCGGTCGATCAACTCATAGGCACCGAGCGGCGCGTGGCTTGCGAGCAGCGCCTCGAGCACGTGGCGGCGGATCGGCGTCAGCCGCTCCTTCCGTGCCTCACAGAGCCCCTCGGCATGGGCGATGGCATCGCTGGCGCAGCGGCCGTGATCGTGATCCGGCGCCGGAAAGATCGCGTGCTTGCGTACCACCGTCTGCTCCTGTTGCGATCGCAGTGTAGTCCGGCCGGGCCGAAGCGTGAAACCGGGCCTCGGCTCTCACCCATCCTAGATAGTATTGCACCGCAGCAAAATTAGGGGCAGGGTCCGCGCCTGTTCCAATCCGCCGCACTATCGACGAGGTCCGACATGCTCAAGGGCAAGACTGCGCTGGTCACCGGTTCCACCTCGGGCATCGGCCTCGCCGTCGCCCGCGCGCTGGCCAAAGACGGCGCCAACATCATGATCAACGGCTTCGGCGACAAAGCGGCGATCGAGCAGGAGCGCGCGGCGCTCGAGAAGGACTTCGGCGTCAAGGCGCGCTATTCCGCGGCCGATATGTCGAAGCCAGCGGAGATCGCCGCGATGGTCGCCGAGACCGAGAAGGAGTTCGGCTCGCTCGACGTACTCGTTAACAACGCCGGCATCCAGCACGTCGCCAACATCGAGGACTTCCCCATCGATCGCTGGGACGCGATCATCGCGATCAACCTGTCGTCATCGTTCCACACGATCCGGGCCGCGATTCCTGGCATGAAGAAGCGCAAGTGGGGCCGCATCATCAACATCGCCTCGGCGCACGGCCTCGTCGCCAGCGCCCAGAAGGTCGCTTACGTGGCTGCCAAGCACGGTCTCGTCGGCCTGACCAAGACCGTGGCAATCGAGGCGGCGAATGACGGCGTCACCTGCAACGCGATCTGTCCCGGCTGGGTGCTGACGCCGCTGGTGCAAAAGCAGGTCGACGCGCGCGCGAAGCAGAGTGGCCAGAGCAACGAAGAGGCCAAGGTCGCTCTCGTGTCCGAGAAGCAGCCGATGCACGAGTTTTCCAAGCCGGAGAACATCGGCGCGCTCGCCGTGTTCCTCGCTTCCGACGCGGCCGCGTCGATCACCGGCTCGTCCTACTCGATCGACGGCGGCTGGACCGCGCAGTGATCGACTTCCTCGCGCGCGCCTTCGGCACGGCGCGCGGCGACGAGAGCGGGCCGAAACGTATCAATCTCGCCTTGCAGGGCGGCGGCGCGCACGGCGCCTTCACCTGGGGCGTGCTCGAGCATCTGCTCGAGGACGGGCGGCTCGCGGTCCAAGGAATCTCCGGCACGTCCGCGGGAGCGGTCAATGCGGTGATGCTGGCCGATGGCCTGCGCACCGGTCCGGACGAGGCGCGCAAACGCCTGTCCGATTTCTGGAAGGCGGCGAGCCTCGGCGGCGACCTGCCGCCGTTGCAGCGCGCGGTGCTCAACCGCCTCTTTTCGCTGCTGCCCAGCGAAGGCTCGCCGGGCTTCGACTGGCTCAATGCCTGGTCGAAATATCTCTCGCCCTACGACGTCAATCCGCTCAACATCAATCCGCTGAAGGACCTGATCGAGCGGTTCGTGGATTTCGACAAGCTGCGCGCCGATCCGCGCGCGCTGTTTATCGCCGCGACCAATGTGCAGACCGGCCGGCTGCACATTTTTCCGCGCGAGAAGATTTCGGCCGAGGCGGTCATGGCCTCGGCCTGCCTTCCGGCGGTGTTCCGCGCGGTCGAGATCGACGGCGTGCCGTACTGGGACGGCGGCTATCTCGGCAATCCGGTGCTGTTTCCGTTCTTCCGCGCCACAGCAACCGAGGACGTACTGATCGTGCAGATCAACCCGCTGGTGCGGAAGAAAGGGCCGCATTCGACGCGCGAGATCGTCGCGCGCGTCAACGAGATCACGTTCAATTCGGCGCTGATGGCCGAATTGCGCGCCATCGAGTTCGTCAACAGGCTGATCGAGCAGGGCCGCGTGCCGCACGGCACCGGGCCCAACGAATATCGGCGCATCCGCGTGCACCGCATCGTGCTCGAAGGTCTCGGCGAACGGATTTCGTCATCGAGCAAGCTGCGCAACGATCTCGAATCGTTCGAGCTGCTGCGCAAGCTCGGCCACCGCGCGGCGCGCCGCTTCCTTGACGGGCATTACGCCGATATCGGCGTGCGCTCGAGCATCGATCTGAAGGCCGAGGTCGCGGCGGAGCGGGGCTGAGTGCCGCGCGTCTTGGTGCTACACTCCGGCCATGTCGCTGCTCACCGCTGAAATCGGCCCGACCCGCCTCGATATCATCGTCGCCGACATCACGACCCTCGATGTCGACGCCATCGTCAATGCCGCCAATCGCAAGCTCCTGGGCGGCGGTGGTGTCGACGGCGCCATTCATCGCGCGGCGGGTCCCGGCCTGCGTGCCGAATGCGCCAAGCTCGGCGGATGCGACACCGGCTCGGCCAAGATCACCGGCGGCCACCAACTCAAGGCGCGGCACATCGTCCATGCCGTCGGTCCGGTGTGGAACGGCGGCGGCCAGAACGAGGACGTGCTGCTCGCCGGCTGCTATCGCACCGCGCTCGATCTCGCGGCGGCGGCGCGGCTGTCCTCGATCGCGTTCCCGGCGATCTCGACGGGCGTCTACGGCTTTCCGGCCGATCGGGCCGCGCGCATCGCCGTCGGCACCGTGTCGTCGGAAGTGTCCGCCGCGCCGCGCGGCCTGGCGCAAGTGATCTTCTGCTGCTTCTCGGAAACCAGCGCTGCGCATCACCGCGATGCGTTTGCGGAACTGGGGTTGGGGTAGCGGTTTGTCGTCGCGGGGCTTGTCCCGGCGACCCCGATCAGGGACGCACGGTGCTCACCTAAGCGAGATGGCCGGGACAAGCCCGGCCATGACAATTACGTTTTCGGCGCCACGTCGAGCCGCACGATCCAGTCCTCCATGCCCGGCTTGGCCGCGGGGTAAATCTTCAGCACGTCGGGATCGTGGCCCGGCACGAAATGATGCCGCGACGAAGCGAGCTTCCGGAGCTTCTTGTAGCCCTCGAGCGTGTCGGCGACCGAATAGGTGATCGGGAACACGCGGCCCTCGTCCATGTGCGAATAGAGATGGCACGCGTCGGAGGCGACGACGACGTAGCCGCGCTGCGTCTTCACCCGCACGCTCTGCAATCCCTTCGAATGGCCGCCGATCTTGTGCACGGTGATGCCCGGCGCGATCTCGTCGTCGCCGTCGTGGAAGTCGACGCGATAGTCGAAGACCTTCTTCACCATGGCGTGCACGTCCGCCTCGCTGAACGGCACGCGGATCATCTGGTGGCACATGCAGCGGCCCGTGCAGTAGGCCATCTCGGTATCCTGGATATGGTAGCGCGCGTTCGGGAACAGGTCGTAATTGCCGGCATGGTCCCAATGCATGTGCGTGGCGATGACGTGGTCGACCTTGGAGGGGTCGACGCCGAGCGCCTTCAGGCCTTCGCCGACCGGCTTCGAGATCTTGCGTCCGCGCTCCTTTGCGGCCGCTTCGTCGAAGCCGGTATCGCAGACGAAGGTGCCGTGCGGGCCCTTGATCACCCAGACGTAATAGGAGATCGACGTCATCTCGTCATGGGGATCGCCGAAGATGTAATTCTCGGCCCGCTTGCGCGCATGCGAGCCGTAGCAGACGGCATAAACCTCATGGATGTCGTCGCTCATGATTTCTTGCCCCCAACCGTGACGCCGGCGCGTTTCTCGATCATCTTGACGATCGAGGTGAAGTCGCTGTCGCCGCCATATTCCGTGTTTGTCGTTTCCCACTGCGCCAGGGTCGCGTCCATCATTGCGTGCGGCGTGCCGACATTGTTCGCCTCCTCGAAGCAGAGCCGGACGTCCTTGAGCATCAGCGCGGTGGCGAAGCCGTAATCGAACGTCCGCGGCAGGATCGACTGCGGGAATTTCTGGTCGGACGCGCGCGAGCGTCCCGATCCGGCATTGATGACGTCGATCATCACGGCGGCGTCCAGCCCGGCCTTCACGCCCATCGCGACCGCTTCCGCCGTCGCCGCCATCGCGCTCGCCGACAGGAAATTGTTGGCGAGCTTCATGGTCTGCGCCATTCCGGGCTTGTCGCCGATGACGAACGTCTTGCCGAACACCGCGAGCACGTCCTTCACGGCTTCGACGTCCGCTTTCGGACCCGACACCATCACGGCGAGCGTGCCCTTGGCGGCGCCGACGACGCCGCCGGAGACCGGGCAGTCGATCTGCGCAATGTTCTTCTTCGCCAAAGCGTCCGCGATCTTGATGGCGGTGCGCGAGCCGGTTGTCGACAAATCGATCAGGCGCTTCACGCGCTTGCCATGGATGACGCCGCCTTCGCCGAGCGCGACCTTCTCCGACACGGCGAGCGAAGGCAGACTCGCCATCACCGTCTCGGTGCGATCTGCGACGTCTTGCGGCGACGAGGCGACCTGGGCGCCGAGCGCGACGAGCGGGGCGACCGCATCGTTGCGCGTGTCGTAGACGACGAGCTTGTGGCCGGCGTCGATGAGACGGCGGGCCATGGGCGCGCCCATGTTGCCCAGGCCGATGAAACCAATGTCCATGAATGATGTCCCGAATGGTCGTGCGTAAGGGCCGCGACTTTGCCTCAGCGGTCCGCCCTTGTCAGGCGCTGTTGCGGGAACCCAGCTCTGCTAACCCGTTGTTGCAGCGCAATATTTTTGTACTTGAACTTATTATAAGGACGCTTATTATATCTAGACTGACGGAAACCAGAGTTCCATGGCCCCCATACCCATTTCACGTGAAATCGCGATCAGCATCGTCGACGTCGCACGGATGCTGAAGACCTACGCCGATCAGCGCGCGCGCCAATTCGGCATTTCGCGCGCGCAATGGACGGTGCTGATGCGGCTCGATCGCTTCGAGGGCCTCAAGCAGTCGGAGCTCGCCGAGGTGCTCGACCTCCAGCCCATCTCGCTGACGCGCCTGCTCGACCGCCTTGCCGGGAATGGGCTGATCGAGCGCCGTCCCGATCCCAACGATCGTCGCGCCAACCGGCTCTATCTGACGCCGGCGGCGCGCCCGCTGCTCAAGCAGCTTTCGGAGCTCGGCGAGGACATGATGACCTCCGTGCTCGACTCGATCGACGAGCCGTCGCGCGAGAGGCTGCTCAAGAATCTCGCCGCGATGAAGGACAATCTGCGCGGCGCCATTGCTCGCAACGGCAACGGCTCCCACGACCAAACTGCGACCGGTTAAGGACATGAGTGACAAGGCTTTGAAGATCGTTCCGGCGCCCGAAGCAAAGGCCTCGCCGGACTCCAAGACTGAGGGCGCGCAGGCTGCGCCCGCGCCGCGCGGCAGCCGCAAGCGCCTGCGCATGGTGCTGCTCGTCGTTCTGCCGACGATCGCGCTGATCGCCGGCGGCTTGGTCTACCTGATGGGCGGCCGCTACATCGAAACCGACAACGCCTATGTCGGCGCGCAAAAGGTGCTGATCACCCCGGAAATCTCCGGCAAGATCGTGCACTCCGCCGTGCGCGAGGGTCAGCACGTCAAGAAGGGCGATGAGCTGTTCACGCTAGACCGCGTCCCGTACCAGATCGCGCTCGATTCCGCGAAGGCCAAGCTCGATTCTGCGCGTACCGACTATCAGAAGGCCAAGACGACGCTCGCCTCGCTCGTCACGCTGGCCGATCTGGCGCAGAAAAACGCCGACCTGAAGCGCCGCGACGTCGAGCGCAAGCAGCGCCTGCTCGCCTCGCAGGCGGGCTCGCAGGCCGACGTCGATACCGCGGCCGCCGGCCTCGTCGGCGCGGAGTTGCAGGCCAAGTACACGCAGCAGCAGCGCGACACGACTTTGGCGCAGCTTCTCGGCGACAAGGACCTGCCGCTCGAGAAATTCCCGGAATATGCGCAGGCCAAGGCTGCGCTCGACAAGGCCCAGGAAGATTACGACCACACGCTCGTTCGCGCGCCGATCAACGGAATCGCGACGCAGGTCGACTCGATCCAGCTCGGCCGCTTCGTCGCCGCCGGCACGCCGGTGTTCAGCGTGGTCGACGACGAGGCGCCCTGGGTCGACGCCAATCCGAAGGAAACCGACATCACTTATCTGCGCATCGGTCAGAAGGTGACGCTCGATGTCGACTCGTTCCCTGATCACACCTTCACCGGCACGGTGTCTTCGGTCAGCCCCGGCACCGGTGCACAGTTCTCGATCCTCCCGCCGCAAAATGCGAGCGGCAACTGGGTCAAGGTCGTGCAGCGCGTGCCCGTGCGCATCGCCTTCGACAAGAACAGCGCCACGAGCCTGTTGCGCGCCGGCATGAGCGTCAACGTGTCGATCGACACGCATCACAGTCGCTGGCCGCGTTGGCTCGGCGGCGGCGCGTCGGCCACGGAAAACGCCCGGTAAGGCGCGCGCGGCGATGTCTCCTTCCGTCACCAGCAGCATGTCGCCCAAGGCCAGGCGTACGATGGTGACGGTCTGCGCTATGGCCGCCACGATCATGCAGGCGCTGGACACGACCATCGCTAACGTGGCGCTGCCTTACATGCAGGGCTCGCTGTCGGCGTCGCAGGACCAGATCAACTGGGTTTTGACCTCCTACATCGTCGCATCCGCGATCATGACGGCACCGATCGGCTGGCTCGCCGACCGCTTCGGCCGCAAGAAGCTGTTCATCGTCTGCGTCGGCGGCTTCACGATCGCTTCGCTGCTCTGCGCCACCGCGCAGAACATCGAGCAGATCGTGCTCTATCGCCTGCTGCAAGGCATGGGCGGCGCGGCGCTCGTGCCGCTGTCGCAGGCCGTGCTGCTCGACTCCTATTCGGTCGAGGAGCGCTCAGGCGCGATGGCGATCTGGGGCATCGGCGTCATGCTCGGCCCGATCATGGGCCCGACCATCGGCGCCTGGCTCACCGATAATTACTCCTGGCATTGGGTGTTCCTGATCAATCTGCCGATCGGCGTCATCACCTCGCTCGGCCTGATGGTCTTCATGCACGAGACCAAGGTTCAGACGCATCTGCGGTTCGACTGGTTCGGCTTCATCGCGCTCGCCGTCGGCATCGGCTCACTGCAACTGATGCTGGACCGTGGTGAGGAAGTCGGCTGGTTCGGCGCGCGCGAGATTTGGGTCGAAACGATCATCGCCGCGTTCGGCTTCTGGTATTTCTTTGCGCACTCGTTGACAACGGACGAGCCGTTCGTGCGATTCGACATGTTCAAGGATCGCAACTTCGTCTCCGGCGTCGTGTTCATGGTGGTGATCGGCGTGGTGCTGTTCGGCACCATGGCGCTGGTCACGCCGTTCATGCAGAATCTGCTCGGCTATCCGATCCAGACGGCCGGCTTCCTGCTCGGCTCGCGCGGTCTCGGCACGCTCTTCACCATGATGGTGGCGCCGCGGCTGATGAAGCACATCGAGGTGCGCTGGCTCATCCTCGCCGGTCTGCTGATCACCGGCTGGACGCTGTACGTGTTCACCGGCTTCTCACTCGACACGACGCAGTTCACCATCGTGACCTCGTCGATCGCCCAGGGCGTTGGACTAGGTCTCCTGTTTGTGCCGATCACGACCGCGGCGTTCTCGACGCTGCCTGGGCACCTGCGCACCGGCGGCACCGCGATTTTGACGCTGGTGCGCAACATCGGCTCGTCGGTTGGCATCTCGATGGTGATCGCGCAGCTCACCAGCACGACGACATACATGCACGCGCGCATCGCCGAGGACGTGACGCCGTTCAACAACGCGCTGCAAATGCCGGACGTGCACTCTCTGCTCGACATCACGACCGATACGGGCCGTGCCATGCTCGACGCCATCGTCACGCAGCAGGCGAACCTGATCGCCTATCTCAACGACTACAAGCTGCTGATGTATCTGACGCTGCTGGTCATCCCGCTGATCTTCATCATCGGCAGTACGAAGACCAAGACGGCGGCGGCCGGTGGCGGGCACGATGACGAGCCGATCGTGATGGAGTAGGGCGCTGTCCTCAGACCGCGACCTTGGTCAGGAACTTGCCGACCGCGGCGCGCAGGCTGACACTGGCGCCTTCCACCGATTCCGACGCGGCGAGAACGGTCTGCGCCGACGACTGCGTCTCGGTGGCGGCCTCGACGACCTCGGTCAACACCGCATCGATGATCTTCGAGCCGTCGGCCGTGCTCGTCACGCTATGTGAGATCGACCCGGTGGCGTGCGTCTGCTCCTGCGCCGAGGCGGCGACGGATTCCATGTAGTTGTCGACTTCCTTCATCCGCATGGCCATGCGGGCGATCGCCTCGACGGATTGCCGGGTCGAACTCTGAATTTCTTGGATCTGGCTCGAAATGTCCTCGGTCGCGATCGCGGTCTGGATGGACAGCGCCTTGACCTCGGCCGCGACGACGGCGAAGCCGCGGCCGGCCGCGCCCGAACGCGCCGCCTCGATGGTGGCGTTCAGCGCCAGCAGGTTCGTCTGCTCGGCGATGTTGCGGATCAATTGCACGACGTCGCCGATCTTCTGCGAGGTCTTCGCCAGACGGTCGATGCCGGCATTGGTGGTTTGCGCTTCGTCGAGGGCGAGGCGCACGACGCGCGTCGCATTGACGAGGCGCTGGTCGACCTCGCAGGCGGCGGCCGACAATTCCTCGGCGGCGGTAGCGACGATCTGCACGTTGCCGAGCGCCTGGTTCGAGGTCTGTAACGCGCTCTCCGCACGTTGCGTGGTGCGCTCCGAAACGGCGAGCAGGCTTGCGGCGGCCGCGCGCATCTTGCCGGTGCTCAACGTCACGCTTTCGAGCAGCTCTTCGGCGCCCTTGCGGAATTCGGCGATGGCGTCTTCGGCCGCCGCGCGGCGGACTTCCCGCTGCTGCAAGGCGATGCGCTGCTCCTCGTCGCGCCGGCGCGTGGTAATGTCCTCGTGGGTGGTGATCCAGCCGCCGCCCTCGATCGGGTGATTGGTCACGAGATAGAGCCGGTCGCCGCTCGATTTGACCTCCGCGACCGTGGTACGGCCCTCGCGATAGGATTTGAGGAAATTTTCGCGGTACTGCCTGATGTCGACGTTGAACGACCCCTTGCTCGCGCGCTTTTCCAATACCTTCGTCAGGGTCGCGCCCGGCTTCACGTCGCCCGGCGAGAGGCCGTACATTCTGTAGTACTGCGTATTGCAGATGACCAAGCGCTCTTCGGAATCGAACACGCTCAAGCCTTGCGTCATACTGTCGAACGCCGTGCGCATCTGCGCATTGCGGCGTGCGAGCGGCCCGGTCAACCGGACGCTCCACAGGCCCCGCGCGATGTGGCTGACAAGCGCGGCGATTGCCGCGAGGATGCCGAGGCGGACGGGCTCGGACATGGCCGGAAGCAGGCGCGCCGCGGCGGCGCCGGCCAGATATTCGAGCGCCGCAAGGCTCGCGGCGAACGACAGGAGACCGACGGCGAGCGCCGGCAGCCAACTGGGCGTGCGGCCGCCAAGACGCAGAGCGGGTATTGTCTGCTCGGAATCCATGTGCGCGCAAACGCTAGCGCGCATCCGGTTTACGCACGGTTAAGCATTCGGCGCCGGGCCGTGCGAAATCGCGGCCCGGCGATTTGCCGGGTTCTATTTCTTGCCGATCGCGGCAATAACGCGCGGCAGGATGGCCGCGGCGACACGGCGATGCGATTGCGCCGTGATGTGGTGGTGTGGGTCGCCGGCGATCCACGCGGCGGAGCCGTCACGCTGCGGGCCGACGATTCCAGGATAGGACACGAACACCGGCTTGGCGCCGGCGGCGCGGATCCGCGCTTCGATCTTCGCGCGGTTCGCGTGACGCTCGCCTTCCGAGACGCCGCTGTCGCGATCATTGCCGCCGCCGACATCGAACGCGACGACGCGCGTTCCCGCCGGGATCGAACCCGCCTGTCCGGCGATCTGGCTGCTGCTCGCGCCGCGCGACGCCCTGACATCGACGCTGACGTCGTAGCCCTTCGCCCGCAGCATCGCTTCGAGTTGCGCGGGCCACGCGGCCGACGATCCGACCGCCGAGCCGGCGGCATTGCTGGCCCCGAGCACGACGATCCTGGCGGTCTCGGCGCGGGCCCCGCTCCACGGCACTAGCGCAAGGACGAGGACGCACGCGCTCACAAGGCACGCGGCGCGCGCCATCATAAACCTGATCATTGAAGTCTCCCCCTAGTCACCGCGTTATGCTGGCACGCCACCGGGGCAATTCACAGGGGGCGGACGGCTACCGGCCGCCGAATTCCTTCCGGATTTTGTCCGAGTGCTCGCCCAGCGCCGGCACGGCGCCATAGCGGCGCTCCTCGCCGGCGACGATCGGCGCCGGGGCCGGCGTCTGGACCGGCCCGGTCGGCGAGCCGACGGTGATGCGCCGCAGGTGCGGATGCTTGAGCAGCAGCTCCCAGTCATTGACGCGGCCGAAGCCGATCTCGGCCTTGGCCAGCAGGCTCTCGAGCTGCGCGGCGTCGTAGGTGGCGAAGACGCGCGCAACGATGCCGTCGGTCTGCGGCCGGTTGGCGACGCGTTTGGTGTTGGTCGCGAAGCGCTCATCGGTCCCGAGCGCGGCGTCGCCCAACACTTTTTCCGCCAACACGCGCCACTCGCGGTCGTTCTGGATCGAGATCAGGATGTCGCCGCCATCGCGCGTCTTGAACACGCCGTAGGGCGAGATGCCGGCATGGGCGAGGCCGATGCGCTTGAACGGCGTGCCCCATTCGCCGTGCAGCAGCGGCACGGTCATCCACTCGGCCATGCCGTCGAACATGGAAATGGAAATCTCGGCGCCGTTCCCGCTGACGCCGCGCGCGATCAGCGCTTCGAGGATCGCCATATAGGCGTTGAGCCCCGCCGCGATGTCGACGATCGATACGCCGACGCGCGCCGGCGCGTCGGGGCCGCCCGTGACCGAAGCGACGCCCGACTCCGCCTGGATGAGCAAGTCGTAAGCCTTGCGCTGCGCGTAAGGGCCGCTCTCGCCGTAGCCCGAGATCGAGCAGCAGATCAGCTTCGGATAATCCTTGCGCAGCCGCGATACGGCGAAGCCGAGCTTGGCCAGCGCGCCGGGCTTGAGGTTCTGCACGAACACGTCGGCTTTCGCGAGCATCGCCTCGAGCAAAGCCTTGTCCTCGGCCTTCGTCAGGTCGACGATCACGGATTCCTTGCCGCGATTGAGCCAGACGAAATGCGTGCTCTCGCCGTGCACGACGTGATCGTAGTCGCGGGCGAAGTCGCCTTCGGGACGTTCGATTTTGATGACGCGCGCGCCCGCGTCGGCGAGCCGGCAGGTGCACTGCGGCGCCGCGACGGCCTGTTCGATCGAAACGACGAGAAGTCCGGAAAGGGGCAGGGGCATCGTTCACTAACCGCGCGAAATTTTCAGTCCGTCATCGCCGGGCTTGTCCCGGCGATCCCGATTCACTAGCTACGCGATC
>DASTGR010000060.1:0-2183 GCA_035718885.1 Pseudolabrys sp. | reverse complement strand
ATCCGTTCAGAAACTCAGGCGACGCCCTTGGCCGCGCTGATCGCCTTGAGCATGGCGGCATGGCCCTCTTCGAGCGTGCTGCGCACCGCTTCAATCTTCCCAATGCGGCCCATCTCGCGTTGGCGGGCGACAATGCCTTCGGTCATAGCCGGATCGATGCCGAGTTCGCGGAGCGTGACGCAGGACTCTTCCATCTCGGCGGCGCGGCGCTCGCCGTGGCTGGCCATGCGCTCGATGTTGTAGTCCGCGATCCTGCCGAAATCGAGCGTCGGGTAATTGTTCTGCATCGACACCGCGACCTCCTCGACGAGACCGGCGCGTTCGGCGGCGAGGAAGCATTCGAGCGTGAGCGCCTCCAGGCCCTTGATCATCACCGAGCGGATCATCTTGATCGCGGCCGCCTTGCCAGTCTCGCCGGGCACGATCTTGAGCGTCATCTCCATCTCTTGCAGGAGCGGCGCGATGCCGTCGGCGTGGGGACCGGCGATCAGGAGCGGCGTCTTGTGGCGCTTGGGATGGATCGGCGCGACGATGGCGACATCGACATAGCGCGCCTTGCCGTCGAGCACCTTCTCGGTCGCCTGCTTGCGGCCGGGGGAAACGGAATTGACGTCGAGATAGTAAGGATTGCCCCTGAGATGCGGTGCGACCGACTGCGCAGCCTCCAGGCTCGAGGCTGCCGTGACGGCTGCGATGACCATATCGGCGCCGGCGACCGCGTCGGCGGCCGATGAGGCAAGCCGCACGCCCATCTTGTCGCCCGCCGCCTTGAGCTTCGCGCCCTCGGTCTGCGGGAACAGGATGTCCCATGCGGCCACCTGCTCGAGCCCGCCCTCGCGGAGCCCTGAGGCGATCGCCTGGCCGGCTTCGCCGAAGCCGATGAAGGAGATGCGGGGCGTGTTGCGGCGAGTCATGGACAGGTCCTTGCGGTTCGATCGCGTCAGGCGCCCGTCTTAAGCACGGCCTCAGAGCATGTCGAGCGGCTGCGGCGCGTCCGGCGGCGGGAAGGCGGCGTCGAGCGTGGCGAGATCGGCGGCGGTGAGCACGAGATCGAGCGCTCCCAGGTTCTCGTCGGCGTGGGCGGTATTGGTTGCCTTCGGAATGACGATCACGCCTTGGTTCAGGAGCCAGGCGAGGGCGACCTGCGCCGGGCTCGCGCCGTGCCGCTTCGCCACCTCGGCCAGGACCCTGTGGCGTAGCATGCGCGCCTGTTCGAGCGGCGAATAGGCCATGACCGGGATGGCGTGCTGGTGGCAGAAGGGCAGGAGGTCGAACTCGATGCCGCGGCGGGTGAGGTTGTAGAGCACCTGGTCGGCCTGGCAGTTGCGGCCGTGCGGCACGTGCCAGAGTTCCTGCATGTCGTCGTGGTCGAGATTGCTGACGCCCCAGGCGCGGATCTTGCCGGCCGCGCGCAACTCCTCGAAGGCGGCGACGGTGTCGGCGAGCGAATATGAGCCGCGCCAGTGCAGGAGATAAAGGTCGATCCGGTCGGTCTTGAGGCGCTTGAGGCTGCGCTCGCAGGCTGCGACCGTGCCGCGGCGCGAGGCGTTCGACGGCAGCACCTTCGAGACGATGAAGAGGCGGTCGCGGCCGCTGCCGACCGCATCGGCGACGATGCTCTCGGCTTCGCCGTCGCCGTACATCTCGGCAGTGTCGATCAAGGTGACGCCGCTCTCGATGCCGTGACGCAGCGCGTTCACTTCGGCCGCACGCACGCGCGGGCTCTCGCCCATGCGCCAGGTGCCGATACCGTAGGCCGGCATGTCGATGCCGGCGGGGAGGCGGAGGCTGGGGATCGTCGCGGCCATGACCCAGCCTACTTGTGCGCCACCACCGGCGTTCCATGCGTGTGGAAGGATTCGATCGTCTTCAATCCCCAGGCCTGACCCTTCTTGCGCTCTTCCTCGGTCCAGGTGATGGGCTTCCAGTCGGGCGCGAGTATCAATTTCGCGCCGGCATTGGCGACTTCGACGCGATTGCCGCCCGGCTCGTAGACATAGAGGAAGAACGTCTGCTGCACCGCGTGCTTGTGCGGGCCGGTTTCGATGAACACGCCGTTCTCGAGGAAGATGTCGGCGGCGAGCAGGATCTCCTCACGCGAATTCATCGCATAGGTGATGTGGTGGAAGCGGCCCGGCGTGCCGGTGTGGTCGCGCGTATAGGCGAAGTCGTAGGACTTGTTG
>DASTGR010000059.1:0-2179 GCA_035718885.1 Pseudolabrys sp. | reverse complement strand
GCGCGGCGAGGCGGAGCTCGCGGCCAAGATCAACACCAGCACCACGGGACTGACGCGTGCGTGGGAGTATTGGTGGATGCGGCTCGAGCGGGCGGGTCTGATGGTGCCGGCGTCGAAGGGAGCCGCGGCGCCTGCAAAGCGTGCTGCCAAAGCGCCTGCGCGGAAGGCGCCTGCGCCCAAGAAATCGCGACGCCGCTGATCTCTTCGCTTTGCGGGGAGCAAGCACGGGTGTTGAATGCGTGCGAGGCCCGTCTCGCACCGGGTTGCGCATATTGAAAAGACTTCGATAGGGAGGAATCACCATGAAGCACGTCCGACTGACCGCAGTCGCGCTCGGCCTTGCGCTTGCCTTTGCCGCCGCCCGGCCGGCCGCGGCCGAAGACCAGCTCAAGGTCGCCATCGGCCAGATCAACAACTGGGAAAACCAGGCACCGACGCTCGGACAGGACGCGGGCATCTTCAAGAAGCACGGACTCGTGCTCGAAAACGTCGGCACGCAGGGCGCCGGCGAGACGATCCAGGCGGTCATCTCGGGTTCGGCGGATATCGGCGCCGGCGTCGGCGCCGCGGGCGCGATGCGCGCTTTCTCGAAGGGCGCGCCGGTGCGCATCCTGGCGCCGGCCTTCACCGGCACGGGCGACCTTTACTGGTACGTGAAGGCGGATTCGCCGATCAAGTCGCTCAAGGACCTCACCGACTCCAACACCATCGCCTATTCGACCAACGGTTCCTCGTCGAACAACATCGTGGTGGCGTTCACGAGCGAGCTCGGCGCCAAGGGCAAGCCGACCTCGACCGGCGGCCCTCCAGGCACCTTGACCGCGGTGATGTCCGGCCAGATCGACGTCGGCTGGGCGGCGCCGCCGTTCGGTCTTCAGGAGATCAAGGACGGCAAGATCCGCATCATCGCCCATGGCAGCGACGTGCCGTCGCTGAAGGGGCAGACCGTGCGCACCCTGATCGTCAACGCCAACGCCTGGAAGACCAAGCACGACGTGATCGTGCGCTTCATGGACGCCTATCGCGAGTCGATCGACTGGATGTACTCCGACCCGAAAGCGATCGAGATGTACTCGAAGAAGGTGCACCAGCCGGTCGCCGTGCTGAAGGAGTCGATGGAGAAATTTCAGCCGAAGGAGTCGGTGCAGTCGATCGAGTTCAAGGATCTGGACGGAGCGGTACGCGACGCCGTGAAGCTGAAGTTCCTCGAGAAGCCGCTCACCAAGGAGCAGCTCTCGGAGCTCATCGTCACGCCGCCGGCCAAGAAGTAGGCCCGGCCTCGAAACGAAAAGGGCCGCTGCGCGAGCAGCGGCCCTTATCTATTGCCTCGTGAGAATGCGGCTTATTTCTTTTTCTTCTTGCCGCCCTTCTTCATCGACATCTTCTTGGCCGGCTTGCAGGCACCCTGCGATACGACCTTGGCGCCGTCCTTCTCCGCGAAGCAGGCGCTGGCATAGGTCATCTTCATGCCGCCGCGGGTGGCACAGACCGGCGTCTGCTGCTGGAAGCAGGAGATCATGGGCTGCGGCGCCTCGGCCTTCGCCTTCTTCTTGGCGGCGAAGCTCGGGCTCGTCGCCGCCATGGCGGCGGCGGCACCGATCAGCAGAGTGAAAGCAATCTTTTTGAGCTGCATGGGTTTCCTCCCTCATTGCAAACAGGGACAGTCTGTATGGACGATCCGCGATTTACAAGAAGTTGACGCCGCGGCGGCGCGGCGCAATTCCGCTTTCTGAACATCCGTTCAGAAACTCAGGCGACGCCCTTGGCCGCGCTGATCGCCTTGAGCATGGCGGCATGGCCCTCTTCGAGCGTGCTGCGCACCGCTTCAATCTTCCCGATGCGGCCCATCTCGCGTTGGCGGGCGACAGTGCCTTCGGTCATCGCCGGTTCGATGCCGAGTTCGCGCAAGGTGAGGCAGGACTCTTCCATCTCGGCGGCGCGGCGCTCGCCGTGGCTGGCCATGCGCTCGATGTTGTAGTCGGCCAACTTGCCGAAATCGAGCGTCGGGTAGTTGTTCTTCATCGACGCGGCGACCTCCTCGACGAGGCCGGCGCGCTGCGCCGCCAGGAAGCATTCGAGCGTCAGCGCCTCCATCCCCTTGATCATGACCGAGCGGATCATCTTGATCGCCGCCGCCTTGCCGGTTTCGCCGGGCACGACCTTGAGCGTCATTTCCATC
>DASTGR010000058.1:0-7769 GCA_035718885.1 Pseudolabrys sp. | reverse complement strand
TCGCTCCCGAACAGCCGGCCACGCAGGCCGACCGTCCGGGCTGTCCGCCGCCCCATGCGCGCGAGGTCGAGCTGCCGTCCTTCGAGACGCTCAACCGCATCGCGCGGGCGATGACCGCGCGCGTCACGCAGGGCATCTCGCCGCACGCCCAGTTCAACGCCTGGTTCGACTGGCTCTCGCACCTGTCGCGCGCACCCGGGCGGCAGGCCGAGCTTGCGGCGCTGGCGCAGATTTATGCCGCCCGCCTGATGGGGCTGGCGATGGGCGACGGCGCGCCGAGGGCGATGCCGTTCGAACCGCAGCCGGGCGACCGCCGCTTCGAGCATCCGGGTTGGGGCAAGGCGCCGTATCGCTACTTCCAACAGGCGTTCCTGGCGCAGGAGGCGTGGTGGCGCGAGGCGACCAAGCCGGTGCGCGGCATGCAGGCCAAGAGCGCCGCGCGCGCCGCCTTCATGGCGCACCAGCTCCTCGACGCCGCTTCGCCATCGAACGTGCCGTGGCTCAACCCGCAGATCGTCGAGCGGACGCTCGCCGAACGCGGCGCCAATCTCGCGCGCGGCTTCGACAACCTGATGAGCGACGTGCAGCGGGCGCTGACGCTCGCGCCGCCGCAGGCGCCCGCGGGCTTCGCGCTTGGCAAGGACATCGCCGCCACGCCGGGCGAGGTCGTGTACCGCAACGACCTGATCGAGCTCATCCAGTACGCGCCCGCGACGCCGAACGTTTTCGCCGAGCCGATCCTGATCGTCCCGGCCTGGATCATGAAGTACTACGTGCTCGACCTGCTGCCCGAGCATTCGCTGGTGCGCTACCTCACCGAACGCGGCTTCACCGTGTTCATGATCTCGTGGCGCAATCCGACCGAGAAGGACCGCGACCTGACCCTCGGCCATTACCGGGGCGAAGGCGTCATGGCGGCGCTCGAAGCGATCAACGCGATCGTGCCCGGCCGCAAGGTGCACGCCTGCGGCTACTGCATCGGCGGCACGCTCCTGTCGATCGCGGCGGCGACCATGGCGCGCAAGGGCGACGACCGCCTCGCCACCGTGACCTTGCTTGCGGCGCAGACCGATTTCAGCGAGGCCGGCGACCTGATGCTGTTCGTCGACGAGAGCCAGATCGCCTTCCTCGAGGACATGATGTGGGACCAGGGCGTGCTCGACACCCGGCAGATGGCCGCCGCGTTTCAGCTCCTGCGCTCGAACGACCTGATCTGGTCGCGCATGATGCGGCAATATCTCCTCGGCGAACGCGAGCCGGAAACCGACCTCACCGTCTGGAACGCCGACCAGACGCGCATGCCGTTCAAGATGCATTCGCAATATCTGCGCGCGCTGTTCCTGGAGAACCGCCTGACCGCTGGCCGCTACGCGGTCGAGGACAAGGTGATCACCCTCAAGGACCTGCGTATGCCGATCTTCGCCGTCGGCACCGAGACGGACCACATCGCGCCGTGGCAGTCGGTCTACAAGATCGCGCTGTTCACCGACACCGAGCTGACCTTCGTGCTGACCAATGGCGGGCACAATGCCGGCATCGTTTCCGAGCCCGGCCATCGCGGCCGGCACTATCTCTCCGGCACGCGGCATCCCGGCGACCGCTACGTCGATCCGGCGACCTGGGCGGCGCACGCCACGCATCTGGAAGGTTCGTGGTGGCCGCAATGGGCGGCGTGGCTGGCGGAGCGCAGCGCCGGCGAGCGCGTCCCGCCGCCGCCGATGGGCGCGCGCGAGCACGGCTTCCCGGTGCTCTGCCCTGCACCCGGAATCTATGTGCACGGGCACTGAGCTTCGGAACTGGCGAGAGCGCGAACGACGCGCTATCCCTGACGGACAGCCGGCCTCCAGAACCGGCGTCAGTCCGGGACTGTCATGGCCGCCAATCCGAAGATCGTCGTCCGCTTCGACTTCCCCTATGACCCGGTGATGGAGCAGCGCTTCGCGCGCGAAGCCGACATCGAGCTCGTGACCTGCGCGCGCGCCGCGGCTGAAGCGAAGACGCGCGCCGCGCTCGCCGACGCACACATCTATCTGATCTCCTCGGCCAAGGACGAATTGCCGCGGCAATGGTTCGCCACCGCCGACCTGATCGCGCGCTGCCCGAAACTCCTCTGCGTTTCGGCGAGCGGCGCCGGCTACGACACGGTCGACGTCGACGCCTGCACCAAGGCCGGCATCATCGTCGTCAACCAGGCCGGGCAGAACGCCGGCGCGGTCGCCGAGCATACGCTCGGCCTGATGCTGTCGCTGTCGAAGCGCATCGGCGAGTGCGACCGCCGCATGCGCCGCGAGATCGGCTTCGCGCGCGAAGAGGTGATGGGGCGCGACATTTCCGGCCGGGTCCTCGGCGTCGTCGGCATCGGCCATATCGGCACGCGCGTGACCGGGCTGGCGAAGGCGTTCGGCATGGAGGTGCTCGCTTACGATCCTTACGTCGCGGCGGACGAGATCGCCCGGCGCGGCGCACGGCCCGTCAGCTTCGCGGATTTGCTGGCGCAGTCGGATTTCGTCTCGATTCATTGCCCGCGCAACGCCGAGACGATCGGCATGATCGGCGCGGACGCCTTCGCGCGCATGAAGCCCGGTGCGAGCCTCGTGACCACCGCGCGCGGCGGCATCGTCGACGAGGCTGCGCTTTACGCGGCGCTCGCGTCCGGGCGCCTGGCCGGCGCCGGCGTCGACGTCTGGGACCGCGAGCCGCCGCCGCTCGACCACCCCTTGCTGGCGCTCGACAATGTCGTGGCGACCTATCACACCGCCGGCGTCACGGTGGAGGCGCGCCGCAACATGGCGGCGCAGGCCGCCGAACAGATCGTCGGCGTCTTGCAGGGCGGCCGGCCGCCGCGGCTCGTCAACCCGCAGGCCTGGGACGCCTATCGCGCGCGTTTCGGCACCATCATGGGGCGGACCGTCTGAAATGGATTTCTATCCGGGATTCCGGCGGCAGACGATCGAGACCCGCGGCACCACGATCAATGTCGTGAGCGGCGGCAACGGGCCGCCGCTTCTGCTCCTGCACGGCTATCCGCAGACGCACATCGAGTGGCGCAAGATCGCGCCCGAACTCGCCAAGCACTTCACGCTCGTGATGCCGGACCTGCGCGGCTACGGCGACAGCGGCAAGCCGCCCGCCGGCGACAACCACATCAATTACGCGAAGCGCGCCATGGCGCTCGATCAAGTCGAGGTGATGGAGGCGCTCGGCTTCCGGCAATTCACCCTGGTCGGCCACGACCGCGGCGCGCGCGTCGCGCACCGGCTCACGCTCGATCATCCCGACCGCGTGACCCGGCTGGTGATGATGGACATCTGCCCGACGCATTACATGTACCGGACGGCGGACCGCGAATTCGCGTCCGGCTATTACCACTGGTTCTTCCTGATCCAGCCCGCGCCTTTTCCCGAGACGCTCATCGGCCGCAGCGTCGACGAGGTTCTCACGCAGTTCATGGGATCGGTCATGCCGAACGGCATCGAGCCCGCGGCCTATGCAGAGTATCGCCGCTGCTTCGGCAATCCGGCGACCATTCATGCCACCTGCGAGGATTATCGCGCGGCGGCATCGATCGACCTCGCGCACGACGAAGCCGACATGGCGACGAAGATCGGATGCCCGGTGCTGGTGCTGTGGGGCGCGAACGGGCTGGTCGGACGCAAATACGACGTCGTCTCGGTGTGGCGGGAGCGCGCCAACAACGTGTCGGGCAAAGCCTTGCCCGGCGGACATTGGCTCGCCGAGGAGTTGCCCGCGGAGACGCTGGCTGAGATCAAAACCTTCCTGCTGGCATGAGCCGGCCGGCCTAGCGGCCGGCCGCGTAGCCCTGCATGCCGCGCGGATTGGCGGCGGCGCGCCGGTAGGGATCGACGCGCGAGGCCGCGGTGAGCCGGCCTTCCGACCACGGCGGGCCGACCTCGACGATGTGACCGCGATCACGAAGAGCCTTCACGGTACTCTCCGGGACACGCGACTCGACCACCATCACGCCCGGACGCGCCTGTCGCGGCCAGAACGACGCCGGGAAACTCTCCGAGTGCCAGGCCGGGGCATCGATCGCCTCCTGGAGGTTCATGCCGAAGTGGGCGTGGCGCAGGAGGAACTGCGAGATCCATTGGTCCTGCTGGTCGCCGCCCGGTGAACCCCAGGCGAGATACGGCTTGCCGTCGCGCAGCGCCATGGTCGGCGTCAGCGTCGAGCGCGGCCGTTTTCCCGGCATCAACGCGTTCGGATGCTCCTCGTCGAGCCAGAACTGCTGCGCGCGCGTGCCGAGGCAGAAGCCGAGGTCCGGGATCACCGGCGAGGAATGCAGCCAGCCGCCCGACGGCGTCGACGAGATCATGTTGCCGTCGCGGTCGATGATGTCGAAATGGACGGTGTCGCCCGGCGTCGCGCCCATTTTCGCACGGGCGTCCGGCGCGTCGGGAAGGTTATGGTCGTCATGCGTCCAGATCTTGCCGACGGTCGGCTCGCCGGCGCCGGAGCTGGCGACCGCGGCGCGCGCGCCCTCGGCGGTGCGGATATCGACGCGCTTGCCGAAGCCGGGGATCGTGCCGGGGCGAAAGTCCATCGAGGCGCGGTCGGTGATGAGCTTGCGGCGCTCGGCGTTGTAAGCGTCGGACAACAGCACATCGACCGGCACCTTCACGAACTTCGGATCGCCGTAGAACGTGTCGCGGTCGGCGAAGGCGAGCTTGGTCGCCTCGATCTGCAAATGGATGAATTCGGGATCGGTCGGCGACAGGGCGTCGAGGTCGTAACCTTTCAGCAGCGCGAGGGTCTGGAGCGTCGCCAGCCCCTGCGTCCACGGCCCGGCCTTCATCACGCGATAGCGGCCGTAATCGTAATGGATCGGCGCTTCGACATTGGCCTGCCAGGTCGCCATATCCTGCCCGGTCAGCACGCCGCGATGGCGCTCGCCGGACGTGTCCATCACCTCTTGAGTACGGCAGAATTTGTCGATCGCTTCGGCAACGAAGCCTTGAGACCAGACCTTTCGCGCCTTCTCGATCTGCGCGACGCGATCGCCGCCCGCGCTTTCCGCCTCGCGCAGCACGCGCGCATAAGTGTCGGCAAGCTTGGTGTTGCGGAACAGCGTCCCCGGCGCCGGGACCTTGCCATCCGGCATGTAGACCGCGGCGGACGTCGTCCAGTGATCGCGGAACATGTCCTTGACCGTGTCGATCGTCGCACTGATCCGCTCGACCAGCGGATAGCCGTTCCTGGCGTATTCAATCGCCGGGCTCAGCACGTCGGCGAGCTTCATCGTGCCGTAATCGCGCAGCAACACCATCCACGTGTCGAACATGCCGGGGATGCAGGCGGCCAGGAGGCCGGTGCCGGGCACCAGATCGAGCCCGAGTTCGTCGCGATAATATTTGATGGTGGCGCCAGCCGGCGCCGGGCCCTGCCCGCAGATCACTTCCGTTCTGCCACGCTTCACATCATGCACGATCACCGGCACGTCGCCGCCAGGGCCGTTCAAATGCGGCTCGACCACCTGGAGCGTGAAGGCGGTCGCGGCGCCGGCATCGAAGGCGTTGCCGCCCTTTTCCAGCACCGCCATGCCGACCGCCGTCGCGATCCAGTGCGTCGAGGTGACGACGCCGAACGTGCCCTCGATCTCGGGCCGGGTCGTGAACGGGTTGGGATTAATCTTGGAATCCTTGGCCGGCATGCTGAGCACCTCTGCGTAAGCGCGGCGCAACAGTAAGGCCGTGGACGGCCGGCACAAGCCCGGTCCCGGCATAAAAGCTCAGCGCAAATGGCAGGCGACGAGCTGGCCCGGCCGCACTTCGCGCAGCGCCGGAGATTCCACCTTGCAGCGGTCGACCGCGTAGGGGCAGCGCGTGTGGAAGTGGCAGCCGGACGGCGGATTGACCGGGCTCGGCACGTCGCCCTGCAAGACGCGCTTCTGCCGCTTCACGCGCGGGTCCGGCACCGGCACGGCGAGCAGGAGCTGCTCGGTGTAGGGATGCAGCGCGCGCGTGAACAGCGTCTTCTTGTCGGTCGCTTCGACGATGCGGCCGAGATACATCACCGCGATGCGATGGCTGATGTGCTCCACCACCGCGAGATTGTGCGAGATGAAGAGGTAAGCGAGCCCCATCTCCTTCTGCAAATCGAGCATCAGGTTCAGGACCTGCGCCTGGATCGAGACGTCGAGCGCGGAAACAGGTTCGTCGCCGACGATCAGTTTCGGCTGGAGCGCGAGCGCGCGGGCAATGCCGATGCGCTGGCGCTGACCGCCTGAGAATTGGTGCGGGTAATTGTCCATCTGCGCCTTGCGCAGGCCCACGCGCTCGAACAGCGCCGCGACCAATTTGCGCACCTCGCCGCCCTTGGCGATGCCGTGCACGCGCAGCGGTTCGGCGACGATGTCGCCCGCCGACATGCGCGGATCGAGCGAGGAGAACGGATCCTGGAAGATGATCTGCATCTGCCGCCGGTAGGGGCGCAGCTCGGCCTTGGAGAGCTTCGTGATGTCGTTGCCGCCGATGCGGATCTCGCCGTCGGTCGGATCGATGAGCCGCAGCACGGTGCGGCCGACTGTCGACTTGCCGCAACCGCTCTCGCCGACGAGGCCGAGCGTCTCGCCTTCATCGATCGAGAACGACACGCCGTCGACCGCGAATACGGTGCCGCCTGCGCGCTGCAACAAACCTGTGCGCACAGGAAAATGCTTCTTGAGGTCGCGCACCTGGAGCACGGGTTCGCTCATGCGCCGTCACCTCCAAAGAGTTCGCGCGAGCGCCAGCAGGCGGCCCAATGGCCGGGGCGCTTCTCCTCGTAGGGCGGATATTCGGCGCGGCAGCGATCGACCGCGTGCGCGCAGCGCGGCGCGAAGACGCAGCCCGGCGGCAGGTTGGACAGCGCCGGCACGGTTCCGGGAATTTCCTGAAGGCGCTCGCCCTCCGTCTCCGTTTCGCCGCGCATCAGCGGCAGGCGCGGGATCGACGCCATCAGGCCGTGCGTGTAGGGGTGCTGCGGCCGCGCGAACAATTCCTCGACCGGCGCCTCCTCCACCTTCTTGCCGGCGTACATGACGATGACGCGGTGCGCCGTCTCGGCCACGACACCGAGATCGTGGGTGATGAGGATCACCGCGGTGCCGAGTTTCTTCTGCAAATCGAGGATCAGGTCGAGGATCTGCGCCTGGATGGTGACGTCGAGCGCGGTCGTCGGCTCGTCGGCGATCAGCACCTTCGGATTGCAGGCGAGCGCCATCGAGATCATCGCGCGCTGGCGCATGCCGCCCGACAGTTGATGCGGATATTCGTGCGCGCGCTGCTCCGGCGCCGGGATGTGGGTCAGCCGCAGCATGTCGACGGCCTTCGCCCACGCCTCCTTGCGCGAGACGTTCTCGTGCAAGAGCACGACCTCCGCGATCTGGCTGCCGATGGTCAGCACCGGATTGAGCGAGGTCATCGGCTCCTGGAAGATCATTGCGAGGTCCTTGCCGCGGACGTCGCGCATCGCCTCCTCGTCGAGCGCGAGCAGGTCGCGGCCCTCCAGCACGACGCGGCCGGACGCGATGCGACCCGGCGGGTCGGGCACCAGACGCATCAGCGACAAGGCGGTGATGCTCTTGCCGCAGCCGGACTCGCCCACGATCGCCAGCGTCTCGTGCGGCTTGAGCGCGAACGAGACGCCGTCGACCGCCCTCACCTCGCCCTGGCGCAGGTCGAACACCGTGTGCAGGTCGTCGACGACGAGCAGCGGCTCGGCCGGATCGGCCGCGGATACCGGATGGGTGTCGGTTGCCAGCGCCATCA
>DASTGR010000057.1:0-5533 GCA_035718885.1 Pseudolabrys sp. | reverse complement strand
TTCCGGCCAGCATTATCTCGCCGCCGTGAGCGGCTCGTGCGCCGGAGGCGGTTACGAGCTTGCGCTCGCCGCCGAGCACATCATGCTGGTGGATGACCGCAAATCGGCGGTGTCGCTGCCGGAGACGCCGTTGCTCGGCGTGCTGCCGGGCACGGGCGGGCTCACCCGCGTCACCGACAAGCGCAAGGTTCGGCGCGACCGCGCCGACGTGTTTTGCTCGACCGAAGAGGGCCTGCGTGGCGCCAAGGCGCGCGACTGGCGCCTCGTCGATGAGGTCGTGCCGCCGTCCAAGTGGGAGGAAGCGGTGCGCGCCCGCGCGCATGCGCTGGCGCAGCGCTCCGACCGGCCGAAGGACGGGAAGGGCATTGCGCTGACGCCGCTCCAGCGGACCAATGGCGGCGACCGCACCGCCTGGTCGCATGTCGAGGTCGAGATCGACCGCGCCCGCAGCGTCGCGACCCTGACGGTGCGCGGCCCTTCGCAGGCCGTGCCGGCCTCGAAGGAAGCCGCGCATGCGCTCGGCGCCTCGTTCTGGCCGCTCGCCGTGGCGCGCGAGCTCGAGGACGCGATCCTGCACCTGCGCACCAACGAGGCGTCGATCGGCGTCGTGCTCCTCAAGACCGACGGCGAGGCGAAGGCCGTGCTCGACCACGATGCCTTCCTCATTGCCGGGCAGGACGACTGGCTGCTGCGCGAGGTGCGTCATTACTTGAAGCGCGTCCTCAAGCGCATCGACGTGACGCCGAAAACCTTCATCGCGCTGGTCGAGCCGGGCTCCTGCTTCGCCGGCACGCTGGCCGAGCTTCTGTTCGCCGCCGACCGTTCGATGATGCTGATCGGCACGCGCGAGGGCGACAACCGGCAGCCCGCCGCGATCGTGCTGGGTGAGGCCAATTTCGGCCTCTATCCGATGGGCAACGGCCTGACGCGCTTGCAGGCGCGCTTCCTCGGCGAGCCCGAGACGCTCGACACATTGAAGGCGCGCATCGGCGAAGCGTTCGACGCGGAAGACGCCGACGAGGCCGGTCTCGTCACTTTCGCGCGCGAGGATTTCGACTTCGACGACGAGCTGCGCCAGATGGTCGAGGAGCGCGCCAGCCAGTCGCCCGACGCGCTCACCGGTATGGAGGCGAACCTGCGCTTCGCGGGGCCCGAGACGATGGAAACGAAGATCTTCGGCCGGCTCACCGCCTGGCAGAACTGGATCTTCCAGCGCCCGAACGCCGTCGGCGAGCAGGGCGCGCTGAAGCTCTACGGGTCGGGCGTCAAGCCGACCTACGGGAAGGACAGGGTGTGATGGCTTGCGCGCACCACACACTCGGCGTCATGCGCGGGCTTGACCCGCGCATCCATGATGAGCCGCAGCATGCACGCCAGTACTGCAATCATCGCGGCGCTTCCTCATGGATTGCCGGGTCAAGCCCGGCAATGACAGCGGAGAGGCACGGCGTCCGACACAACGAAGGGACTTGGCCATGAACGTCGCCACCAGCATCGGCAAGGTCGATTATGACGGGCTGATCCCGAACAATGTCGGCCTGGGCGAGGACGTGCGCGTCAAGCGCGCGCTGGAGAAGTGGCATCCCGGCTACATCGACTGGTGGAAGGACATGGGGCCGGAAGGATTCCAGGAATCGCTGGTCTATCTGCGCACCGCGGTCAGCGTCGATCCGAAGGGATGGGCCAAGTTCGATTACGTGAAGATGCCGGACTACAAGTGGGGCATCCTGCTTGCGCCGCAGGCGGAAGGCCGCACCATTCCGTTCGGCGCGCATGCGGGCGAGCCTGCATGGCAGGAGGTGCCGGGCGAATATCGCGCCATGCTGCGCCGCCTGATCGTCATCCAGGGTGACACCGAGCCGGCCTCGGTCGAGCAACAGCGCCATCTCGGCAAGACCGCGCCGTCGCTCTACGACCTGCGCAACTTGTTCCAGGTCAATGTCGAGGAAGGCCGCCATCTCTGGGCGATGGTCTACCTGCTCCAGAAATATTTCGGCACTGACGGCCGCGAGGAAGCGGAGGCCTTGTTGCAGCGCCGCTCGGGCGACGCCGATTCGCCGCGCATGCTGGGCGCTTTCAACGAGAAGACGCCGGACTGGCTGTCTTTCTTCATGTTCACCTACTTCACCGACCGCGACGGCAAGATGCAGCTCGAAGCGCTGGCGCAGTCGGGCTTCGACCCTCTGTCGCGCACCTGCCGCTTCATGCTGACGGAAGAGGCGCATCACATGTTCGTCGGCGAGACCGGCGTGACGCGCGTCATTCAGCGCACTTGCGAGGCGATGAAGGAGGCGGGCATCACCGATCCGTTCGACATCGCGCGCGTGCGCAAGCTCGGCGTCATCGATCTGCCGACCATCCAGAAGAAGGCGAATCTGCATTTCTCGCTGACGCTCGATCTGTTCGGCAACGAGATTTCGACTAATGCGGCGAATGCCTTCCATGCCGGCCTCAAGGGCCGCTATCGCGAGAACCGTCTGACCGACGACCACAAGCTCGAGTCGTCGACCTATCCGGTGCTGCGGCTGATCGACGGCAAGATCCAGAACGAGGACGCACCGGCGCTGTCGGCGCTGAACATGCGGCTGCGTGACGATTACGTGAACGACGCCAATGTCGGCGTCGGCCGATGGAACAAGGTGATCGAGAGCTTCGGCATCCCGTTCCAGATCAAGCTGCCGCACGTCGCGTTCAACCGGAATATCGGCGAGTTCTCCAAGGTGAAGGCCGACGTCGACGGCAAGCAGATGAGCGAGGCCGAATGGCAAAGCCATCGCAGCGACTTCCTGCCGAACGATGCTGACAAGGTCTTCATCGAGAGCCTGATGCAGCCGCAATACGAGGCGGGCAAGTTCGCTTCGTGGATCGCGCCGCCCAAGGTCGGCATCGACAACAAGCCGGGCGAATTCGAGTACGTGAAGATCGCCTAAGACTTATCGCGGGCGCTTGTCGTTGTGCCCTCTCCCCCTGTGGGAGAGGGCATTGAGAGACCCGCCAAGGATGATGATGGGTGAGGGGGCATTCCCCCTCACCCATTCTTTTTGATTGTTAAGTTGCAAATGCCCTCTCCAACGAGGGGAGAGGGCACATCGATTGGCGCCCAGCTCGAAAAATCCGCTACCCGAACTTCGCGATCACCTCGGGCGGGATCGGCGCGGTGGTGATCTGCTCGGGATCATCCTTGCTGCGCACCATCCAGACGCGGGTCTCCCGGCCTTCGACCATGACCTCGCCGTTCTTCATGATCCTGTGCTCGACGTCGAATGACGAGCGGCGGAATTCCGATACGCGCGAGACGATCTGCACGGTGTCGCCGAAGGCGCACGGCCGCATGAAGTTGCCGCGGGCGTCGACCAGGCCGATGCCGACGATGCCGTAGCGGGCGGCGAATTCGTGCTGGTTGACGCCGAGCGCGGCCTCGAACAGGCCCCAGGAGCTCGTGTCGAAAAACTCGAAGAAGCGCGGGTTGAAGACGATGCCGGCGGGGTCGCAATGCGCCCAGGCGATCTCGAATTCGCGCGTGTAGGTGAAGGTGGTCATCGGCCCCGTCTCGTTGCGCGTAAGAAGCCCGCCGCCGCCGGCAGTGTCAACGCCCCTTGAAACTGACTTTGCACTGACTGATCCCAAACTCCGTTCATTCCCGCGAAAGCGGGAATCCAGTTCTGAGGCCCAACTGAGTCCCCGCTTTCGCGGGGACGAGCGGAGGAGAGGATTTGCCCTTGCTCATCGCAGCTTGCGCGGGCGTCGACCGGGTTTCTTCGGCTTTTCCCACTCGACGAGCGCCTGCGCCTCGATCTCGATCTTCGCCGAGCGGCGCTGCTTCACGCGCTTGGGCGCGACATCCTCGTGCGGGGACGCGTCGAGTTCGGCCATCAGCCAGTGCAGTTCGTCCTCGGCGGTGACCCAGCGTGAGTGCGCGTAGCGGGCGAGCGAGAACGGCCGCGAAAAGGCGAGCAGCGACTTCTGGCCGCTCGGCAGGCAGTATTCGTGCGAATAGCTCACCGCCAGTTCGCGCACGCTTTTGTAGATCGGGTCGCGCCAGCGCAGGATCGAATGGTTGGTCTTGCTGATCGCGCCCCACCGGCCGTGCTCCTTGAAGACGGCGATGACGTGGTCGTGGTCGGTCGGACGCGCGCGCAGATCGACGAGCCAGACCGGCCGGCGATGAAACATCATCACGGCGGCGGCGAACAGCGCGCCCTCGGCGCAGTGCGCGGCTTTCGCTGCGAGCATGCGCCGCGGCGACATGACGGTGTCGCCGTCCGGCTCGAAGTTCACCGGCAGGCGGTCGAGGAAGTCCTGGATCTTCTGCGGCGTGCCGAGCCGCGCGAACAGCCGCCGTTCCGCGGGCGTCAGAAGATCGCTCAAAGCTTTCGGCGGCATTCCCGTTCGACTCGTCCGTGCGGGCGGAGTGCCCTCTTTGCCACGGTCCGGGACGCAGGACACGCGGGACCGGCGTTCTCCACAGAGCCGGTTCCGGAGGAGGAGCGTTTTCTCCCGCGCGGCGGGAAGGCAGATATCTTCTTATTTTCCGGCACTTATTGCCGGTGCGAAGGGCCGGCTTCTATCTAAAGGGGCCATAGAGAGCCGGAGTGCCCCGCAATGACCGATTTTCCGTACGAACCGCACGGCCTCGGGCCGCAGCAGTCGGTCGAAAGCTGGCTGATCGCCATCGCCTCGGCGCTGGTGGCGCTGATCGCCATCGGCGTCCTGCCGCGCGTGCTGCTGGGGTAATCATGTCGTCATTCGCACTGCCCAAGACCGCGCCTTTCTCCGAAGAGGACGTCGATCTCCTGAACCGCGTCGTCGGCCCGGCGACGCCGGTGCAGCGCGCCTGGCTCGCCGGCTTCCTGGCGGGCGTCGAGGCGGCGCATTCGGGCGAAGGCTTTGCCGGCGCGGAAGCCGCCGCGCCGCCGCGCGCGGCCGAGCCGCTGACGATTATCTATGCGAGCGAGTCCGGCAACTCCGAGAAACTCGCCGGCGACATGGCGAAGCAGGCGCGCAAGCTCGGCTTCAAGCCGAGCGTCGTCGACATGGCCGATCTCGAGCTTTCGAGCCTGACCAAGGCCAAGCGCATCGTCGTTATCGCCGCGACATGGGGCGAAGGCGAGCCTCCGGGGCGCGCCGCGCGCGTCTACAATGAATTGATGGGCGAGAGCGCGCCGCGTCTCGACGGCGTCGAGTTCGGCGTGCTGGCGCTCGGCGACACCGCCTACGCGGAATTCTGCGCCATCGGCAAGAAGATCGACGAGCGGCTCGAAGCGCTCGGCGCCAAGCGCGTCGCGGATCGCGTCGACTGCGATCTAGACTTCGCCGAGCCGGCGGGGAAGTGGATCGAGGGCGCGCTCAAGGCGCTGGCGCCTGCCGATCTCGGCAAGGCCAAGGTCATCTCCGTCGATTTCGGCGGCAAGCCGACCGCCGCGCCGAACACTGACATCGTCGCGGCGGAAGTCACCGAGCACGTCAACCTGAATTCGTCGCGCTCCGAGAAGGAGACGATCCATCTTGCGCTCGGCTTCGACAATGGCGCGCC
>DASTGR010000056.1:0-2803 GCA_035718885.1 Pseudolabrys sp. | reverse complement strand
GCCCTGGAACGAGGCGATCAGGTCGTCCATGCCTTCGCGGATGCGCGTGCCGTAAGCGGTGTCGCCGCGGAAAAAGCCGATCAGCGGCCGTTGAGTCACCATGATGAAGATTAGGAACATCGTGCCCCAGAAGGCCGACAGGCCGGGCGAGAGTTCCTCGATCATCAGGCACCAGATCAGCACGACGACGGGCAGCAGGTAGTGCAGGCCGGTGCGCGCGGTCTCGTAGAAGTCCGGCACTTTGACGATCTTCTTGGTGACGTCGTCGATGGCGAGGTCCGGATGCTTCGCCTTCTGCCGCAGGAGGCCGACATAGATAACGATGAGCGCGGTGCCGAGCACCCAGCTCGCCGCGTCCCCGAACACGGTCTTGATCCAGCCGACGCCGTAATAAACGATGCCCGAAAGCACGATGATGCCGCAGAGCGTCATCAGGCCGCGCACGAGGCTGTAGCGGAACGGTGTGCTGACCGCGCGCGGCAGGCCGAGCATGCCGGCCTTCGCCGCCTCGATGTCGACGATGTAGAACAGCGCGCCGTATGTGAGGAACGCCGGCAGGAAGGCGTGCTTGACCACGTCGGCGTAAGGGATGCCGACATATTCGGCGATCAGGAACGCGGCGGCGCCCATCACCGGCGGCATCAACTGGCCGTTGACGCCGGCTGCGCATTCGATGGCGCCGGCCTTCACGGCGGAATAGCCGACGCGCTTCATCAGCGGAATCGTGAACGTGCCTGTGGTGACGGTGTTGGCGATCGAGGAGCCGGAGATCATGCCGGTCATGCCCGACGCCACGACGCCGGCCTTGGCCGGTCCGCCGCGGAACGTGCCGAGCATGGCGAAGGCGATCTGGATGAAGTAGTTGCCGGCGCCGGCCTTCTCCAGAAGGCTGCCGAACAGGACGAAGAAGAAGACGACATTGGTGGATACGCCGAGCGCGACGCCGAAGATGCCTTCCGAGGTCAGCCACATCTGCGAGGCGGCGCGGCCGAGGCTGGCGCCCTTGTGGCCCATCAGACCGGGGAGGTACGGGCCGGTGAAGATATAGATGAGCATGATCGCGGCGATGATCGCCAGCGCCGGACCGACGGCGCGGCGCGCCGCTTCGAGCAGCAGCACGACGCCGATCACCGACACCACGATGTCGGGCGTGGTCGGCAGGCCGGGCCTGAGCGAGATGTCCTTGTAGAAGACGAGCAGATAGGCGGTCGAGCCGATCGCCAGCACGGCCAGCACCCAGTCATAGAGCGGCACCGCGTCGCGGCGCGACGTCTTGAAGGCGGGAAAGGTCGTGAAGGCGAGCAGGAACGCGAAGCAGAGATGGATGACGCGCGCCTGGCCGTCGGGGATGACGCCGAAATTGAGAATGTAGGGGAGGGGCGAGGCGTACCAGAGCTGGAACAGCGCCCAGCCGAGCGCGACGACGAAGATGACGTGCTTGGTCTTGCCGAGCGGCTTGCGCGCGCCGGTATCGGCTTCGGCGACCATCTCCTCGAGCGCTTCGCGGTTGGCCACCGTCTGGTTGGTGTCGGTCATCTCACGTTCTCCCCCACGCTTGGCCCGCACCCGTTCCCCGCGGGTGCGGTCGAAATCAAAAGAAACGGGGCGGCCGAGGCCGCCCCGTCGCCTGGGCTTACTTCACCCAGCCTTTTTCCTTGTAGTATTTCAGGGCGCCCGGATGGATCGGCGCCGACAGGCCCTTGCTCACCATGTCCTTCGGATCGAGATGCGCGAAGGCCGGGTGAAGCTTCTTGAACTCGTCGAAGTTCTCGAACGTCGCCTTGACAAGGTCGTACACCACCTGGTCCGGCACCTTGGCCGAGGTCACGACGGTCGCGAGCACGCCGTAGGTCTCGGTCGGGTTCGGATTGTTGGCGTACATGCCGCCCGGGATCGTGGCCTTGGCGTAGTAGGGGTGCGCCTTGATGAGCGCGTCCTCGGCCGGACCGGTGAGCGGCACGAGCTTGGCGCCACAGGCGGTGGTCGGATCCTGGATCGCCGCCGACGGGTGGCCGACGCCATAGAAGAAGCCGTCGATCTTGTTGTCGCAAAGCGCGGTGCCCTGCTCGTCGGCCTTCAGCTCAGCCGCCATCGAGAAGTCGGCCTTGGTCCAGTTCATCTGCTTCAGCAGTTCTTCCATCGAGGCGAGCGTGCCCGAGCCAGGATTGCCGACGTTGAAGCGCTTGCCCTTGAAGTCGGTGAACTTGGTGACGCCGGCTTCCTTGCGCGCCAGAACCGTGAAAGGCTCCGGATGCACCGAGAAGACCGCGCGCAGGTCCGGATCGGCCTTGCCCTTGAACATGGCCTCGCCCTTGGCGGCGTTGTACTGCACGTCCGACTGCGCGAGGCCGAATTCGAGCTCGCCCGACTTGATGGCGTTGACGTTGAACACGGAACCGCCGGTCGATTCCACCGAGCAGCGGATGCCGGTCTTGGCGCGGTCCTTGTTCATCAGGCGGCAGAGCGCGCCGCCGACGGCGTAGTAGACGCCGGTGACGCCACCGGTGCCGATGGTGATGAACTTCTGCTGTGCCAGCGCCGGCGAAGCGCCGCCGGCCGTGAGTGCCAGCAGTCCGGCCACGGCGAGGCCGGTCGTCTTCATTCTGATCGTCATGTGCATTGTCCTCCGTTTGTTATCAGTCGAGAGTGCAGTAAAGGTGCAGTGAGAACCCATTCTTTGTCGTGATATTCCCGATTTGCGCGCTCGATCAATCGATCATGCGCTCACCGCCGCATCGACGGCTTCGCCCAATCGCTCGACGATCGTGTCGACCGCCGCAGCGTCGAGAATGAAGGGTGGCGC
>DASTGR010000055.1:0-14977 GCA_035718885.1 Pseudolabrys sp. | reverse complement strand
CTGGGAAAAGCGCTTCTACGCCGAGGCCGAGGCGCTTAGGAACAGGTGAGGCCGTCATTGCGACCTCATCCTTCGAGACGCGGCCTGCGGCCGCTCCTCAGGATGAGGTCTCAGGAGAGCCCTCGTCCTGAGGAGGGCGCGGAACGCGCCCGTCTCGAAGGACAGGGCGGGCATGCCTTGCTTTCCGCAAGGTTCACCTCTACCTCCCTCCCCGAATGCCCGATCCCGACAAGACAACCGGCTCCGCCGCCCCCAAGGTGAGCTTCGTTTCGCTCGGCTGCCCCAAGGCGCTGGTCGATTCAGAGCGCATCATCACGCGCCTGCGCGCCGAGGGCTACGAGCTCACGCGCCAGCACCAGGGCTCCGACCTCGTCATCGTCAACACCTGCGGCTTCCTCGACTCGGCCAAGGCAGAATCCCTCGAGGCCATCGGCGGCGCGCTGAAGGAGAACGGCAAGGTCATCGTCACCGGCTGCATGGGCGCCGAGCCCGAGAGCATCACTGCGGCGCATCCCGGCGTGCTCGCGGTCACCGGTCCGCAGCAATATGAGAGCGTGCTCGAAGCCGTGCACCGCGCCGTGCCGCCGAAGCACGATCCGTTCCTCGATCTCGTGCCGCCGGAAGGCATCAAGCTGACGCCGCGGCACTACGCGTACCTGAAGATTTCCGAAGGCTGCAACAATCGCTGCTCCTTCTGCATCATTCCGAAACTGCGCGGCGACCTCGTCTCGCGGCCCGCGGCCGACGTGCTGCGCGAGGCCGAGAAGCTCGTCGCCGCCGGCGTCAAGGAATTGCTGGTCATCTCGCAGGACACGTCGGCCTATGGCGTGGACGTCAAATACGCGGCGAGCACATGGCGCGACCGCGAGGTGCGGGCGAAGTTCATCGATCTCGCAGGCGCACTCGGCGAACTCGGCGTCTGGGTGCGGCTGCACTACGTCTATCCTTATCCGCACGTCGACGACGTCATTCCGCTGATGGCCGAGCGCAAGGTGCTGCCCTATCTCGACATGCCGTTGCAGCATGCCTCGCCGGACGTGTTGAAGCGCATGAAGCGTCCCGCTTCGCAGGAGAAGACGCTCGAGCGCATCGCGCGCTGGCGCGAGAGCGTCCCCGACCTGACCTTGCGCTCGACCTTCATCGTCGGCTTCCCCGGCGAGACCGACGCCGACTTCGACTACCTGCTGCAATGGCTCGACGAAGCCGCGCTCGACCGCGTCGGCTGCTTCAAATACGAGCCGGTCAGGGGCGCGCCGGCGAACGACATCGCCGCCGCCGTGCCGGACGAAGTGAAGGAAGAGCGCTGGCACCGCTTCATGCAGGCGCAGCAGAAGATCTCGGCGCGGCGATTGAAGCGCAAGGTCGGCACGCGCCAGCAGGTGATCATCGACGAGGTCGGCGCCAGCGTCGCCAAGGGCCGCTCGATGGCCGACGCGCCGGAGATCGACGGCGCCGTCTATGTCGCGAGCCGTCGCCCCTTGCGCGTCGGCGAGATCGCAACCGTCAAGATCGAGCGCGCCGACGCTTACGACCTGCACGGCAGCGCGGTCGGCTTCTGACAGCCGGCCGCACCCGATGAGCGCGGCCGGGCTCCCCTCACGTCAACGCAACGCCTACCAGCGGTACGGACGCCGCCACGGACGCGGGCCCCAATAATCGTAGCGCGGCCCCGGCACCCACCAGCAGCGCTGGCGCCAGCGATAACCGTTCCAATAGCGGCGGCAGACCGTGCGCGCCTGTTCGACAGAGCCCAGGTCCTGCGCGGCCGCCGGCAATTGCGCGGCGCCCGGCAGTCCCGCCGCGTCCGCGCTCTTGACCGGCGCGAGCAGCGCCAGCGCAACGGCGCCGGCCGCGAGCGAAAGTGACACCACCGTTCGCATATCATCCTCCATGTTGCGGGCCGCATCGTTCTGCGGACCGTTTTTTAGGATTGTTCACTATGCGAAGCGGGACGCACGTCGCGGTTGATCTGCGTCAACGCGCCGGGCGCGGCAGGCATTGCCACGTTGACAAAGGTCAACGTGAAACGCGGGGCCGACGCCATTCTGTCGGGCGCAACCGCCCATGCCGACCGCCCTGTTCGCCGACATCCATGCCAACCGCCAGGCCTTCGCGGCCTGCCTCGACGACGCGCGCGCCAGCGGCGCGCGGCGCTTCGTCCTGCTCGGCGATTACGTCGGCTACGGCGCCGATCCGGAATGGGCCGTGGCAACGGCCATGGCGCTGGTCGCGGACGGCGCGCTTGCCGTGCGCGGCAATCACGACCACGCCGTCTCCGAGCCGCGCGAAAGCATGAACGTCGAGGCGACGGTCGCGATCGAATGGACGCGCGGCGAACTCGGCAAGCCGGCGCGCGACTTTCTCGCTGCCCTGCCGCTCACCGTAACCGACGAGGACCGCCTCTACGTCCACGCGGAGGCGAGCAATCCGCAAGCCTTCGGCTACGTCGCCTCGACGGCGGACGCCGCGCGCAGCATCCAGGCGACGCGCGCGCAGGTCACTTTCTGCGGTCACATCCACCGTCCCGCGGTCTATTCGCTGTCGGCCGCGGCGAAGATGACCGCCTTCACGCCCGTCACCGGCGTGCCGATCCCGCTCATGCCCGGGCGGCGCTGGTTGATCGTTGCCGGCAGCGTCGGCCAGCCGCGCGACGGCAATCCCGCCGCCTCATGGCTGCTGCTCGACACGGCGAAGCGCGAGGTCACGTTCCGCCGCACGCCCTACGACGTCGAGGCAGCCGCAGCGGCGATCCGAGGCAAGGGCCTGCCGGACTCGCTCGCCGAACGCCTGTCGCGGGGCGCCTAGATGGTCAAGCCGACGCTCGAACCCGGCACGGTGATCGACGGCTTCCGCCTCGAGGAGCCGATCCATCGCGGCGGCATGGCGGAGCTGTGGCGCGTGACACGTCACGGCGACGATCCGCCAATGCTGATGAAGGTGCCGCTGATCAAGGAGGGCTCCGATCCGGCGACCGTCGTCGGCTTCGAGATGGAGCAGATGATCATGCCGCGGCTCGCCGGGCCGCACGTGCCGAAATTCGTCGCTGCCGGCGACTTCTCGGTGCAGCCCTACATCGTCATGGAGCGCATTGCCGGCACGTCGCTCTTGCCTCGGCTCAAGGAGTTGCCCCTGCCCTATGCCGAGGTGGCGGCGCTCGGCGTGAAGATCGCGACCGCGCTCGATGCGCTGCATCGCCAGCACGTCGTGCATCTCGACATCAAGCCGAGCAACATCGTGCTGCGTCCGTCGGGCGAAGCCGTTCTGCTCGACTATGGACTGTCGCATCATGCGCAACTGCCCGACCTGATGCAGGAGGAATTCCGGGTCCCGTTCGGCACCGCGCCATACATGTCGCCGGAGCAATTGAAAGGCGACCGCACCGATCCGCGCAGCGACCAGTTCGCGCTCGGCGTGCTCTTGTATTTCTTCTCGACCGGCGTCCGTCCTTTCGGCGAAGGCGAGACCCTGCGCGCGATGCGACGCCGGCTTTGGCGCGATCCCGAGCCGCCGCGCAAGCTGCGCCCCGACTATCCGCCCTGGCTCCAGGAGATCGTGCTGCGCTGCCTGGAGATCGAACCGTCATGGCGCTACCCGACCGCGGCGCAACTCGCATTCGCGCTCGGGTACCCGGATCAGGTCAAGCTGACGCAGCGTTCGGAGCGGATGCGGCGCGACTCTTTCCGTGTCGTGATGCGCCGGCGCTTCAATACCGATCTCAAGCAATCGCCACGCAAGGCCGACGTCACGGCGCAATTGGCGTCGGCGCCGATCGTCGCGGCGGCGATCGACCTTTCCGCCGACGCTTCGCTCAACGAGGCGCTGCGCGTGACGACGCGGCGCATCCTCGCGACCCTGCCGGCGGCGCGGCTCGCCTGTCTCAACGTCAACAGGGTCCACCGGCTGGCGCTGGACACCACGCTCGACGACAGCGGCCACAGCAAGCAGATCGACCGGCTGGTGGCCCTGCGCGCCTGGGCGGAGCCGCTCAAGCTCGACGGCGGGCGACTGACGGCGCACGTCCTCGAAGCGGTCGATCCGGCCGACGCGATCCTCGACTTCGCGCTCGCCAACAGGGTCGATCATCTCCTGATCGGCGCGCGCGACCGTTCGTTCACGCGCTCGCTCCTTGGCAGCGTCTCGGCCAAGGTGGCGGCTGAAGCGGGCTGCTCCGTGACCATCGTGCGCCCGCCGCGCGCCGATTAGCAGCCGCCCCCGGGCGTTCTCTGCTATCGTCAGGCTCCCATCCGCCGGACCGCCCGACCGGACTCATGACCGCCTATTTCGTGACCTCGACCGGCGCCGACATCGGCAAGACCTTCGTCACGGCCGGGCTCATTCGCCATCTGCGCGGCGAAGGCAGGCCCGCCGCCGCGCTGAAACCGCTCGTGAGCGGCTACGATTCCTCCGTCGTCGAGACCAGCGATCCGGCCGTGCTCTTGCGCGCAATGGGCCGGCCGGTCTCGGCCGACGAGATCGCCGCGATTGCGCCGTTCCGATTCCGCGCGCCCTTGTCGCCCGACCTTGCTGCGGCGCGCGAGGGCCGCAACGTCGACTTCGCGGCTCTGCTCAGGTTCAGCCGCGACGCCGTCGCGGCGCACGAAGGCACGCTCTTCATCGAAGGTGTCGGCGGCATCATGGTGCCGGTCGACGCCGATCGCACCGTGCTCGACTGGATGGCGGCGCTCGCGCTTCCGGTGATCCTCGTCGTCGGCGGCTATCTCGGCACGATCAGCCACACGCTGACCGCGCTCGACGTGATGACGCAGCGCGCGCTTCGCGTCGCGTCCATCGTCGTCAGCGAGAAGGACAACGACACCGTGCCGCTCGACGAGACCGTTGCGAGCATCGCGCGCTTTGCGGGCGGCGCCGAGGTCATCGGCCTGCCGCGGCTGCCGGGGGGCCTGACGCAGCACCCGGCCTTCGGCCGCATTGCCGCGCGGCTCTGACTCGTCATTCCGGGACGGCCCGAAGGGCCGGGCCCGGAATCCAGACGCAAGCACAGCGTTCGGTTCTGGATTCCGGGTTCGCTTGGCTAACGCCTCGCGCCCCGGAATGACCAAGGGTCAGCGATGCAGGCCGATCAGCGTCTCGATCATGCCTTCGAAATTGATCAGGCCATGCAGGAGCATCGTCAGCAGCGTCGATCCCGACACCCAGCGCATCCAGCCGAGCAGCACGCCGAAACCGAACACCTGCGCGATCACGAACCAGTCATATTGCACGTGCAGCAGGCCAAACAGCGCCGCCGTGCCGACGATCGCGAGCCATGCGTCCTTCGGCTCGCGGAACCAGCCGCGGAACAGGAAGCCGCGAAACAAGGTCTCCTCGCCGAACGGCGTCACCACGATGATCGACAGCCACAGCAGCACCAGCCAGCCTTGCGAGCTCGCGGTGGTGTAGATGTCGGTCTGGAACGACGTGACGAGGCCGCGGCCGGCGAGCCAGCTCACGATGTCCGCAAGCACGATGAAGACCGCGACGGCGGCGATGCCGAACACGACATCGGCGCGCTTCGGCACCGTCCAGCCGAGATACTCCGCGGCCGGCACTCCGCAGCGCTGCGCGAACAGCATCAGCAGCGCCACTTCGATCGGCGTCGACACCAGGATGATGACAATCACCGCGACGCCGTCGCCCGCGAGGTTCGGCAGCCGTGTCAGCGGCAGGCCGTAGAACCAGGTGAGCGCGGCGAGCGCGACGAATTGCCCGACGAGCAGCGCGACGGCCGCAAGGCCCAGCGTGGAGAAGCGGCCCCAGGGCCTCATGACGCGTCTTCTACGGGATCAGGATCGACGAGCCCGTCGTGCCGCGCCCCTCGAGATCCTCGTGCGCCTTGCGCGCGTCCTTGAGCGCGTACTTCTGGTTGATCGGAATCTTCACGGCGCCGGAGCCGACTACGTTGAACAGGTTGCTGGCGATCGCGTTCAGGTCCTCACGCTTGGCCGCATAGTGGTTGAGCGTCGGCCGGGTCGCGAACAGCGAGCCCTTGGCCTGGAGGATGTTGATGTTGAAGGCCTCGATCTGGCCCGAGGCCGAGCCGAACGACACGAAGTAGCCGAGCGGCTTGATGCAGTCGAGCGAGGCCGGGAACGTAGTCTTGCCGATGCCGTCATAGACGACGTCGCAGAGCTTGCCGCCGGTGATCTCCTTGACCTTCGCAGCGAAGTCCTCGTCGCGATAAAGGATCGTGTGGTCGCAGCCATTGGCCTTGGCAAGCGCGGCCTTGTCCTTGGAACCGACAGTGCCGATGACGGTCGCGCCGAGATGCTTCGCCCACTGGCACAGGATGAGGCCGACGCCGCCGGCTGCGGCGTGCATCAATACCGTCATGCCCTTGCCGACCTTGAAGGTGCGGTTGAGCAGGTACTCCGCCGTCATGCCTTTCAGCATCATGCCGGCGGCCTGTTCGTAGCTGATATTGGCCGGCACCTTCACGGCGCGCTCGGCCGGCAGCAGCCGCTCCGCCGCATAGCCGCCGAGCGGCACGACGTAAGCGACGCGGTCGCCGACCTTCAAATCGGTGACGCCGGCGCCGACGGCGATGACCTCGCCCGCGCCCTCATTGCCGGCGACGAACGGCATGCCGACCGGCGACGGGTAAAGACCCATGCGGAAATAGCAGTCGATGAAATTCACGCCGCAGGCGTGCTGCTTGATCTTGACCTGGCCCTGACCGGGCGCCGGCACCTCGATGTCCTCGAACGTCAGGACTTCCGGACCGCCGGTCTTGTGAACACGCACTGCCGCGACCATGGTTTCACCCCTTGAATGAGCGTTTTCGAATATCGGTTCGGCGGCGATCATAGGCAGCGCCGGGGCGAGCGCAAGCGCGCTCACCCACTCGTTATTTTGGTTGGGCTAGCGCCCGCCGGACACGCGCAGGTTCGCGCCGTTCACGTACGACGCGGCATCCGACAGCAGGTAGAGGATTGCATCCGCCACCTCCTCGGCGCTGCCGGCGCGGCCCATCGGGATCATCGGCGCGAACTTGTCGATGCGGCCCGGCGGCTGGATGTCGGTATCGATCATGCCCGGCGAGATGGCGTTGATGCGAATACCTTCCTTCGCCACTTCGCGCGAGGCGCCGATGACCATCGTGTCGACCGCGCCTTTCGAGGCCGCGTACCAGATGCATTCGGTCGCGCCGCCGATGGTCGCCGCCATCGACGAAAGCATGACGATCGATCCGCCCCTGCCGCCGTGTTTGGTCGACATCCGGCGGATCGCTGCGCGCATGCACCACAAAGCCCCGAACGTGTTGACGTCGAGCGCCGCCTTGATCGTCGCAGCGCTCGCCTCATCGAGCCGCGAGAAGTCGCCGATGATGCCGGATGAATGCACGAAATGCGTGACCGGCCCGAGCGCCTTCGCAGCCTCATCGAACACGCGCTCGATATCGCCCTCTTTGCCCATGTCGCCCTTGATCGCGACCGCCTTGCGCCCGGCCGCCTGGACAGCCTTGACGACCGCCGCGGCCGCCTCGCCGTTGGCGGCATAGTTCACTGCGACGTCGTAGGCGTGTTTCGCGGCGAGCCGCGCGGTCGCAGCGCCAATACCCCGGCTGCCGCCGGCGACGAGAAGGACGGGCATTCTTGAAACTCCTGTCAGGCTTTCCGGCCGATGAAGCCGGCGAGGAAGAAATAGAGCGCAATGAGACAGAGCGGCACCGTGACCATCGGTCCCGGCTGAAGCCCGAGGACGACCGCGACGAACGCCAGTATCGCCCATGCCGCGAGCAGCGCGATATTGAGCCAGCGCCAATGTGCGACACGCAAAGGGTGCAGGAACTTGACCGGCAGGAACGTGAGCACCGCAAGCGCGACGACGCCGGCAAAGCCGAGCCATTCCGGCGGCTGGAGGACGTAAAGATAGAACGCGGCGAGATTCCACACCGCCGGGAAGCCGCGGAAATAATTGTCGTCGGTCTTCATCCGGCGGTCGGCGAAATAGATCGCACCGGTGATGACGACGATGACGCCCGACGGAATCGCCAGCACGTCCGGCATCAGGCCGCTGGCGACGATGGCGAAGGCCGGCACGAAGACGTAGGTCGTGAAATCGACGACGAGGTCGAGCGTGTCGCCGGACCAGCGCGGCAGGACTTCGGCCACCTTGAACTCGCGCGCGAGCGGCCCGTCGGCGCCGTCGACGATGAGCGCCAGCCCGAGGCAGAGGAACATCGCCTCCCAATGACCGCCGGTCGCGAAGATCAGCGCCAGGAGCGCCAGCGCCGCGCCGCATGCGGTCAGCACATGGACGGCGAAGGCGCGGACGGTCTCCACTTACACATTGCCCCAGTCGAGCTTGACGATCTCGGCCGAGCGCCCGGCGAGATTCCAGTTGCGCCCGAAACCGCGGAAGCGCGACTTGTCGGACTTCGCGACGATGACGTCGGGCCCGATCCAGTATTGGCTGTTCTTGATGACGACGTTGCCGTCGTGCTCCTTGCCCTTCACAGGCGTGATCGCGCCGCCGCCGTATTTCTCGAGCGAGATGATGCGCGTGTCGCCGTTCGTTTCGTAGCTGATCGGGATCTGGTGCACGCCGAGGAATTGGCCGACCAGGATCGACAGGAGATGCGTGGTGCCGCCGACGCGGCCGGTGAAGATGCGCGTCAGACCCTTCACCGCCTGAATCGGCGCCTTCTCGTCGACGAACAGCGCCGCCGTCCAGTTGCCGCGCGACATGATGCCGGGCAGGTCCATCATCAATCCGAGATTGATGCCGGCAAGGTCGACATTGTCGAAATTGCCCTGGTCGATACGGACGCCGGCCCAGGTCTGGCAGCGGTCCTCGGTCGGCGGATGCTCACCGAGCGATAAGACGCACGGGCAGAACACCGTGCAGCTGCACGACAGGGTCATCTCGCCTTTCAGCGTCCAGCTCTCGGCCACGGCTTCCGTCCCCTCTTCTCTGCGTCCCGATTGTTAGCGAATTCGATCATGCCGGCCAATGGGCCACGAAGGCGGCCACGACGAAGCCCGCCCCCGCGACGATCAGCGCCACGCCGACGGCGTGGCTGAAGCGCCGGCCCGAGCCGATCTTCTCGATGGTCATGACGATCCCCAAGCCCGCCATCCAGACGACGTTCATGACGCCGACCGCGAACATGACCAGCATCATCGCCCAGCAGCAGCCGAGGCAGTAGAGCCCCTGCTGCACGCCGAGACGAAAGACGCCCTTCGCCGTCGTCTGCCAGTTGGCGAAGAAGAACGGGAATGGCCGCTGGCACTGGTTGAGGCAGGCGTGCTTGAGCGGCGTGAACTGGTAGATGCCGGCGCCGATGAAGATCGCGCCCGAAAAAAGCACGCTCGCCGAGGTCATGCCGGTGTCCATCAGCGCGAGCCGCGTGAAGGCGACCTGCGCGATCGTCGCCGCGACGGCGTAGCCGAGCCACATGACGAGGTAGCCCGCGGCGAGAATGAGCGGCGAGACGATGGTCTCGCCTTTCTTCGCCGCGGTGTCGGCGATCTCGGCATAGGTGAGGATCATCGGCCCCGCCGTCGGCAGCATCATGGCGAGCGTCATCGCCGCCCACATCAGCGCGATCAGCGCGACCCCGTGCGCCGGCGCGGCTTCGCCGAACAGAGGCCGGCAGATCGCCTGCACCGCGCGCGGCAGGCTGTCGAGGAGGCCCATGCCTGGCCCGAGCGATGCGCCGCCGCCCATGTCGGCGACGGCGAGCGCAAGATAGAGCCAGCCGAGCGCGGCGAGCGCGATCACGCAGCCGACGGCGATCGCCTTCGGCCGCCCGAAGGCAGCGGCAAGCGGATGCGTCGGAATGTCGGAAGCCTGGGTCATTTCAGTCCTTGCGACCGTGCATAGCGTAAGGCCGCCGCACCGTGCTAGTCGAATAGGCCATGGACGGGAGCGGCGCCTTGACGGCCGACAAACGCGAATTCGAAGCCATCGTGGTCGGCGGCGGCCCGGCGGGCTTAACCGCCGCGGTGGCCCTGGCAGAGGCCGGCGTCTCGACCGCGCTGGCCGGCAAGCCGCCTGCCGCCGCCGACAATCGCACGACCGCGCTGCTCGCGAGTTCCGTCACCGCGCTGGAGACGCTCGGCGTCTGGCGCTTGTGCGACGACAAATCCGCGCCGCTGCGGACGCTGCGCATCGTCGACGACACCGGCCGGCTCTGGCGCGCGCCGGAGGTGAGGTTCGAGGCCGACGAAATCGGGCTCGAGGCTTTCGGCTGGAACATCGAGAACCGCGTGCTGGTCGCCGCGCTCACCGAGCGCGCGCGCACGCTGCCGAACCTCACGATCGTCGAGGACGAGGCGCTCGCCGTCGCCGTTCATCCCGATCATGTCGCCGTCACGTTGAAGAAAGGCGGCATGTTCACGGCGCCGCTCGCCGTCGGCGCTGACGGCCGCAAGTCGCTTTGCCGCGCGGCGGCGCTGATCGACGTGGACGAGCGCACCTACCCGCAAGTGGCGCTCACCGTCTGCTTCAGGCACACGCGGCCGCACCGCGAGACCTCGACCGAATTCCACACGCCGACCGGCCAGTGCACGGTTGTTCCGCTGCCCGGCAACCGGTCGAGCCTCGTCTGGGTGCTCGGGCTGCACGACGCCGACGACAAGGCCGCGCTCGACGACGCCGAACTCTCGCTCGCCGTCGAGCACGCGATCCATTCCATACTCGGCAAGGTGACGGTCGAGCCGGGCCGCGGCCTGTTCCCGCTCGGCGTCGTGACGGCGCGTTCGTTTGCGCGCAACCGCATCGTTTTGGTCGGCGAGGCGGCGCATGTCGTGCCGCCGGTCGGCGCGCAGGGCCTGAACCTGGGCTTGCGCGACGCCGCGACCATTGCCGAGCTCGCCGGCGAGGCGCATCGCGACGGCCACGACCTCGGCGGCGAGCTCGTGCTCGCGCGGTACGAAAAGATGCGGCGCTCCGATGTCGGCAGCCGCACCATCGCCGTCGACCTGCTCAACCGCAGCCTGCTTACCGATTTCCTGCCGGTGCAGGGTGCGCGGGGCCTGGGTCTCTATGCGCTCGACCGCATCGGCCCCTTGCGGCGCGCCGTCATGCGCGAAGGCGTCGCCCCGCGCACCGCGCAGCCGAAGCTGATGCGCGGCGAGCCCACCTGGTCACGGTAAGGCAGACGCAGCGGAAATCACCGCGCCGCGCGTTCCAGTCCTTTCGCCTTGATCACCGCATCGGCGTTGCTCGACATCAGCAACTTCACGAGCGCCTTCGCCGCTTCGGGCTGTTTGGCGGTCGCACTGATACCGGTGTTGATGACGAGGTAGTGCTGCAATTCCGGCGGGAACGGGCCGGCGAGTTCGATTCCTTTTCCCGAAGCAATGATGTTGGTGAGCGAGAAATAGAGTTCCGCCTTCCCGCTTGCGACCGCCTGGATTGCAGCAGGGACCGTCGGCTCAAGTTGGAGCTTGGCCTTCACCTGCTCGGCAATGCCGAGCCGCTCAAAAATCCCGACGAGACGGGTCGCGGTTTCGCCCTTCGGAACATAGGTCAACGATTTCGCGGCCAGAATGGCCTGCTTGAACTTGTCGGCCGAACTGATGTCTGGCTTGTTCGCGCCCGCGCGAACCGCGACCCCCATTCCAACGCGCACCAGCGGCACGCTCGTGCCGGCGGCGATCTTGCCCTGCTTGACGAAGGAATCCATCAGCGGGCCCGGAATGATCGCCAGATCGAACGCCTCTCCGCTCTCGATGAGATTTTTGAGAACTCCGGTCACTCCACCCTTGCTCTCGAACGTGTTGCCGGTCGTACGCTCGAATTCCGGTCGGAGCGAGGTCAGCACCGCGTCAGTCGCGGGACCGGAAATGATCTTGACCTCCGCCGCTTGCGTCGCGACGGAAAATCCCGTCAGCACGGAGACGAAAGCGGCAATTGCGAAAATGCAGGCGCGCGACATCGTGACCTCCCCAGCCCAGCTCCGCGCCCCTGGCGGGAAGTGTGGACTTGGCGGGCGGCAATTGACAAGCCGGAAACGTCCAGCTCAACACGGCGGGATCGGCGTCAGCTTGAGGATGTCGGTGTTCGTGGCCGAGCCGCCGAACGGTATCGTGACTTTGCCCGTGTGGGTCTGCTTGATCGTGCCGCCCTGGCCGTCGAGCGTCACCGCATAGGTGCCGGCACCGGCCATCGGCGCGCCGGGGCCGCCGCCTGTGTAGCTCACCTTGCCGCCGGTTGCGCCGGCCGGCGCGTAGCTGAACGTGACCTTCATTCCGCCGCCGCTGCCGGAAACGGTGAATGGCTTGGCCAGGTCGCAGGCCGTGCCGCTCACTTTCATCGGTCCGGCATTGCCGGCGATCCGATAGCTGTGGCTGGCGCCGCCGCCGCGCGCCAGGCAGATCGTCTTGGCCTTGTTCTCAAGTTCGACGACCGCGGCCTGATTGGCCGGCGCGGCGGCCGTTTTCCAATACGTCACCAGGATCGAGGGATCGGACTTCGCCTTGCATTCGGCGATGGCCGCATCTTCGGCTTTGTCGGCGGCGGCCGGATGCAAGGGCACCGCGAGTGCGCCGGTTATGACGATGAGGAAATACGCGCCCTTCATGTGTCACCCCCACTCCATTGCGAATGGCGAGACGATTGCACGGGCCGCACAGCGAAAAAAGTCGCAATCCCGCTGTGATTTGGGCCTCACAGAGCTCTACGGAGCGCGTTGCCTTCCCGCTTTCCCGCGAAATTGCGGCGCGATCGGCACCGGAAGTGCCGGCAGCGCGCCCTGCCCGATCTCGACCTCGTGCGCAAACAGGCCGCGCGAAACGAAATGCGGATCGCGCAAGGCCTCCTCGAGCGGCGCGACGATGGTCGCGCAGCAGTCGGCTTGGCTGAGGATCGGCCGCCATTCATCCGCGCTGCGCGCGGCGATCAGTTTCGCAACGGCGTCGCGTGTCGCTTTCGGGTCGCGGCGATCGTCGGCAAGCTCGGGCGGCAAACCAATCGCGGAAGCGAACGCATCCCAGAACTTCTGCTCCAGCGCGCCGCAAGCGACGAGCCGGCCGTCCTTCGCCGGATACAATTGATAACGCGGCGAGCCGCCCACCAGAGGCAATTCGCCCGGCTGCGGAAACCGCCCGGTCGCCGAGCCCTGCGCCAGCGCGTACCAGGCGAAGGTGAACATCGCGTCGGTCATGGCGATGTCGAGCTTGCAGCCAACGCCGCTTCTGTCGCGCATGCGCAGCGCGAGCAATATGTTGATCACCGCGGGGAACGAGCCGCCGGCAATGTCGGCGATCAGAGCCGGCGGTACGGTCGGATGCGCGCGCGGCCCCGGCTGAAGATCGAGCAGCCCGGTCGCGCCGATGTAATTGAGATCGTGGCCCGCTTCGCCGGCGCGCGAACCCTCCTGCCCGTAACCGGAGATCGCGCAGTAGATGATCTTCGGGTTGATCGCGCGCATGTCGTCATAGCCGAGGCCGAGACGCCCCATCACGCCGGGCCGGAACTGCTCGAGCACGATGTCGGCGCGGGCGATCAGGGCTTTCAGTTTTTCGCGGTCAGCCTCGCTCTTCAAATCGAGCGTCAGCCCCGTCTTGCCGCGGTTGAGCATGGCGAAGGCCGCGCTCGTCCCGTCCTTCATCGGCGGAAAACGGCGCATGTCCTCGCCGCCCGGCCGCTCGATCTTGATCACCTCCGCGCCGGCTTCCGCCAGCATCAGGCCTGCCAGCGGCCCCGGCAGCAGCGTGGTGAAATCCAGAACGAGGAGACCGGCGAGCGGCTGCATGAGGTCACCTGAAAAGGAGAGCCGGCACGTGGCCGGTCTTCACCATCCACATCACGCTCGTCAGCGTCACGACCGACAGGAGCGTACCGACCAGCACCGCGCTCGAGGCCTGCTCGACCCAGGCGTCGTACTGCCGCGCGAACACGAACACGTTGAGCGCCGGCGGCAGGGCCGCCATCAAGAGCGCCGTGTCGATCCACACCTGGTCGAACGGCCCGAACAGCGAGAGCAGCACGAACAGCAGCACCGGGTGCAGCACCAGCTTGACGAAGGCGAGCGGCGGGATTTCCCACGGCATCTTCTTCAACGGACGCAGCGCCACGGTGACGCCGAGCGCAAACAGCGCGCAGGGCGCGGCCGCATTCTGGAGGAATTGCAGCAGGCGGTCGATGGCGACCGGCGGCTCGACGTGGAGGGCCGCAGAGGCGACGCCGACCGCGCTGGCGATGATCAAGGGATGGCCGGCGACGCGCTTGACGACCTCGAAGGCGATCGCCGGCACGCTCTTCTGCTTCGGGCTGGCCAGCGCCATCAGGAACGGCACCAGCGTGAACAGGATGATGTTGTCGAAGCAGAAGATCAGCGCGACCGGCACCGCCGCCTGCGCGCCCAAGGTGGCCAGCGCGAGGCCCGGGCCCATATAGCCGATATTGCCGTAGCCGCCGGCGAGCCCCGCAATGGCCGAGTCCGCAATGTTGCCGCGCCGGATCGCCATGCCGATCGCGAACGAGGTCGCAAAGGCCCACAAGGTGGCGAGCGACGTCGCGAGGATGAAGTCGATCTGGCCGAGCTTCTCCAGCGGCGTCTGCGCCAGGATGCGGTAGAACAGCGCCGGCAGCGACACGTAGACGATGAAGTAGTTCATCCAGCCGAGCGCGGTGTCGGGGATCTGCTTGATCCGGCCGCAGGCGAAACCGATGAAGATGAGGCCGAAGAACGGCAGAGCGAGGTTGAGGACGTCGATCATTCTGCTGACTTGCGGCGGCCCTGGGCGGCCCGCGCAGCCCCCATTTTCGGCGCTTGGCGCGGCCTTTGCTTTCCTCTAAACGGCTCCCCGGCCCTTTGGAAGGACTTAGCTCAATGAAGCCGCCGCGCCAGTTCTATGCCCCGCTCGCCATCGGCGCGCCTGTTCCTCTGCGCGAATTGCCGGTGCGGCTCGAGCGCATGATCCACTTCGTGCCGCCGCATATCGAGAAGATGCGCGCCAAGGTGCCGGAACTCGCGGGCCAGGTCGATGTCGTGCTCGGCAATCTCGAGGACGCAATCCCGGTGGAC
>DASTGR010000054.1:0-6503 GCA_035718885.1 Pseudolabrys sp. | reverse complement strand
AGCCGCGGTCACGCCAGCCGCGTCATTATAGGCGGCATTAAGGATTTCGACCGGCTTCACCAGATCGGCGCCGATGATGATCTTCGCGCCGGTCCCGAGCATCTTGCCGGCATTGCGCAGGAACGAAGCCGCCTCGTGCGGCTCGAAATTGCCGATGGTCGAACCGGGAAAGAAGCCGACGCGCAGCGGCGCGTTGCGGGCCGTCTCGGGCAATTCGAACGGATAACAGAAGTCCGCGGCGACAGGCAGCACAGCGAGGCCCGGGAAATCGGCGCGCAGCTCCGCTGCTTCCGCCTCCAGCATCTCCGCCGAGATGTCGACCGGCACATAGGCCGTGATGTGCGGTGCGGCGGCGAGCAACAGACGCGCTTTCTTATTCGAGCCGCTACCGAACTCGACCACGGCGGCATTCTCTGGGATCAGCGCCGCGATCTCGCCCGCCTTCTCACGCAGGATCTCCATCTCGCAGCGCGTCGGATAGTACTCGGGCAGTTCGGTGATCTTTTCGAACAGCTCCGAGCCGCGCGTGTCGTAGAAATATTTCGCCGGAATGCGCTTCGGCATCGCGCTCAGGCCCTCGATGACGTCGCTCGCGAACGGCGACACATCCTCGCGCGACGGCGCAGCACGGCGAGAGCGGGCAATTGCAACCATGAAACGCCTCTTACGTCTCTTCCAATGTCACGGGTCAGACAAATTCGGCCAGCCGCACGCCGGTGAACTGCCAACGCGCCGGCGGGTAAAAGAAGTTGCGATAGCTCACGCGCTCGTGACCCTCCGGCGTCGCCAGCGACGAACCGCGCAACACCATCTGACTCACCATGAACTTGCCGTTGTACTCGCCGAGCGCGCCTTCGGCCGCGCGGTAGCCCGGATAGGGCAGATAGGCACTGCGCGTCCATTGCCAAGCGGTACCGAAGGCGTCGGCCATCAGCCCTGCGCGCGCCCCGACCTCCCATTCCGCCTCGCTCGGCAGGTGTTTCCCGGCAAACCGGGCGAAGGCCTCGGCCTCGTAATAGCTGACGTGCAGCACCGGGGCCGCGGAATCCACTGGCCTCACGCCTCCGAGCGTCATCGTGTGCCAGGCATCATCCTTCCGGCGCCAGTAGCCGGGTGCCTGCCAGCCTTCGGCCTGTACGGCAGCCCAGCCGTCCGACAGCCACAGTGACGGCGTCTCGTAACCACCCGCCTCGATAAAGGCCAACCATTCTGCGTTCGTGACGAGATGCCTCGCGATGCGCATGGACGGAATCAGTTCGTCGTGGAACGGCAGTTCGTTGTCGAAGCAGAAGCTTGCGCCAGCGTGCCCGATCGCGTGAATGCCCTGCGGAACGGCGATAAAGCCGCGCGGCCCCGCCGCAGGCTTCGGCAATTCCCACGCCAGATCGTAGGCCGGATCGGTTGGGTTCTGCGCGAAGGCGTGCAGGATGTCGGTCAGCAGCAATTCCTGGTGCTGCTGTTCATGATGGAGCCCGATCTCGAGAATTTCGAACACGCGCTGCGCGTCGGCTTCGGACACCGTCTCGATCAGGCGCGTCACGGCGGCGTCGACATGGGCGCGGTAGGCGGTGACGTCGTCGCCGCTCGGCCGCGTGATGAGGCCGCGCTGCGGCCGCGCGTGCCGTGGGCCGGCCGCGACGTAATAGGAGTTGAACAGGAACGGGAAACGCTCGTCGAAAACCGCATAGCCGGAGATATGCGGCCTCAGCAGGAAGATCTCGAAGAACCAGGTGACGTGCGCGCGATGCCATTTCGTCGGCGAGGCGTCCGCCATCGACTGCACGATCTGGTCTTCCGTCGACAAATGCGCCGCCCGGCGCTCGGTCTCTCCGCGAACCCGAAGAAAGGACTCGCGCCAGCGGATGCGCACGGCATCCAGCGAGGCGGACGCGGCTTGCGAGACGGACGACGATGCGCTCCGCGCCATGCGGACTCCCCGCTTGCTTTTTCGATGGCTTACCGCCGTACCGGCGAGCCGGAACGACCCCGATGCCGGTAGACTAATCACGGACATAATTGTTCCATCGGGGCGCCGAGGGCAACCCGGGCCGGCAAAGACGATGCGAGATGTGTTCAGGCCGTGATGACGCCCGAATGTCGGCCGCCGGTCAGATCTCCGGCTCGCGCTTGTCCGGCAAGAAGCCGCGGAAGGCCCAGTTCGTCGCCAGTCCGAAGATCATGAGCGCGACCGGCGGCCCGAACAGCAACACGGGGATCGCGAGCAGGTCGCCGGAATGCGAGAAGCCCGAGCGCAGCGCCCAGATCGTGAGGTAGACGCTCCAGCCCAGCACCCAGGCGCTGGAGGCGAGCAGCCACAGCCGCCAAAGGCCGCGGCGCCAGTTCAGAGGCGGCGAGTTGTTGTCGTTGGTCTGTCCGAGCCGCAAGCCGGGGAATCGCGTGATCGACGCGGAGGATCGTGGCATTGCACTCACTCCGATCGCTGACAATGAGCGACGAACCGCGTTGGTTCCTGCCCAGGACCGAAGCATCGCTGCCGATTTTGTCCAAGGCGCGGCGAGCGCGCCAAATTACCACTTGCTCAGGGATTTTGGAGCCGCCACGGACGCCAGTGCGTCGGGCGAATGTCGAGGCGGCGCCGCGATGCGGCGTCGATCCAGCCATCGAGCGTGCGACGGCACGGGACGACGAGCGGATGCTCGCCATCCTTGTCGATGACGGCCACCTCGACGTCCCGGTCGGCCGGCGCGGCGGTGATCTCTTGCCACATGGACGTGCCCATTGAAAAAACCGGCGGCCGTAACGCGCGCGGCCGCCGGCAGTCTCAAAATCAGTGCTTCATTTCGTGTGCGGTTTTCCACACGCCGCCATCGTCATAGATGTCCGGGTTGCTCGGGCCAGTCACGATCAGCGAGCCCGACAGACCCTTGGCCACGCGGCTGAGCGCGTGATCGACCAGGACATATTGGCCCGGAACGTCGAGCTTCATGTCGACCATGACCGCGCCGCCCGGCGGCACTGTGGTCGTCTGCACGTCGCGCAGCGGCGGCGAGGATAGCGAAGCCTCGCGGTACACATGATCGAATATCTCGCCGATCATGTGGAACGAGGACGTGAAGTTCGGTCCGCCATTGCCGAAGAAAATGCGCACCGTCTCGCCGACCTTGGCGTGCAGCGGCTTGTCCTTCGTCAGCGCGCCGACCGCGCCGTTGAACACGAAATATTCCGGACGCTCGTCGGCGAGCTTGTCGAAGTTCTGCGTTACCTCGCCGGTCGCGCCGACTTTCTGGTCGGTGTAGAGCTCGTTCTGCATCACATAATATTCGTGATCGACCTTCGGCAGGCCGCCTTCCGGCTCGACCAGAACCATGCCGAACATGCCGTTGGAGATGTGCTGCGCCGCCATCGGGATGGCGCAGTGATAGACGTAGAGACCGGGCTTGGTCGCGGTGAAGACGAAGCCGCGCGTGTCGCCGGGTGCCGTTTCGGTGGCGACGCCGCCGCCGCCGGGGCCGGTCACGGCGTGGAAGTCGACATTGTGCATCATGGTGCTGTCGGCTTCGTTGTGCAGCTTGACCTCGACCGTGTCGCCGACACGCACGCGGATGAAGGGACCGGGCACCTTCTGGTTGAAGGTCCAGTAGCGATAAGTCGCGCCGTCGGCGAGCTTGCCGGTGACCTCGACCGTGTCGAGATCGACCTTGACGCGCTGCGGCCCTCGTTTACCGACCGGCGGCGGCACGTCGGCGGGATCGCGCACGATGTCGATCGGGCCCTCGGCGTTGACGAGCTTGTGGACGGTGGTGGCGGACGGCACCGGGCCATGTGCGGCCTGGGCGTGATAATTGGGCTGCGCCGGCTCGGCGAGCGCGGCAGACGCCGTGCTGGTGCCGAGGGTGAACGAAATCTGCGGCGTCATCAGCATCGTGCTGGCGAGCACGAGCGCGCTGACAGAGAGAGCGCCGAACAGAACACGGTCGTTATTGTCTTTGAGCAGCCGCATGGCTTGCACTCCATTCCCGCGGCGATCTCAAGTGATCGCCGGTGGCTTTGAAGTACGAGCGTCAGGCGCGAAATGATTGATGCAACGCAAAAAGAAGACCGATCGTCGTACGGACAAACCCTTAGGATTGTTACGGATTCATGCGCAAAAGTTCCGCGGGGCTATGTCCGGCGCAACGCACACGGAGCGCCGACGGCTTGGTCCGATTGCGGGCGAACCATAATGTGACGCACGAGCGAGAGGACACGCCCATGGACAAAGCTCGCGTCGTCGCGGGACCGTTCACCTTCGAGGCCCGCTTCGAGACTGACACGGCGCCCAAAACCTGCGCGGCGATACACAAGGTTCTGCCCTACGAGCAGAAGATCATCCATGTGCGGTGGAGCGGCGAAGGCGTGTGGATCCCGCTCGGCGAGCACGACTTCGGGCTCGGTTACGAGAACCACACCAGCTACCCGGCGCCGGGACAGATGATCCTCTATCCCGGCGGCATCAGCGAAACCGAGATCCTGCTCGCCTATGGAGGCGTGCGTTTCGCCAGCAAAGTCGGCCAGCTCGCCGGCAATCACTTCCTCACCATCACCTCCGGCCTCGACAAGCTCTACGAGCTCGGCCGCATGGTGCTGTACGAGGGCGCCAAGCCGGTGCGCATCGAGGCGGCCTGACGGCGCGCATGCCGCAAAGGAGGTACCGCTTCGGATCGTGGAAAGGTGTCGTTACGTCCGGGCGCGCCTTCAAGGCACGACCTGATACTCGGTAGCGGGGGAGGGACTCGAACCCCCGACCTCCGGATTATGATTCCGCTGCTCTAACCAGCTGAGCTACCCCGCCATTCCGAGTGGCGGACGCAAAGACTGGCGCGATATAGGGAGCCGCGGCGAAGCCTGTCAAGCAAACTGCCCTGCGCGCGCCCCTATTTCGGCTGCACCGACTGGTCGCCCGAACCGGGCGTGCCCGGCGGTTTGATCACCGGGGTGCGCCCGGCCGGCGGCGGTGGCGCGACCATCGCATGATCGCCCTGGTCGGGCGGGCACAAAACGCCGTTCGACTGCGCCAGCTTCCGGCTGAGATTGCTCCCGTCCGGCTTGGCCACGTCGGCATCGCCCGCTTGTCCTCCGGTGGTCGCCGGCGCGTTCGGCGCGCAGTCGCCCGCCTGCGACGGCTTTGCCGCGGCCGGCGGCGGGGGCGCCTTGGTGGCTGGCGGGGCCTGCGCCGCAGCGAGTTCCGGCAGCAGCGCCGCCGTCACGATGGCCAAGCCGAGCATCCGGATGGACATGCATGCCTCCCATTGTCCGAACCCGGAACAACGGTCGGCGCGGAGGCGCGGTTCCCTCTCAGCCGGCGCGGGCGAAACGGAATAATGCGAAATGCCCCAGCGGCCGGATCGGCCGCCGCTCGATCAGCCGGACGCCACCATGGCGCGCCGCCCAGTCGGTCAGCCGCTTGAGCGGGAATTCCGGGCGCCAGCCGAGCCGGCGCGCGATCGGCGCGAAGCCCTGTTCGAACAGCCAGCGCGGCCCGCTCTCGGCACCGATGTGATTGACGAGGATGATCTCGCCGTCGCGTTTCAGGACGCGCACGAATTCGTCGAGCGTGCTTTCCGGGTCGGGCACCGCCGTGATGACGAACTGCGCCACGACCACGTCGAAGCTCTCGTCCGGTAGCGCCAGACTGGCCGCGTCCATGACCGACAGCGCCTCGACATTCGTCAGGCCGTGCGCGGCGACGCGCTCCGCCGCCTTGCGCAGCATCGGACCGGAAATGTCGATGCCGGTGATACGGTTGACGCTTCGATAGGCCGGCAGTGAAATGCCGGTGCCGACGCCGACCTCGAGAATGCGACCGCCTTGCGGCCCGCAATGCGCCTCGGCGGCCTCGATGGCGGCGGCGCGGCCCGGCGCGAACACCTTGCCAAACACCGCGTCGTAGACCGGCGCCCAGCGCGCATAGGCGCGCGCTACGCTCTCTTTGTTGATGTCGCCCATCGTGCTGCTTAGTACGCGAACTGCCTGAAACCCGTTCCCGGCGAGGGAAAATCGAAAGGTCAGCCGCGCAAGCCGGCCAGCGCCGCGTCAGCGCGCGGCGCGCGCTCGGAAGCCGCCACCGCGCTCTTGATGAAGCCGCCGCCCAGCACCCGCGCCTGCCCCTGCGGCGCATCGTAGAACACGCAGGCCTGCCCCGGCGAGACACCATGCTCGCCTTCGGCAAGCTCGACCTCATAGCCGCCATTTGCGGCCTTGAGCCACGCAGCCGTCGGCGCACGCGTCGAGCGCACTTTGACGAAGACCTCGCGCCGGTCGTCGGCGAGCGCCTCGTCGATCGCGCCATCGCCGATCCAGTTCACGTCGCGCAGCGTGATGCGGCTCATGCGCAGCGCCTCGCGCGGGCCGACGACGACGCGTCGGCGCTCGGCGTCGAGACGCACGACGTAGAGCGGCGCGCCGGCGGCAATGCCGAGACCGCGCCTCTGGCCGACGGTGAAATGAATGATGCCGGAGTGCGAGCCGAGCACGCGGCCGTCGAGATCGACGATCTCGCCCGC
>DASTGR010000053.1:0-6677 GCA_035718885.1 Pseudolabrys sp. | reverse complement strand
GGCCGCGCCGGGCGCGCCACGCGCGACGGCACTTTCGGCACCACCGGCCGCTGCGACCCGTTCGAGCCGGAATTGGTGCAGGCCCTCGAGAGCCACGTGTTCGAGCCGGTGCGCATGCTGCAATGGCGCAACTCGTCGCTCGACTTCGCCTCGCTCGGCGCGTTGCAGGCCTCGCTCGCCATGACGCCGCAGGAGCAGGGGCTGACCCGTGCGCCGGTCGGTGAGGACATTCTCGTGCTCGAGCACGCCGTGCGCGACGAGGACGTGCGCGCGCTGGCGAAAGGCAAGGATGCCGTCGAGCGGTTGTGGGACGCCTGCCAGGTTCCGGACTATCGCAAGATCGCGCCGGCGACCCATGCCGAACTGGTGACGACCCTCTATGGATTCTTGATGCGAGAGGGTAAAATCCCGACCGATTGGTTCGCTCGTCAGGTCGCGCAGGCCGACCGGACGGACGGCGACATCGACACCCTCTCCAACCGGATCGCGCATGTCAGGACCTGGACTTTCGTTGCCAACCGCCCGGATTGGCTCGCCGACCCCGAGCATTGGCAAGCGACCACGCGCGGGGTGGAAGACAAATTGTCGGATGCGTTGCACGAGCGGCTGGCGGAGCGTTTCGTCGACCGCCGCACCAGCGTATTGATGCGGCGGCTCAGAGAGAACGCGATGTTGGAAACTGAAATCGGAAAGACCGGCGAGGTCAGTGTCGAAGGCCATGTCATTGGCCGTCTCGACGGATTCATGTTTGCGCCCGACGCCGCCGGCGCCGGCACCGACGCCAAGGCGCTCAACGCCGCGGCGCAGAAGGTGCTCTCGGTCGAGATCGAGGGCCGCGCCACGCGCCTGTCGCAGGCGCCGGCCGAGCAGATCGTGCTCGCCAATGATGGCGCGATCCGCTGGCAGGGCGCGGTGGTCGGCAAGCTCACCGCGGGCGACGACACGCTGCGCCCGCGCGTGCGCATCGTCGCCGACGAGCATCTCAACGGTCCGGCGCGCGAGCTCGTGCAGAACCGGCTCGACCTCTGGCTCAAGTCGTACATCGAGAAGCTGCTCGCGCCGCTGTTCACGCTGTCGGCCGCCGAGGACGTCACCGGCATGGCGCGCGGCGTCGCCTTCCAACTCGTCGAGGCGCTCGGCGTGCTCGAGCGCCAGAAGGTGTCGGAAGAGGTGAAGGGCCTCGACCAGCCGGCGCGCGCGACCTTGCGCAAATACGGCGTGCGCTTCGGCGCCTACCACATCTATCTGCCGGCGCTGATGAAGCCCGCACCGCGGTCGCTGGCGACGCAACTGCACGCGCTCAAGAACGAAGCCCCGGACGCGCACGGCGTCACCGAGCTCTTGCACCTCGCCGCGTCGGGCCGCACGTCGATCCCGCTCGACAAGGACACGCCGAAGCCGCTCTACCGCACCTCGGGCTACCGCGTCTGCGGCGAGCGCGCGGTGCGTGTCGACATTCTCGAGCGGCTTGCCGACCTCATCCGCCCGGCATTGGCCTGGCGCGAAGGCGCGAACGGCGCCAAGCCCGACGGAGCTTTCGACGGCCGCGGCTTCACCGTCACCGGGGGGATGACGTCCTTGACCGGCGCGTCGGGCGAGGACTTCGCCTCGATCCTGCGCGCGCTCGGCTATCGCATGGATCGCAGGCCGAAGCCTCCTGAACCTGTGAAGCCGGCGGAAACAGCGCCGGCGCCCGAGACTGTGACGACCGACGCGCCGGCAGATGCGCCCGCCGCCGAGGCCGCGCCAGAGAGCGAAGCGCCGCCGATCGTCGCCGATGCGGAGGTAATGCCGGAGCCGGCGATCGAAGCGCCTGCACAAGAGGCCGCGCCTGACGTGCAGCCTGAGCAGCCTGCGGCCGAAGCGGCGCCGGCTGTCGAAGCGACGGCGGAGACTGCTGCCGAACCGGCGGCGGAAGCCAAGCCGGCCGAACCCGAGATGATCGAGGTCTGGCGTCCAGGCGGTCGTTCGGACCAGCAGCGTCCGGCGCGCCACCGCCGTCCCCATCACGGGAAGCCGCAGCAGCCGGCGGCCGCCGCCCCGGTCGAAGGCGCCGCTGCCACAACGCCCGCTGAAGCAGGCGCGGGCCAGCCGCAGCGTCACGAACGCGGCGACCGCCAGGAACGGCGCGATCGTCATGACCGCCAGCAGCGCAACGAGAAGCAGGCCAATCGCGGCGACCGTCGCGACAATCAGGAGCGCGGCGATCGCGGTCCGCGCCGTGACCGTGGTCCGCGTCGCGGCCGCGACGAGGGTCCGGGGCGCGCTGAGCGCGAGCAGTACTATGCCCGCCCGCAGGGCTCCGACCGGCGCAACAAGGAGCCGGATCCGAATTCGCCCTTCGCCAAGCTCGCCGCCTTGAAGCAGCAGCTCGAGCAGAACAAGGACCGTTAGAGGCGATTCAAGCCTGCCGTGGACCGCCAGCGCATCGACAAGTGGCTGTGGCACGCGCGCATGGTGCGCACACGCGGCGACGCCGCCGCGCTGACCGAGGCGGGCCACGTCCGGCTCAACGGCAAGCGGGTGGCCGCGTCGAGCCACCCGGTTCGCGTCGGCGACGTGCTGACGGTAGCCCTCGACCGCGCCGTCCGCGTCGTCGAGGTCCAGGGTTTCTGTGCGCGCCGCGGCGCGGCAGCGCTCGCCCGCAGCCTCTACCGCGACATTCCCGCGCCCTGAGAGGCGCGGAAATACGATTGCGGCGACAGGACTATGCGCGCCTTGCGGCACAGGCTGGGGTGCGTTAGGGACGGGCAGCGGAACGCATTTTGCGCGTTGGGAGTAGCCTCGGATGACCTACGTCGTCGTCGAAAACTGCATCAAGTGCAAATACATGGATTGCGTGGAGGTGTGTCCGGTGGACTGCTTCTACGAGGGCGAGAACATGCTCGTCATCCATCCCGACGAATGCATCGACTGCGGCGTCTGCGAACCGGAATGCCCGGCCGAGGCGATCAAGCCGGACACCGAGCCGGGCCTGGAGAAATGGCTCGAGCTCAACGCCGAATATGCCAAGAGCTGGCCGAACATCACCACCAAGGGCGAGGCCCCGGCCGACGCCAAGGAGTTCGACGGCAAGCCCGGCAAGTTCGACAAGTTCTTCACGCCGAACCCCGGAAGCGGCGGCTGAGGCCGGCCGGCCGAATCGGGACATCTCCTGGGGGCCGGTAAGGTTCCCTCGGAGGGGTGAATGGAACCGGTCCCGGTTATCGGGACCCTAGCAGCCGGATGACATTTCCACCGGTAGCTGCGCCGCAGCATTAACCGGACTGCAAATTTGCAATTTTGTAACCGTTTTGCGACGCCATAAGGCTTTGAAATCGGCCAAAAATGTGCTATATATATAAAAAATCGACAAAGGCGAACGACTTGGCCGCTTTTTGAACAAGCTCCCTCGCGGGAGCCTTATTTTTCAGCGGCTGAAAAACGCTTCCCAAGGGGTCTGGATAGAGGGCGTGCGATCCACGCGTCGAGCAGTGGCAGGCAAATCGCGTCAGAAGTCGAAAAAGGGCTCCTCCGGCTCAAGCCGGACGACCAAAAAGTCTGCCGCCCCGCGGCGGACCTCTCACGCCTCCCGCGGCGCTGCCCGCGGCGGGGCCCCTGCAGCGAAAGCGGCCCCCAGCCGGAAGCCGGTGGCCGCCGAAGGAGTAGTGCCCGGAATGGCTACCAATAAGAAGACCACCCAGCGCCAGGGTTTCAAGACCAGCGAGTTCATCGTCTATCCCGCGCACGGGGTCGGCCAGATCATCGCCATCGAGGAGCAGGAGATCGCCGGAGCGAAGCTCGAACTGTTCGTCATCAACTTCATCAAGGACAAGATGACGCTGCGCGTCCCGACCGCCAAGATCGTGTCGGTGGGCATGCGCAAGCTGGCCGAGCCGCCGCTCGTCAAGAAGGCGCTGGAGACGCTCAAGGGCCGCGCCCGCATCAAGCGCACCATGTGGTCGCGCCGCGCGCAGGAATACGAAGCCAAGATCAATTCCGGCGACATCGTCGCCATCGCCGAAGTGGTGCGCGACCTGTACCGTTCGGAGACGCAGCCGGAGCAGTCCTACTCCGAGCGTCAGCTCTACGAAGCCGCGCTCGACCGGCTGTCGCGCGAAATCGCGGCTGTGCAGAAGGTGACCGAGACCGAGGCGATCAAGGAGATCGAGGGCGCGCTCGCCAAGGGCCCGCGCCGTGGTCCCAAGCCCGCCGACGAAGCGGCGCCCGGCGAAGAGGGCGTCGAGGACGAGGCGGCCTGAAAAGCACCGCACTGACGAATTAAAAAAAGCCCGGCAGCGATGCCGGGCTTTTTGTTTGGCGGGGCGCGGCACGGCACGTGCCGCGAGGCCCTCCTGCAAGCTAGAGCGGGCGCCTGCCATACCAGCGGCCGCGGCCATACCAGCCGCCGCCGCCAAGCAGCAGGACAAGAAGAACAATGATCAGGATCGTTTCCATCGAAACCTCCATGGTCCGGTGAGGGCAACGCGGCGGCCGTATCCGCGTTCCCCGGCGGCAGTCGCGGGCCAGGCCGGCGCAATGTCCGGCCAATCCCATTTGCGACACACTTGGCACCGACATTCACTGCGGGCGACCGAACCGAAGGGAGCCAAAGCCATGAAAGTCGGCGAGTTCCTCGAAACGTCGCATCAGCGTCTGGTCACGTGCATTCCAGACCATGCGCTCAACGACGTCGCCAAACTCATGTACTCGAACGGCATCGGCGCGCTGCCGGTGTGCGAATTCAACGACCGCATGGTCGGGATCGTCTCCGAGCGCGATCTGGTCCGCGCCTTTGCGCGCAACGACGTCAGCGAGCTGAAATATCTGCGGGCCCGCGACGTGATGACCACGCGTGTCATCGTCTGCGCGCCCGGGGATACGATGCAGCACGCCCAGGAGATCATGCGCGAAAACAGGTTCCGGCATCTGCCGGTCGCCGAAGACGGCCGCGTGAAGGGCATCCTGTCGCTGCGCGACACGCTGGCCACGCGGCTTGCCGAGACCGAGGAAGAGAAGAACGTTCTGCGCGACGTGCTCATCGCGGCGCGCGGACGCTGAGGCTCCGTCGCGCTGGCCTCGTCAGTCTGCCGCAGGGATACTCTCGACAACGCGCCACATCGTCTGCCGCAAGGCCTGCGCATCCGCGGCGCCGAAGGCGTGCTCGAACGCGTCTTGCGCCTTTTTCCAATGCGCATCGGCGGAGCGCAATTTCGCCCGGCCCGTCGCGGTCACGTCGACGAGACGGGTGCGCTTGTCCTTGGTGCGCGTCATGCCGAGCAGGCGGTCCCGCAGCAGCGGCCTTACCGCGCGGGTCACGGTCGTGGAGTCCATCACCATGCTGCTGGCGAGATCGCCGATCGACAACTGTCCCAGCCCCGACAGCTTGCGCAGGATCGCATATTGGTTCGCCGTCAGATCCTCTTTGGACAGGTGACGTTCGTAGAATTGCGTGATCTGACGGGCCGCCTGACGGATCGCCAGGCAATCGCACTGGGCGGCGCTCCGGATTGTCCGCTCGGGCATAAACACGGCTCCGCTATGTAGCTAAGACGCTGGAAAATACATGCATATGCATATATAAGATATTCCAATGATTGCAACTGTCGATCGGGGAGACGGACTCTCCGAGTACATTTTCGCGCGGGGCCGGCATTGAGAAAGTACTACTTCGACTTCCTCCACAACAACACGCTGACCCGCGACGACGAAGGCTCCGAGCATCCGACGGACGATGCCGCCCGCCACGAAATGCGCCTCGCCATGCTGGAGATCAGCCGAGGCGCGGTGCGCTTCGAGGAGCCTTGGCAGCTCGTTGGCATACTGCGCGACGATCGGCGCGACGTCTGGCGCGGCCGGCTCTCGCTCGACGCCGCGGCTGCATCGGTAAAACCGCAAGAGCTCTAGCGGCGCGACGGCCATGCCTTCCAGATATTCGAGAATGCTGGTGGTCGATGATTTCGCGACCATGGCCCGTATCATGAAGGTGCTGGCGCAGCGTCTCGGCTTCAAGCAGGTCGACATCTGTCATGACGGCGAAACCGCGCTCCGGCTGGTTCGCGAGCGCGACTATGCGGTCGTGTTGTGCGACATCAAGATGCATCCGATCGACGGCGTCACATTTACGCGCCTGCTGCGCGCTGAGCCCCGTGGCAGGAATTGCGTGCTCTTGCTGACCACCGCCGACCGCGAAGCGGCTGCCGGGGTCGCAAGCGCGGGAATCCTCCACCTGATCGACGGCCTCATCCTCAAGCCGTTCAATTCGCAAGATCTCGACGCGATGTTGAGCGATATCGCCGCCCGGCGAATATCGGCCGGCAGTACGGGCCCATTCGAGCCGCGGCCCGCGCCGCCCGCGTCGCGCCTGCATTCCTAGGTCGCGATCGATCGCCTCTGCCGACAGCGACCGGATGCCGTGTCACGCGCATGCGGCGGTGTGTTCCATATAGACGAAGTCGCCCTCGGTACCTGTGACGGCGAAGCCCAGCCGCTCGTAGAGCCGCCGCGCGCCGGTATTGACCGGCAGGATGCGCAGTTGCACGCACTTGCCAGCCGCGTTGGCCGCGGCGATCAGGTCGCGGACGATCGCTGAGCCGACGCCGCGGTTCTGCGTCGCGGGCAAGAGCAGAAGCCATTGCAGATACTCGGCATCGGCGCGGTGATCGATGGCGAGATAACCGGCCTCTGCGCCATCGCAG
>DASTGR010000052.1:0-4524 GCA_035718885.1 Pseudolabrys sp. | reverse complement strand
CCGCCGACGTCGAGGATGATGTTGTCCTCGCCGTAAGTGTCGACGATGCCCTTCAGCTTGCCGATCATCGCGCCTCTCTCCGCCTCATCCTGAGGAGCGGGCGAAGCCCGCGTCTCGAAGGATGGGGCGGCCCCATGGTTCGCGACGCGCTCCTCCGGAGCGCTCCTCACCATGAGGCCGTTCGGGACTGTCGATTGTGGAAAGCGAAAGTTTGCCGATCATCGCGCCGCCACTTTCAATTTCGCCGCCATGGCGATGCTGGCGCGATGATGCGCGTGGCAGATCGCGATGGCGAGCGCGTCGGCGGCGTCGTCGGATTGCGGCTCGGCCTTCGGCAGCAGCACGCCGATCATCAGCCTGATCTGTACCTTGTCGGCATGGCCGGCGCCGACCACCGTCTTCTTGATCAGGTTCGGCGCGTATTCCGATACGGCGAGCCCGGCCCGCGCCGGCACCAGCATGGCGACGCCGCGCGCCTGGCCTAGCTTCAGGGTCGAGGCGCCGTTGGCATTGACGAAGGTCTGCTCGACCGCCGCCTCGTGCGGCGCGTAGGTCTCGATGATGCGGATCAGCCCGTCATGGATCGCCACCAGCCGCGCGCCGAGGTCGGCACGCTCGCTGGTCTCGACCGAGCCGCAGGCGACGTGGATCAGCCGGTTGCCGTCGCTCTCGATCAGCCCCCAGCCGGTGCGGCGGAGGCCCGGATCGATGCCGAGGATGCGAATCGGGGCTTTCAGCATGCACCTTTGATAGCCCCGCGCCCCGGCCAAGCCTAGGGAGCGTCAGGCCGCTTTCCCGCAGCCCTGCGGCTTGAGCACGCGCTCGGTGGAGCCCGGAAACTTGGCGAGCTTGTCGGCGGGGCGGATCGGCCGCGCCACCAGATTGCCGCCGCAGTTCGGGCAGCGGCCGGCAAGCCGCGTCGTGGCGCAGTCGCGGCAGAACGTGCACTCGAAGGTGCAGATCATCGCGTCGGCGGCGTCCGGCGGCAGGTCCTTATCGCAGCATTCGCAGTTCGGGCGCAAAGCGAGCATCGGCGCGGTCTCCCGGTGAGCCGCCATGATCCGCGCGCCGGCGGCGGGCGTCAACGCAGGAACAATCGCGCCGGCGTCTCGACCAGGATCGTCCGCCGCATGCCCTCGTCCGGCGTCCAGGCGCAGAACAAATCCATGAGATGCCCGTCGTCGGGCATCACGGCGGCATCGATCGAGGGATGCGGCCAGTCCGTGCCCCACATCAGCCGCTCGGGATTGGCGTGGAGCAGAGCCTCGTGCAGCGCGCGCGCATCGTCATAGTCCGGATAGCGCTTCGACACACGATAGGCCGCCGACACCTTCACATGCGCGAGTCCTTCGCCGACGAGACGCAGCAGCGCCTGGAAATTCTCGTCGTCGACCCCGCGGGCCGCATCGACCATGCCGTAATGATCGACGATCACGGCCATGTCGCGCGCAATGTCGCGCAAGGCCGGCGCGAAGTCCTTGAGGATGCGGCCGTCGCAGAAGAACTGCGCCACCCAGCCGAGCTCGACCATCGTCTTGCGGAACACCTCGAACACGTCAAGCCCGACGCCACGCACGTAGCCCGGCTTGCTCGCGAAGAGGTGGAAGCGCAGGCCGCGCATGCCGGTCCTGTGCCAGTCGCGCAATGTCTCAGGCTGAATGCGCGTGTCGGTGATGGCGACGCCGCGCAGCCGCTGCGGGAAGCGTTCGAGCGCGTCGAGCAGCACGCGGTTGTCGTAGCCGTGCGCATTGCCCTGCACGATCAGGCCGTAGTCGCAGCCGAGCGCGTCGAGCAATGTGAGATAGGTCTCGACCGGCGCGTCCGGCGGCGTGTAGCCGCGGCCCGGCGTGTACGGGAAGCGGTCGGACGGCCCGAAAATGTGCGCGTGCGTGTCCCACGCGCCACGCGGCGGCACGATGCGCGGCATTTTCGGCTGCGCCACCGGGCCGGCGATGCGCGGGGGCTCTCGGTTTGTATGTTGGACATTCATCGTATTGAAACTCGGAATGGCCGCAGGCACAGCGGGCTCCCTCTCCCCGTTCTTACGGGGAGAGGGTTGGGGCGAGGGGCCGGCGACTCTCATGAGCTCAGAGGCCCCTCACCCGGATCGCTTCGCGATCCGACCTCTCCCCGCAAGCGGGGAGAGGTGAAGAAAGCAAGCGTCGCACCACCGCAGACGCACTACCCCAAATGAATATTCGCGTCCTTCACCACCTTGTGCCACGTCTCCATCTGTTGCGCGACGAAGGCGGCGAACTCGGCCGGCGTGTTCGGCCGCGACTGGATATTGAGCTGCCTGAAGCGGTCGGCGACCGACGGCGATTTCAGCGCCGCGTTCAACGCCGTGTTGAGCTTGCCGACGATGTCGGCCGGCGTGCCGTGCGGCGCGAACACGCCGTTCCATTCATAGGCCTCGAAGCCGGGCAGCGTATCGGAGAGCGGCGGGATGTCCGGCAGGCTGTCGAGCCGGCCTTTGCCGGTGTGTGCGATGGCTTTGAGCTTGCCGCCCTTGATCTGCCCGACCACCGACGAGCCGTTGGCGAAGAAGAACTTCACCTGCCCGCCCATCACGTCGTTGAGCGCCAGCCCGCCGCCGCGATAGGGCACGTGGCTGATCTTGATGCCGGCCTCCTTGCGGAACATTTCGAGGCAGAGGTGCTGCAAGGTGCCGTTGCCGGACGAGGCCATGTCGATCCCGTCCTTCTGCGCCTTGGCGTAAGCGATGACGTCCTTCGCGGTCGTCACCGGCACGGACGGCGTGACGACGAGGATGTTCGGCACCAGCGAGACGAGGAAGACCGGCTCGAAGTCCTTATTGTAGTCGAACGGCAGCTTCGGATAGAGCGCGCCGTTGACCGAGAAGCCGGTGGCGTCGTGCAAGAGCGTGTAGCCGTCGGGCTCGGCCTTCGCGACCACCGCTTCGCCGATCGTGCCGCCGGCGCCGCCGCGGTTCTCGACCACGAACTGCTGCTTCAGCTCCTCGGACAGCCGACCGAACAGGATGCGCCCAGTCGTGTCGGCGCCGCCGGCCGGCGGATAGGGCACGATCACGCGCACCGGATGCGTCGGCCAGTCGGCGGCGCGCGCCGGGCGCACGAATGGCGCGGCGGCGAGGCCTGCGAGCAGCGTACGGCGTGTGAGCGCGGTCATCAGTCTCTCCCCTGCGTTTCTCGTTGACGCAAAGACTAGCACCGTCCGCAACCCGCGATAGATGGGGAACCTGCCGCCCTTTCCCCGCCACGGGACTCGCCCCATATTCGGCCCATGGCGAAATCCCCCGACCGACCGAAAAAGCCCAAGGATCCCGCGCGCCCGACGCGCGCCAAGGCGGCCCGCCCGGACGAGGCGAAGACGCCGGACCAACTCGCGGCGCTGCTCAATCCGGGCATTGCGCGCGGCACGGCGGGCCTGGGTTCCGGCACCAACTTGCAGCCGCCACCGGAGACCTCGTGGGAGCGGCGCAAGGATTTCTCCGCCGCGCACACCGCGCGCAAGTCGGCGAACAAGGAGACGAAAGCCGAGGGTTTCGCGGAGGCCCCGCAAGCCGACTTCGACGCGGGCGCAAGCCCCATCACCGGGCTCGACCCGGCGCTGGCCGACGAGCTCGGCTTGAGCGACGAGCTGAAATACCGCCTGCCGCGCGCCGACTTGCCGAAGCCGGGGCACGGCCTGTCGTCGATGGGCGTCGCCGCCACCGCGGAGTCGCTCGAACGCCTGCTGCGCGAGGGCCGCCCGGAAGTGAACGAGCAGGTATGGACGCCGCACCGCCCGCCCCGCCCGGAGAAATCCGAAGGCGGCATTCCGCTGAAGATCAAATCCGACTTCGCGCCGAAGGGCGACCAGCCGACCGCGATCCGCGAGCTGGTCGAGGGCGTCAAGCGTCACGACCGCACGCAGGTGCTGCTCGGCGTCACCGGCTCGGGCAAGACCTTCACCATGGCCAAGGTGATCGAGGAGACGCAGCGCCCTGCGCTGATCCTCGCGCCGAACAAGACGCTCGCCGCGCAGCTCTACGGCGAGTTCAAGTCGTTCTTCCCCGACAACGCGGTCGAGTACTTCGTCTCCTACTACGACTACTACCAGCCGGAAGCCTACGTCCCGCGCACCGACACCTATATCGAGAAGGAATCCTCGATCAACGAGCAGATCGACCGCATGCGCCACTCGGCGACACGCGCGCTGCTCGATCGCGACGACGTCATCATCGTCGCCTCGGTGTCCTGCATCTACGGCATCGGCTCGGTCGAGACCTATTCGGCCATGACCTTCACGCTCAAGGTCGGCGGCAAGCTCGATCAGCGGCAACTGCTCGCCGACCTCGTCGCGCTGCAATACAAGCGCTCCGGCGGCGACTTCTATCGCGGCTCGTTCCGGGTGCGCGGCGATACGGTCGACATCTTCCCGGCGCACTATGAGGACCGCGCCTGGCGCGTGAACCTCTTTGGCGACACCGTCGAGAATATCGAGGAGTTCGATCCGCTCACCGGCCACAAGCAGGACGAGCTGGAGTTCATCAAGATCTAC
>DASTGR010000051.1:0-3776 GCA_035718885.1 Pseudolabrys sp. | reverse complement strand
TTGCAAAAGCTGCTGTGGCCGAAGTCGGTGGCGGTGGTCAGCGCGTCGTCGGACACCAAGGGGCTGCGCGGCCGCATCTTCGAGACCATCCTCAGCCATCCCTACGAAGGCCGCGTCTATCCGATCAGCCGCAGCGCCGACGAGGTGCAGGGGTATAGGGCCTATCCGTCGATCGAGGCGCTGCCGGAAACCGTCGACATGGCGGTGCTGATCATCCCGGCCGTGCATGTCGTCGCCGAGCTCGAGCGGTGCGGCAAGGCCGGGATAAAGGCGGCAGTGATCATGTCGTCCGGCTTTGCCGAGGAACCGGGCGGCGAAGGCGCGCGCATGCAGTCGGAGATTGCGGCGATCGCGCGGCGCTACGACATGGCGGTGACCGGCCCGAATTCGGAGGGCTACGCCAATATTGCCGCGTCGCTGTGCCCGACCTTCTCGCCGGCGCTCGACAAGAACGCCGGCGCGATTCGCCCGACGCAGGTGATCGGCGGCGGGCAGGTGTCGGTGATCTCGCAGAGCGGCGGCCTGGGCTTTGCATTCTTCGACCGGGCGCGGCCGCGCAACATCCTCTTCCGCCATGTCGTCACCACCGGAAACGAATGCGCGCTCGATGTCGCGGATGTCCTCGATTATCTCATCGACGAAGGCGGCACCGATGTCTTCCTGCTGCTGATCGAGGACGTGAAGTCGCCGGACAAGTTCAGGCGTGCCGCCGAGAAGGCCTTGAAAGCCGGCAAGCCGCTGATTGTCGGCAAGATCGGTCAGTCGGAGGCTGGCATTCGCGCCGTCGCCTCGCACACCGCCTCGCTCGCCGGCTCGCAGGCCGCGTATCGCGCCATCTTCGACCATTATGGCCTGATCGAGGGCCGCGACTTCGACGAGATGCTCGACTTTGCCGTCGGCTTCCTGGCCTGCGGCAAGGACCGCCTGCCCGCGGGCAACCGCATGGGCATCGTCACGGCGTCCGGCGGCGGCGGCATCTGGACGGCGGACGCCTGCGCGGCCGCAGGCCTCGAGGTGCCGGTGCTCGACGATGCGACACGGCGCGCGCTCGAGGAGCACATCCCGCCCTACGGCACGTCGGAGAACCCGGTCGATTCGACCGCGCAAGGCGTGCACAAGATGGGCTACGCCGCCTTCGCCCGCATCACGGCGGAATCGCCGCTGATCGATGGCGTCATCGTCGTCGTCACGGCGCGACGCTCGGCCTTCCTCGAAGGCGACCTCGAGAAGCTCAAAGACCTGAAGCGCGCAAGCCGCAAGCCCGTCTTCATGTGGACCTACACGCTGCCCTCGGAGCGGAGCGTGGAGATCCTCAACGAAGCCGGCTATGCGCTCTTCACGAGCCCCATCGGTGCGACGCGCGCGATGCGCGCCCTGCTCGACTACAAGGAACGGAGCGAGCGCCTCGCCGCAAAGCCTGCGCATACGCCGACATTCCACGCGGCGCGCGAGCGCACCCAGGCGGCGCTGGCGGCGTGCGGACCGATCATCGGCGAATGGCAAGCGCGGCCGCTGCTCGCCGCTTACGGCATGCTCGCGGATGACGGCGCGGCGCTGGCGCAGTCGGCGGCGGAAGCGGAAGCGACCGCCCGGAATATTGGACGGCCGGTCGCGCTGAAGATCCAGTCGGCGGACATTCCCCACAAGACCGAAGCCGGTGGGGTGGCGCTCAATGTCGCCGGCGGCGACGTGCGCGCCGCCTATGAGCGCGTGCTTGCCGCGGCGCGGCGGCATGCGCCGGCGGCACACATCGACGGCGTGCTGGTTCAGCCCATGGCGCGGCCCGGACGTGAGGTCATCCTCGGCGTCAATCGCGATTCTCGCTGGGGCCCGCTGCTGATGGTGGGCCTCGGCGGCGTGCTGGTCGAAGCGATGGCCGACACCGCGCTCGCCCCCGTGCCGCTCGACCACGACGCCGCGCGGGCGCTGATCGGCCGGTTGAAGGGTGCGCGGCTGTTCGGCGCCTTCCGCGGCACGCCGGCCGCCGACATCGACGCGCTGGCCGCGCTGATGGTGAAGCTGTCGCAGTTTGCCGCGGACCACGCCGGCACGATTGCCGAGATCGATCTCAATCCGGTCGTCGTCCACGCCGAAGGCGAAGGTGTCACCATCGTGGACGCGCTGATCATGAAGGCCAGCGCGCATGCGCAGGGCCGCGACGCCGCCGAATAGAAGGACGCTTGCAATGGGCCCGTTCAAGGATATCGGCGTCGAGCGCATCGGGCACGTTGCGCTGATCGAGATCAGACGGCCGCCGCACAACTTCTTCGACGTCGCGCTGATCCAGGAGATCGCCGGCGCGCTCGAGGCGCTCGACGAGGATATCGGGTGCCGCGCCGTCGTACTTGCGGCGCAAGGCAAGTCGTTCTGCGCCGGCGCGAACTTCGGCGACGGCTCGACGCTCGACAAGTCCGGCCAGCGGCCCGGCGAACTCAACCGTGAGGCCGCCGTGCAGCACCTCTATCTCGAAGGCAACCGGCTGTTCCGCACGAAGAAGCCGATCGTCGTCGCAGTTCACGGCGCCGCGGTCGGCGGCGGGCTCGGGCTGGCGATGGTCGGCGACTTCCGCGTCGCCTGCCCCGAAGCGCGTTTTTCCGCCAACTTCACGCGGCTCGGCTTCCACCCGGGCTTCGGCCTCACCGTGACGCTGCCGGCGGTGATCGGGCACAACAATGCGGCGCTGATGTTCTATACGAGCCGCCGCGTCGGAGGCGAGGAGGCACGCGCGATGGGCCTTGCCGACGTGCTCGTGCCGCAGGACCAGGTCCGCGACGCAGCGATGAAACTCGCCGCCGAGATCGCCGAGAACGCGCCGCTCGCGCTCGTCTCGACACGGGCCACGATGCGCGGCGACCTTGCCGATCGCGTGCTCAAAGCGACCGAACACGAGCTCGTGGAGCAGACGCGGCTGCGCAAGACCGACGATTTCAAGGAAGGCGTGAAGGCGACGGCCGAGCGGCGCCTGCCCAATTTCTCCGGGCGCTGAGCCTCAGCGAAGCTTGGCCAAGGCGCGCAGGCGGTCCGGATCGAGGATGGCGAGCGTGCGCTCGCTCAGCTGGATCATGCCGTTGCGGCGGAACTCGGACAGCACCTTGCTCACGTGCACGGGGGTCAGCCCGACGGCGTCGGCGATGTGGTGCTGGCGCAGCGGGAAATCGATTTCGAACGGACCGCCGATCGTCATGTCCCGGCTCTGGAGCCGTTCGACCAAAGTGAGCAGGAGGCGGGCGACACGCTCCGTCGCGCCGCGCCGGCCGAGATCGACGATCAATTCGTCGGCGCGACGCTTGGATTCGGTCCAGAGCACCGCGAGCTTTTCAGCCAGGTCCGCCTTGCTGAACAGCCGCTCCCGCAGGTCGGCACGGTCGAAGACGCGATAGGTGACGTCGGTGATTGCCTCGACCGAGCAGATCGGTTTCGGGTCGAACAGCAGCGCCGACAGGACGATGTCGCCGGGCATGAGGAAATGCAGGATTTGACGGCTTCCGTCGGCGAGCATGACCGAGGTGAGCGCCCAGCCGCTACAGATCACCGGCACGTAGTCGAGCGTGTCGTGAGCGCGAAAGATCGTGCGGCGCGCCGCGACCTTGCGCACCTCCTGCGCCAAAGGCCGGCCGACACGGGCTGTTCCGGCCTCCGCGATCACGTCGCAGAAGGTGAAGCCACGCGATATGCATACGCCGCAGCCCGGATGTCGTTGCGGCGCGGACCGTGGTTTGGCGAGAGCGACGACGTTCATGAAGCCAGGCTCTATATCTCTTCTTCTTTCATTCTTG
>DASTGR010000050.1:0-2732 GCA_035718885.1 Pseudolabrys sp. | reverse complement strand
GGCGTTGGCGATGGCCGTGACGCAATTGGTGACGCCGGGGCCGGCGGTGACCATTGCGACGCCGAAGCCGCCGGCAAGCTCGGCATGGGCGTGCGCCATGTGCACGGCGGCGCCTTCGTCGCGCACGTCGATGATGCGGATACCTTGCCGCGCGACATGGTCCCAGATCGGCTGGATGTGGCCGCCCTGGAGACCGAAGATGCGGTCGACGCCGCGCGCCTTCAGGAATGTCGCGATCCAGGCGGCACAGGACCCGGTGTCGGCATTGAGATCCTGAACGTCGGTCATGTCGTTTCCTTTGTGGCGGACGCTTCCTGCTGCACCTTGAGCAGCCGGTGCTGAATCTTGCCGGTGGCGGTGCGCGGCATGTCGCTATCGCGGATGAAGGCAACCGAGCGCGGCCTTTTGTAGCCGGCGATCCGCGTCCGGCACCATTCCATGATCTCGGCTTCACTCGGCCGCTCGCCGTCGCGGGCGACGATGACGGCGTGCACGCGCTCGCCCCATTTGGCGTCGGGCAGGCCGATCACGGCGACGTCGCGCACCTGCTCGTGCGTCGCGAGCAGCGCTTCGACTTCGGACGGGTAGACGTTCTCGCCGCCGGAAATGATCATGTTGCTCTTGCGGTCGACCAAATAGACGAACCCCTGCGCGTCACGCCGCGCCATGTCGCCGACGCTGCAATAGTCGCCGCGGAAAGCCTCCGCAGTCTTCTCCGGCAGCTTCCAGTAGCCGTCGAACGTGTAGTCGTTGCACGAGAACAGTTCGCCCGGCTCGCCGTCCGGCACGTCGTTGCCTTGCGTGTCGAGCAGGCGGATCGGCCGCGATCCGACGCATTCGCGCCCGACCGAGCCGAGTTTGTCGAACTGCTCGTCCGGATGCAGCATCGTCACCCAGCCGGCCTCGGTCGAGCCATAGAGCTCGTAAAGGCCGCTGTTCGTGAAATACTCCATGATTGCGAGCTTGGTCTCGCGCCGCGCCGGCGCCGACGAGATCATCAGCTTGGTGACGGCGTCGACATTGTACTTGGCGCGCGTCGCCGCCGGCAGATCGAGCATCATCGCGTAATGCGTCGGCACCAGCGAGGTAAAGCTCGCGCCGCCTTCGGCGAGCGTGCGCACCAGGTGTTCGGGATCGAAGCTCTTGCGGTTGTAGACGGTGCAGGTGCCGCCGCAATAAGAGAACGCGCCATAGAAATAGAGCGAGTTGGCGTGGCACATCGGCATGACCAGCAGCGCGGAGTCGTGCCACGACAGGCCGAGCTCGATCTCGGTGATCATCGAGAGCATGGCGCCGCCGCGATGATTGCGGATCGCGCCTTTCGGTTTGCCGGTCGTGCCGGACGTGTACATCAGCATCCACGGGTCGGCGCCATCGACCGTGACGGTGGGCGTCGCGTCGCTCGCGCGGGCCAGCATGTCCTCGTAGGCGGTAAAGCCGGCCGGGCCGGGTGTCTTGCCGAAGACGACGATGTTCTTGTCCGCAATGCCGAGTTCGCGGCGGACCCCCTCGATCGTGCCGAGGAGCTCGTCCTGCACGATCAGGGCGCGCGCCTCGCAGTTCTCGATGATGTAGCGGGCTTCCTGGGCCGTGAGGCGAAAGTTGACCGGCACGGCGACGATGCCGGAGAGAGCGGTCGCGGCGTAGATTTCGAGCCACTCGATGGAATTGTAGGCGAGCACGGCGACGCGGTCGCCCTTGCCAAGGCCCAAGCCCATGAGTGCATTGGCCAACCGCCAGGCGCGCCGGTGCCAGAGCTTGAAGGTCATGCGCCGGTCGAGATCGCTGGCGCCGATCTTGTCCGGCGTCAGCCGCGCATGCATCGCCAGCGCTTCACCGGCATTCGCCAGCCTCGACATTCAGGGCTCCCGGCCGCAACGAGCGGAAAAGTCTGCCTTGAACGGTGTGGACGCGCAACGTCCGGCGGTCTGCTGGAACGCCGCGTCCCGAAGGGGATTGTGATCGGCCGGTCCGCGCCGTAGACCGGGCAAGGGGGGCTTCGGACATCGCATGGTCGTGACTTTCGCCAACGCGCTGACGCTCGCCATCGCGCTGCTGGCGATTGCCGGCGTCATCGTGCGGCCGCTGCGCTGGCCCGAGGCGATCTGGGCGGTCGCCGGCGCGGTGGCGGTGGTCGCGCTCGGGCTCGTGCCGTGGCGCGACGCCGTTACGGCGATGGGGCAGGGCCTCGACGTCTATCTCTTTCTCGTCGGCATGATGCTTTTGTCGGAGACGGCGCGGCGCGAGGGCCTGTTCGACTGGCTGGCGGTCGAGGCGGTGCTGCACGCGAAGGGCTCGCCACGCCGGCTGTTTCTCCTGATCTACGCGGTCGGTACCATCGTCACGGTGTTCATGTCGAACGACGCCACGGCGGTGGTGCTGACACCGGCCGTGTTCGCGGCGGCCAGGAAGGCGAAGCTCGAGCCGCTGCCCTATCTCTTCATCTGCGCCTTCGTCGCGAACGCCGCGAGCTTCGTGCTGCCGATCTCCAACCCGGCCAACATCGTGCTCTATGGCGGCCACATGCCGCCGCTCATCGCCTGGCTGAAGAGCTTCACGGTGCCCTCGATCGTCGCCGTCGTCGCGACCTACCTCGTGCTGCGCTGGCGCATGCGCCATGCGTTCTACGCTGACATGGCCTATCTGCCGCCGCGGGACAAATTGCCGCGCGGCGCCTTCGTCGCGCTCGCCGGCGTCGTGCTGACCGCACTGGCGCTGATCGTGACCTCCTT
>DASTGR010000049.1:0-6905 GCA_035718885.1 Pseudolabrys sp. | reverse complement strand
CTCATCCGGCTCGCCCGCCTTCGCGCTACGCGCGACGGCGTGCTCGCCACCTTCTCCCCGCGCGCGGGGAGAAGGAAGAACCACCAGCTCCAGTCCAAAAATATGCGCGATCAGATCCTCGCGCGTGAGGATGCATTCGCCTTTCCTGCCGCGCAGGTTGCCGAGCGTCAGGAGCCGCGTCAGCCGGCCCCAGCCGGCGCGGTCGCGCGGATAGGCGAGGATGTCCGGCGTGCCGTCCGAAAAGACGAGCCGCGCGCCGGGGTGATAGCGCAGCGGCAAATCGTGCTCGCGCTTGGTCAGATGCGCGCGCACGACGCCGGCGACCGAGTTGCGGTCGGTGAGGCCGATGCCGGCAAGCCCCGCATGCGCGGCCTGCACCATCAGCTCTTCCGGGTGCGACGCGCCGCGCAGGAACGAGAAGTTCGAGGCGACGGCGAATTCGAGGTAAGGCATCGGACGCGACACAGGCACTGACTAACCCTCTCCCCTTGTGGGAGAGGGTCGCGGCCGAAGGCCGCGGGGTGAGGGGGGCTCTTCGGTCTCGCTCAGAAGCTTTTCGAGCACGCCGTTTGGATTGACGAGGATGTCGTTATTCCAGAAGCGCAGGATGCGGAATCCGCGGCGGCGCAGATCGGCATCGCGAATCTCATCGCGGCGACTTTCGGCATGCTGGCTGCCATCGGCTTCGACGATGAGCATGTGCTCGAAACAGACAAAGTCGGCGATCCATGGGCCGACCGGGACCTGACGTCTAAATTTTAAATCGGAGATTTGTCGCGACCGCAGTAATTGCCAAAGATAGAGCTCGGCCTCGGTCAGTGCGTGACGAAGCGTTTTTGCTTGTGTCCGTTTATATTCTTCAACGCGGTACCTTGGCATTTCCCCCTCACCCGGCGTGCTATCGCGCGCCACCCTCTCCCACAGGGGGAGAGGGTAAGAAGCTCACGCAAACATCCCATGCACGAACCACGAAGGCGGCGCGCCGCCGGGCGTGAGGTCGCGGTAGAGCCCGGCGCGGAACAGCCAGAAGCGCAGGCCGCTTCTGTCCTCGACGCGGAAATAATCGCGTGCAAGATTTCCTGAAATTTGCCCGCCGCTCTCGCTCCACCACGCGCCCTCGATGCGCTCGGGGCCGTCGGCGAAGATCACCTCGTGCAGCGCGCGCCGCCAGCGAAACCGCAGCGGCGGCCCGTCCGGCACCTCGGCCACCGTCTCGATCGGCTCCGGCCGCGCGAACAGCCGCAGCGGCCGCGGCGCGAGCTCGACCTCGGTGCGATAGGCGCGGAACGAGGCCCAGCCGCCGTCGGTGCCGGTCGCCTGCGCCGGCTGGCTCACCGCCGCGATCTCCGGCAGATGGCTGTCCTGCGCGATCAGCCGCCGCACGCGCTGTGACCCGATCCGTGCGGAGAGGCGGTCGACGAGGCGGTTCATCTCTTTCGTTTCGTCGCCGCCGCCGATGCCGATCTGCTCCGGCGCGCACGGCTCGGCGACCAGCACCGACAGCCGCGCCATGTCGAAGCCGAAGCCGGGATCGAGCGCGTCGGAAAGCGCCGCCAGCCGCTCCACGAACAGCGCGCGGATCTCGGCCGGATCGCGCAGCGGCCGCGACGTGCCGGCGGCGATGCGGCGCACCGCGCCGTCGGTGCGGAACAGCGTCAGCTCGATGCGGCGCGCGCCGTCGCCACGCCGCTCCAGCGCAAGCTTCAATTGCTGCGCCAGCCGCTCGGTGACGGCGAGCACGTCCTCCTCGCGCGCGATCGGCTCGGGGAAGCGCTGCTCGGCGACGTAGGGCGCGACCGGCAGGCGCGGCGTCAGCGGCTCGTCCTCGAGCGCCAGCGCGCGGTCGAGCTGGCGCACGACCTGGCCGCCGAAGCGCGCGGTCAAAGGCGCGCGCGGCAGGTCGATGATGTCGCCGACGCATTTGAGGCCGACGCGTGCGAGCGAAGCGACCGTCGCCGGTTCGAGCCGCAGCGCCGCGAGCGGCAGCGGCGTGAGCAATTTGCGCTCCTCGCCATTGGCGTGATGGCCTGCCGCGCCATAGCGCGCGGCGGCAGAGGCCGCGCCGATCGAACCGGCGACCGCGATCGAGCAGGCGAGTCCGGCGCGCTCGAGCCGCGCGGAGAGGTCGGCAACGAGCGCCGTCTCGCCGCCGTAGAGATGCGCGCAGCCGGTGATGTCGAGCAGCAAGCCGTCCGGCGCGTCGCAGGCGACGAGGGGCGTGTAGCGCAGGCACCAGTCGGCGACCTGCTCGAGAAGCAGCGCGTCGGCGTTCGCGTCCTCCGGCACGGCATCGAGCGAAGGATGCATCGCGCGCGCCTGCGTCAGCGCCAGCCCTGCGTAGAGCCCGCGCCGCGCGGCGACCTCGTCGACCGCGGTGAGCACATCGGCATTGCCGCGTCTGCCGTAGATCGCGAGCGGCGCCCTTTCTTCACCTCTCCCCGCGTGCGGGGAGGGAGCGAGAGGCCGTGCCGTATTCTCACGCGACGCTTCGCGCGATCTTTTGATGCGGTCGGTGGCGAGGCGGCAAAGCCACAGGCTGAGCATGCGCTGCGCACGTGAAACGGCCATCGCTGTCACTCCATTCGAGAATCCATTGCCCGCGCGGTCCGCGCCGGTTGCGCACGAGCTGCGCCAGCATGCGCGGCTCCGCGCTCTCCGCTGCGGCGGCGCTCACGATCCAGCGCGTCGCGGCGGTGGAGGCGTCGTCGCCCGGGCCGGCGCGGAGAATGAGCGCGAGCGCGGCCGTCTCGGCGGCCGCGAGCGACAGCCGCCGCACGGCGACCGCATCGAGCGCGCCGTGGCGCATCTCACCGATGACGCAGGAAACCGCGCGGCAGCGCAGCGCCTCTTCCATCGTCCAGAGCAGGTCGCGCCGCTGCGCGACGGAGACCGTCACCAGCCGCTCGGGCCTGACGCCGAAGCCGTCGAGGCCGGCGCCATGCAGCGCGCCGCTCTCGAGCGCGGCCATGTCCTCGGCGACCCAGACGAGGTGCTTACCTCTCCCCGCCGTGCGGGGAGAGGTCGGATCGCGCAGCGATCCGGGTGAGGGGGCTTCACCGCAAGTCTGAGCTTTTGGAAACGCCCCCTCACCCCAACCCTCTCCCTGCAAGCGGGGAGAGGGGGAAGAGAGCGCCGCAAGCGCCGCCACCCCCGCGACGAAGCCGGTTGCCGCCGCGGCATGCGCCTCGCCCAGGGCGGCGATCTCGTGCAGCGCGCCGCGCATCAGCCCGCCGCCGAGCACGCGGTCGACGGCGCTTGCGCCGAGCGGCAGGGCGGCCGGGCCGTCCTCGAGCCCGGGCGGCTTTTCAAGGCCGCGCAGGCGCTGGCGGAGTTCCTCGATCATGGACCAAACCTCTGACGTTGCGACGAGATTTCCCTCGGCCGCGTGGCGCGCGCCCGCTCTTCCCAACGTTTATGTTCTCTATTTGTTCTAGTGTGGCGAAGGCCGCGAGGCCCGTCAAGCCGCAAGCGGCTGCGGTCCTTTACCGGGGCCAGACCCCAGCCCTAGGCCTGATGGGCGAGAAAGACGACGACGGTCGCAGCGGCCAGGACACTGGCCAGCCAGAGCAGTCGGGGATCGGCGCGGTGCTTGTCCATGGTCCTGCACACATTCAAACGACGTGCCAGCAACCCGCAGCCCGCGTTGGGGTTCGCTTCTCTTACCCTCCCCTTGAGGGGGAGGGTCGCTCGCCAAGCGAAGCGAAGGCGAGCGGGGTGGGGTGCCTTCTAAAGATCACCCCCTCCCGGCCGCTTCGCGGTCGATCTCCCCCTCCAGGGGGAGGTGAAGAGGCCCGCGATCACCCCTTCCAGGTCGGCTGCCGCGGATGCATGCAGTCCTTGAAGGCGTCGAAGCCCTTCCAGGCCGGCTCCTGCGGCGCGACGCCGGCTTGCGGCGCATAGATCGACGGCCCGGTCATCTGCATGTCGGGAATGTAGCGCGGGCAGTTCGGGAAGATGGCGCGCGCCGTCACCCGCACGATCAATTGCGCGCCGAGCGTCTCGCCGAGCAGCGGGTCGTCGCTCACGACGCGGGCGCTGCCGTTGACGCGCAGCCGCTTCGGCTTGTCGTGCATCGCGATGAACAGGAGCCCGACGTTGGGATTGACGAGCATGTTGCCGAGGCTCTTGAACATGCCGTTGCCGTCATAATCGGGGAACGCCAGCTCCGACGGACCGGTCACGCGCACGAAGCCGGGCACGCCGCCCTTGAACGAGCAATCCGGCCGGCCCTCGGCGTCGGCCGTGGCGATGAAAAAATAGACCGCGCCTTCGATATAGGCCTTGTCGTCCGCGGTGAACGCGGTGCGCGTGAGTTTCTCTTCGAGCCTGTCGGAAATGCGCCGGCTGTCGAAACGGTCCTGCAAGTGCCGATTGCCGTCATGGTACATGATGCTCATGGCGTCGCCCCCGTTTGGTAGAAACTAGTCTGCGCGGTCTCCCGAAATGTGCTTGCGGCGGATGCTGCGCACGATCCACCAGATGGTGAGCACCGCGACCGGCACGAACAGCGCGGTGGCGATGTCGGTGTCGATGTCGCGGCCGGACGCCTCGACCACGCCGTCGAGGATGTGGCCGAACAGGCCGACGACGTAATAGCTGATGGCGGCGACCGACAGGCCCTCGACCGTCGTCTGTAACCTGATCTGAAGCCGCGTGCGCGCGTTCATCGACTTCAGGAGATCGCGGTTCTGCCGTTCGAGCTCGACGTCGACGCGCGTGCGCAAGAGGTTGGCGGCGCGCGCGAGCTTCTGCGACAGGTTCGCCTGCCGTTCCTCGGTGGTGATGCAGGTGCGCATCGCCGGCGCCATGCGCCGCGCCAGGAACGACGACCAGGTCGGGAAGCCTTCGATCGCGCGCTCGCCGATCGTCTGCAAGCGAAGCTGCACGATCTCGTCATAGGCGCGGCTCGCGCCGAAGCGGAACAGGCTCGACGCGGCGCCCGCCTCGAGCTCGGCCGCGAGCGCGGTCAATTCGTCGAGCAGGCGCTGATTGTCCATCAGCTTCTCGGTGCGGCGCATTTCCTCGGTGACGTGCGTCAACCCGTGCTCGATGCGAGCGATCGACGGCGCCAGCCGCTGCGCCTCCGGCAGGCCGAGCAGCGCCAGCGTGCGGTAAGTCTCGATCTCGATCAGCCGCTGCACCAGCGCGCCGGCGCGCTCGGGCCCGAGCTTGCGGTCGACGACCAGGATGCGCACGAAGCCGGAGGCGTCGGGCTTGAAGTCGGTGGCGAAGAGGGCGTCGCCTTGCGCGTTCTCGGCGGCCGCGAGGCTGACGCGGTCGAAGATCTTCTCCGGCGCGAGCGGCGGTGATCGCTCGGCGATCAGGTGCACGTCGAGCGCGACGACAAGCGGGCCCGGCTGCGCCAACGCCGCCATCGGCGCGGTCACCGGATAGAACGGCGTGTTGCCCTGCGCCGCCAGCTCCCAGGTATAGGTCGTGAATTCCGAGTGCTGCTCCCAGCGCAGCGTTGCGCCGTCGATCGTCAGCCGGTGCTGCTTGGCGCCGTCCCGGGGCTGATCGACGCCGCGCGCGCGGCAGAGATTGGTGAAGGCAGCGCGGTCGGCCTTGGCGCGCTCGCCGGCGGTGTCGAAGGCGAAGTGCAGGACGCGCCGCGGCGTCTCCATCGGCGTGAACGGCCGCGCGTGCACCTCGCCCAGCACGGCGGCGCGCAGGCCGTGGGCGGAGAGCTTCGCACCGTCGCCGAGAGTGACGTCCATGCCCGTTTCGGTCGCATGTGCCGTGCCGATTGGCAAGCGGCCGCGGCGCTGGCGCGGCTCTTGCTTTTGCAGCCTGCGGGACTGTTCACGTCAGCATAGGAGTTGCCATGACCCGGGGCGATCTCACCGAAAAGGTTCTGGATATCAAGCGCGAGAAGGGCTGGACCTGGAAATACATCTGCCGCGAGATCGGCGGCATGTCGCCGATCCTGGTCACCGGCGCGATCCTCGGCCAGATGAAGTTGACCAAGCCGCAGGCAGCCGCTGCCGCGAAATTGTTCGGTCTCACGAAGAGCGAGGAGGCGCTGCTCAACGAGGTGCCGATGCGCGGCACCGGCACGCCGATGCCGCCGACCGACCCGCTGATCTACCGTTTCTACGAGATGATCATGGTCAATGGACCGGCGCTCAAGGCGCTGATCGAGGAGGAGTTCGGCGACGGCATCATGTCGGCGATCGACTTCGACATGGACATCACGCGCAGGGCCGACCCGAAGGGCGACCGCGTCGCCATCGCCATGACCGGCAAGTTCCTGCCGTACAAATATTACGGCGCCACCGGCAATGATTTGGCGTACGGGCTGAAGGAGGGGTGAGCCTTTCTTTCACCTCTCCCCGCATTGCGGGGGAGGGTGGCGTGCGCAGCGCCCGTCGTTGTGCCCTCTCCCTTTGTGGGAGAGGGCCTTGAGGGATTCTCGACGCATAATGATGGGTGAGGGGGCGGGGCGCGAGAGTGCCCCCTCACCCATTCTTTATGATCGCGCCGCTGCGGCTGCCCTCTCCCACAAGGGGAGAGGGCGCCAGCATTGGCGCTCCCTGCCCGCGGCACCGCAGCAAAAAATCTTTTGAATAGGACTGTTGACCAGTCCTAGCATCCATGCCTATTATTCCTATGTCCGGTCCGGCCGGGGGCGTCGTCGCGAGGCGTCTCGATTGACGGGATTGGATGCGGTGCCCGCGGTCCCGTCTCGCAAACGGGGTCCCGGGCAGCGGCGGGGCTCCACCCCCGGGCACTAAGACCCGGTGCCAGGAGCTGGCTGATGGCCGTGGCTGGTCCACGTGCCGAAAGCGTGGCCCGTACGCCCGAAAACACCGCCGTGGCGCGCCGAGAGGCGCCCGCGCTTCTCGAGAGGGAAGCGCGGCTTACGGAAAGAGTGTCGCGCCTCATCGGCGCGCCACACCCTCGGC
>DASTGR010000048.1:0-6599 GCA_035718885.1 Pseudolabrys sp. | reverse complement strand
GGCCAGCAGCAGCGCTTCGCCGGCGACCGCGGCCTGCGCGACGCCGAGAACCGCGCGGCGCAGGTCATCGCCGACAACATCCGCAACCGCCTCGCCTCGTATTTCGTCGCGGGGTCGTGAGGCGGAAGCGTCCCGCACTCGGCATCTGAGCTGTCATGGCCGGGCTTGTCCCGGCCATCTCGCTTAGGTGAGTACAGTGCCCGACTAAGCGGGGTCCCCGGGACAAGCCCGGGGACGACAAGAATGGATGGCACTGCAATGCCAACCGAAGCCGACACTGAATCCCGCCCCCTCCTGCGCGCTCTCACCCGCGACGGCGTCTCCCTGCCCGTCATCGACGTCACCGATCCGCGCTTCCATGTGGCGGACGACGCCGCGTCTCTGCGCGCGCTGTTCGAACGCGCCGCCGATGAGGCGCGGCGCCATCAGCGCATGCCGCAATTCATCATGCGCTTCATGTTGCGCCGCGCGGCCAGACAATCGCTGATCCTGCGCGCCCTGTTCGGCGGCGAAGGCTCGTTCCTCGATGGGCTGACGACCTATGTGATGAAGCTCGGCGCGGATCATCTGCCGCCGCCGTTCGACAGTCCGGTTGACAAGCGCGTCGCATCCTCCGCGCAGCTCAAGATGCTGCGCCTGCGCACGCAACAGGTGGCGACGCTGCTCGCCGACGCGCTCGGCGAGGCGCTCGGTGCCGAGGCCGCCGTGCCGCTGCATCTCGTCAACATTGCCGGAGGCCCGGCGATCGACAGCATGAACGCGCTGATTCTGTTGCGGCAGCGCGGCGCCGATCTGAAACGGCCGGTCGTCATCCACGTGCTCGACCGGGACGACGCTGGTCCGTTCTTCGGCAGGAACGCGCTCGGCGCGCTGACGGCCGACGGCGCACCGCTGAACCGTCTCGACATCACGTTCGACCATCGGCATTACGACTGGAACGACACCGCCACGCTCGAAGGCCTGCTGCGCGAGACCGAAGGCGGAATCGTCGGCGCATCGTCGGAAGGCGGCGTGTTCGAATATGGCGACGACGACGCGGTTGTGGCCAACCTGAGAGCACTCAGGGCCGGTAACGTGCGCGCCGTCACCGGATCGGTGACCGGCAATACCGAGCGCCACCGCCGCAACATCACGGTCAGCCGCTTCAAGCTGCATCCGCGCGGCCTGGAAGAGTTCGGCCCGCTCGCCGCTCGCGCCGGCTGGCGCGTCGCGCGCAGCGAGCCCGCGCAGTTGAGCGACCAGGTATCGTTGACACCCGTTTGATTTGCCCGGCGGACCGCGACGCATTCTTTCTTCACCTCTCCCATAGGGAGAGGTCGGCGAGCGCAGCGAGCCGGGTGAGGGGTTAAAAACTCTCGAGTCCGGAACCCCCTCACCCCAACCCTCTCCCCACAGGGGAGAGGAAGCCCTCTGTGCGAGCGGCGCACTTCAACCCTATTCGAACGTGCTGTACTTTGCCCCCATGACCGCCCTCAAGACCGCCGAGATCGACCGCTTCGTCGCCAAGCCCGACCCAGGCTTGCCGATCGTGTTGGTCTACGGCCCCGACGCCGGCCTCGTGCGCGAGCGCGTCGACGCGCTGGTGAAGGTGAGCGTCGACGATGTCAGCGACCCGTTCGCCTTCGTGCGCATCGAGGGCGACGAGCTGTCGGGCAATCCGGCGCGGCTCGTCGAGGAAGCGCACACCGTTCCGCTGTTCGGCGGCCGCCGCGCCGTGCTGGTGCGTGCGGGATCGCGCAACATCGCCGGGGCGGTCGACATGGTCATCGCCGCGCCGTCGCGCGAATGCCGCATCATCATCGAGGCCGGCGACCTGAAGAAATCCTCGCCGCTGCGCGCCGCCTGCGAGAAGGCCAAGGTCGCGGCGGCGCTGCCCTGCTACGCCGACAATGCCGCTGCGGTCGCGCGTCTCGTCGACGACGAACTGCGCGAGGCGGGCCTGGGAATTGCGGCGGACGCGCGCACCCTTCTCGTGTCGCTGCTCGGCGGCGACCGCATGGCCTCGCGCAACGAAGTCAGGAAGCTCGCGCTCTATGCGCGCGGGCAGGACAAGATCGAGATCGCCGACGTGATGGCGGTGGTGGCGGACGCGTCCGCCGTGGCGCTCGACGGCGTACTCGACGCCGCGTTTGCCGGCAAGACCGCTGACGTCGACGCCGAGTTCGGCAAGGCGCGCGCCGACGGCTCCTCGCCGGCCGCGATCATCTCCGCCGCCATCCGCCACGTCGCCAACCTGCACAAGATGCGGCTCGCGGTCGAGGACGGCGACTCGGCCGACTTCGCCATGCAGCGCGGCGCGCCGCCGGTCCATTTCTCGCGCAAGGATACGGTCGGCGCCGCGCTGCGCCTGTGGACTGCGCCGCGGCTGGTGCGCGTGATGGGCCAACTCGGCGAGGCCTCGCTCGAGGCGCGCCGCAACGCAGCCCTCGCCGAAGCGATCGCCGAGCGCGCGCTCCTCGCTATCGCGATGAACGCGCGCCGGCGTGACTAATTACAAATTCAGCTGATAGCCGTGCGCGACCCAGCGATAGCCGTCGCCCGCGCGCTCTATGTAGCCGATGCCGGGGAACGGCATGTGGAACGACACGAACGGGATGCGCTCGTCGGCAAGCTGCTTGAGGAATCGCTTGCGCGTCGCCACCGCCTTGTCCTTCTCGTCGTCCATGTCGAAGAACCATTCCGGCTTCTGCACCGCCATGACGTACTGCGTCAGCGTGTCGGCGGTGATCATCAGCTTCTTGCCTTCGCTCTCGATCGCGAATGCGAGCAGTCCCGGCGAATGGCCGGCCGCGTCGACCGCGGTGATCCCCGGCACGACCTGATCGCCGGGGCGGATCATTGTGGCGCGGTTCGACAGCGGCGTACAGATCTTGACGTAGAGTTCGCGGTTGAACTTGCGCGCTTCGCGCACGCCCTCGTTCTTCTGCCAGAAGTCGTATTCGGCCGCGCCGAACACATAGCGCGCGTTCGGGAAGACGGGCTGGCCGCCTTCGACGAGGCCGCCAATGTGGTCGGGATGGCCGTGCGTGAGCACGACGATGTCGACGTCTTCCGGCTTGTAGCCGAGCTCCTTGAGCCGCGCCGCGGTGTTGCCGAGCGCCATGCGCGCCTTGAGCTGCTCGTATTCCTTCGCCAGCGGCCCGTTGCCGGTGTCGAACAGGACGAGCTCGCGGCCGGTATTGACGATGGTCGGGATGTTGTGGTGCTCGAAGCGGACCGGATCGAGATTGTTGGCGCGGGCAAGCGCCTGCACCTCCTCCGGCGTGGCATTGGCGCCGTAGTTCGGATGCAGCCCCTCGCGCACACCCTTGCTGTCGAGGATGGTGGCGACTTCGAAGCCTCCGAGCTTGAAGCGGTAGACCGTCGGTTGCAGCGGACCGAGCATCGGCGCGGGCATGTTTCTCTCCCTTTTGATTAAACCCAACTAGCAGACCGGCCGGGGTGCAATCCAGCCGGAGTACTCTGGTCAGACGCGCGCCGCGACCTTAAGCTTGGGTCTTTCACGGCATCGAAGCCGTCGAATGGGGGGACTATGGCCAAGAAACGCAAAGCCAAACGCAAAGCGGCGCGCAAGGCGCCGGCGAAACGCAAAGCGGTCAAGCGCAAGTCCGTCAAGCGCGCGGCAGCCAAGAAACCAGCCCGTAAGCCGGCCCGCAGGCGCGCCAGGAAAGCCGCAAAGCCGGCCGGCATCGGCACGCGCATCGCCGCCGCCGTCGGCGCCGTCATCGGCACGCTGACCGAGGCGGAGCAGCTGCACGCCAGGACCGCCCGAAAGGCCGGCTTCCAGGAGCTCGAATAGGCGCGCTCGCGCTATGTCTCCCATCCTGCACTGTTCGATACGGGACCGTCGCGCGCTTTACTTTGCGCCATAGTGGCTGCTCGGGTTCCGGGTAGGGGTAATGGACGCAGGACACGACAAGCCGGTCGAACGGCTCGGCGCTTTTGCGCGGCGCGGCCTGCGTCCGGGCTCGCCCGCGGCGTTCGGCTTCGCGCTCGTCTGCGTCAGCGTCGCGACGCTGCTGCGGCTTGCGATCGATCTCGTCGCGCCCGCCGCCGTGCCCTTCGCCACCTATTTCCCGGCGATCCTGATCGCGACGCTGGTCGCCGGCACGGCCGCCGGGCTCGTGACGATGGCGCTCGGCGCGCTGATCGCCTGGTACGTCTTCGTGCCGCCAAGATTCTCGATGAGCAGCCTGCGCGCCGAGGACATGGTCAGCCTCGGCCTGTTCTTCCTGGCCGCGCTGGCGATCGTGTGGATCGCCGACCGCTACCGCGCCCTGCTGCGCCGGCTCGACGAAGAGGAAGCCTATCGCAAGGTCGTGGTCGAAGAGCTCGGCCACCGCGTCAAGAACAAGCTCGCGACCGTTTACGCGATCCTGCGCCACGAGCTGCGCGGCCATCGCGACGTGTGGGAGAGCGCCGCCGGGCGCCTGCGCGCGCTCTCGGCGGCCGACGATTTCCTCGTCGCCGGCGACGGCGAAGGCGTCCGCCTCGAGCAGATCATCGATCTCGAGCTGGCGCCCTACGGCAGCGCCAGCGTCAACAAGCGCGGCGCGCCGCTGACGCTCTCCGGCAAGCTGCCGTCCGTGCTGTCGCTGATCGTGCACGAGCTTGCGACCAACGCCGCGAAATACGGCGCGCTGTCGGCGCCGAACGGCGTCATCGATATTTCCTGGGCGCAGGACGGAGACGACATCGTCGTCGATTGGCGCGAGCGCGACGGCCCGCCTGTCACCGCACCGGCAAAGCGCAGCTTCGGCACCAATTTGATCGAGCGCAGCCTCGGCGCGTTCCAGGGCACCGCCAAGGTCGAGTTCGCCGCCGGCGGCGTCGTCTGCCGCATGCGCTTCCCGAAGGCGCTGACCGCCGCCTAACCCGAGGCGCCGATGCGGCCGAGCCAGATGCCGATGGCGAAGACGATGCCGCCGCCGACGATCACCTGCCCGATCGTCACGAGCAGTCCGGTCTGCATGAATTTGTAGCGGATGAAGGCGATCGCCAGGAGCTCGAACACCACCACGCCATAGGCGATGTTGAGCGCGAGCTGAAGGTTCGACAGCAGGAACGGAAACGTATGGAGCATGCCGCCGATCGCGGTGGCGACGCCGGTGATGGCGCCGCGCAAGAGCGGCTGGCCGCGGCCGGTCATCGAGCCGTCGTCCGAGAGGGCTTCCGCGAGACCCATGCTGATGCCCGCGCCGAGCGAGGCGGCAAGCCCGACGAAGAACGCGCTCGATGGATTGCCGCTCAGTCCCGCCGCCGCGAACAAGGGCGCCAGCGTCGACACCGCGCCGTCCATCAGTCCGAGCAGCGCCGGCTGCACTTTTTGCAGCACGAAGCTCTTCTGCGCCTTTGCCATTGTTGCAAATCCGGAGGTCAGACGCGCAAGCAGGCCGGCCACGGGTCGCGTGGCGCGGCCTGCTCTCGTCCGCAATCGTCAGCCGCTAGATGCGGCCCACCAACAGAAGAATGATGAGGATCAGCAGGACCAGCCCGAGGCCGCCCGACGGATAGTAGCCCCACCCGCTCGAATACGGCCAAGTCGGCAGCGCGCCGAGCAAAAGGATGATGACGATGATGAAGAGTATGAACCGCATGGTTGCCTCCTGGGGTCCGCGCGGTTCCCAACGCGCCTTCGCGAACCTTTGTTCCGCGGGCCTGCGACCGCCGCGCACAGGCGGCGCGGCAAAAGAAAAGGCCGGGCAAGCCCGGCCGAGGTGGAGGAATTCAAGATGCAGGTGGGCCGGCCGACCTCAATTCGTCCGCTCGGCCACCGTCCGGCGCTGCGCGCCATGCCCGACATAGCGCGCGAACACCGCGGCGCAGGGCGCGCTGAGTTGTGCGCGGCGCTGGTAGAGGCAGGCGCCGACGCGCTTCGCGTCGGGGATAGCCGACGAGCACAGACGCATGGCGTCCGGCGTGCAGGCATTGGCCTCTTCCTGGGTGTACGCGAAAGCGGTCGCCGAAGACGCGAGAACGAGCCCGAAGGCGAGTACCGGCACGATACGCATGATGTCCGCCCCATATTGGTTGAGTTGCCGGCGAGAAAACGGCGGTGGAACGGGAATGTTCCTCGGCAAGGCGCCCGACGCGCCATCACAGCCGCGTGTGCGGGCGCCGAAGCTGACCCTGCGCGGCATCCGTATTTGTGCCCTCTCCCCTCCGTGGGAGAGGGCAGCCGCAGCGGTGCAAATACAATGGACGGGTGAGGGGGCTGGCGCCGTCCCCCTCACCCGTCAGAACGACTTGAGAAGCTCTCAATGCCCTCTCCCACGGTGGGGAGAGGGCGCAACGATGAGCGCCGACTTCCCGCACGCGCTCGCCCCTGCCTTGCTTTCCAGCGGTATCAATTGAATGCTGCCGCGGGGCGTTGAGGCTGACGGGGATGGGAATGGCTGAAATTCGTTTCGACGACGGCGCCGCTTACGAGCGCATGATGGGCGCGTGGAGCCGCCTGCTCGGCGAGGTGTTTCTCGACTGGCTGGCGCCGAAAGCCGGCCAATCCTGGCTCGACGTCGGCTGCGGCAACGGCGCCTTCAGCGAATTGATCGTGACGCGCACAGCTCCAGGTGCGGTCGACGGCATCGATCCTTCGGAAG
>DASTGR010000047.1:0-5163 GCA_035718885.1 Pseudolabrys sp. | reverse complement strand
TCGGTGATGCAGGCGACACCGGAGTAAAGCACCTGGTCGGCCATCGCGAAGGCGTCGGCGAAGGTGGTCTTCTCGTTGGCCACCCGGAACAGGTTCTGGTTCGGGATGATGAGAAGCGTATCGACGACCTTGTGCAGTTCGGTGATGCCCGATTCCGCATAGCGCATGCGGCGCTGGCCTTCGAAGTGGAAGGGCTTGGTCACGACGCCGACAGTGAGGATGCCGAGTTCGCGCGCGGTCTTGGCGATCACCGGCGCAGCGCCGGTGCCGGTGCCACCGCCCATGCCTGCGGTGACGAAGACCATGTGCGCGCCGGAGAGGTGATCGCGGATTTCGTCGAGCACTTCTTCGGCCGCGGCGCGTCCGACTTCCGGCTGCGAGCCGGCGCCGAGGCCTTCGGTGACTTGGCTGCCCATCTGGATGATGCGCGCCGCTTTCGACATCGTCAGCGCCTGCGCGTCTGTGTTTGCGACGACGAAATCGACGCCGGCGAGGCCGGCGGTGATCATGTTGTTGACGGCGTTGCCGCCGGCGCCGCCGACACCGAACACGGTGATCCGGGGCTTCATCTCGTGGATGTCCGGGACGTTCAGGTTGATGGTCATGTTTGCCTCTTTAAGCCCGCCGCCGCGACCGGTCCGCCACCGGGCGCATGGTGAAGTTGTCGATAAGGGTCAGAAACTCTCGCGCAGCCATCGCCCGACCCGTGCCATGTAGCCGCCGGTCCCCGTCATGAGGCGCCGTTGTCGCCGCGGTTCGAAGTGCTCGAGATGGGCCGCCTGCGGATACACCAGGAGACCCGCCGCGACGGCGAAGGCCGGGCCCTTCGCCGCCTCGGGCAATCCGGACAAACCGAGTGGCCGGCCGATACGCACCGGTCGTTTCAGGATACGCGCCGCCAGGTCCGCGATGCCCGCGAGCTGGCTGCCCCCGCCGGTGAGGACCACGCGCCCGCGCGGCTCGGCCGCGAAAGGCGACGCCGTCAGACGATCGCGCACCATCTCCAGAATCTCTTCGACCCGCGGCTTGATGATCCGGGTGAGAGCCGCCCGCGATACGAACTGCGGCGGCTCACGCTCGTCATCGCCCACGGGGGGAACGGTGATCATGTCGCGCTCGTCGGATCCACCCGACATCACACTGCCATAGATGGCCTTGATTCGCTCCGCATCCGCAATGCGTGTGTTGAGTCCCCGCGCCAGATCCATCGTCACGTGATGCCCGCCGAGCGCAAAACCGTCGGCGTGGACGAAGCGGCCGCCCGAAAACACGGCCATCGTGGTCGTGCCGGCGCCGAGATCGATGGTCGCGGCGCCGAGATCGGCCTCGTCGTCGGCCAGCACGGAGAGGCCCGAGGCGTAGGACGACGACACCATGGCCTCGACGTGCAGATGGCTGCGCTCGACCGAGAGCATGAGATTGCGCACCGTGGCGACATCGGCCGTCACCATGTGCATGTCGACGCCGAAGCGGTGGCCGAGCATGCCGCGCGGCTCGCGGATGCCGGTCGCCGCATCGAGCGTGTAGCCGATCGGCAGGGCGTGCAGGACGGCGCGGCCGTCGCGCACCGAATGGCGCGAGGCGGCGGCGAGAACGCGGGCGATGTCGCCGTCGCCGACGGCGCCGCCGGAAAGCTGGATGTCGGCGATGAACCGCTCAGAACCGAGCCGGCCACCGGACAGCGACAGGATCACCGATTCGAGCTGGAGCTGCGCGCCGTTCTCGGCGATGTCGATGGCGTTGCGGATCATCTCCTCGGCTTCGGAGAGATCGACGACGCTGCCGCCTTTCATGCCGCTCGCGGCGGTGTGCGAGAAGCCGAGCACGCGGACGCCGTGACTGCGCCGGCGCAGCACGTCGCGTGGGGCCTGCGGCTCGAGCCTGGCGATGAGGCAGACGACCTTCGAGGTGCCGACGTCGATTGCCGCGACCACCGCCGAACGCTTCGGCGGCACCGGCTTCATCTTGGGCGTCACGCCGAACCGGACGACGTTACTCATGCCTCGCCTGCCTTCTTGGTCTTCTTGGCTGCCTTTTCGGCCGCCTTGAGCGCGTCTTCGCGCGCGGCGAAAGCAGCGTCCGACTGCCGGACCGCGACGCGGTCGGCGAGCCTGAGATCGACGACGGTGATGTCGCGCGACAGGAGATTCTTGGTGCGGTCGAGCTCAACGAGAGTCGCGAGCGCCTGCTCCGGCGCGGCCTCGGGCAATTCGACGACAATCTTGTCCTTGAGGTAGATGTCCCAACGCCGCTCGGCGACGTAGACCGAAGCCTGCACGCGCTTGGCGATATCGGGGAACTTGCCGATCAGCTTCATGAAGTCGGGCGCGGCGTGTTCGGCGCCCTTGCCGACCACGAGCGGCATGCCGGCGAATTTCTGCGGCACGAAGGCCTCGAGGACCGTGCCGTCCTCGGCGATCAGATAGACGGTGCCATCCTTCTGCCAGAGCGCGAAGGGCTTGCGCTCCTTGACCTCAATGCGAAGGCGGCCGGGATAGAGCTTGAGCACCGTCGCTTCCGAGATCCACGGGCTGGCGGTGAGCCGTTTGCGCGTCTGCGCCGGATCGAGGAACAGGAGCGAGGAGCGGCCGGTGATGCCGGCGATGGACAGGACGCGCTGACGGCCGAGCTCGTGCTCGCCGGCAAGCGCGATCTCCGAGATGCGGAAGCCGGCGGCATTGGCGACGTCGTCGCACAGGTTCTGGAGGTTGTCGGCGATCTCCGCGCCGTGGCCGCCGCGCACCGCGCCGTAGGTGGCGCTGGCGAGCAGAAGGAGCGCCGCGGCCGACGAGCCGAAGCCGTGCGGAATTTTCAGGTTCAGAAGCGTGGTGAAGCCGCGCCGGAACGAGCGCCGCCAGGTCGGCGCGGCCGCGTGCCAGCCGTAAGCGGCGTTCACGGACCCAACCGTGGCGCGGGCTTTCGGCGTTTTCCTCTTCAGGCGATCGAGGAGACCTCGATATTCCATCGCGACCGGCTCTTCACACGTTTGGGCCCGCTAAGGGCCGACCGGCACGGACGAAAAGGATCGCCCTGCCCTTAATGTGTGCGCCCCGGGCGGCCCGTTACATCCGCGGGTACCGTCCGGAGCCTGGCCGTTTCAGTCGCGCAAGCAGCCTCGCGGCCTCCGCGCGCGTCAAAACGGGCCAGCGCCTAGTCTTCGGGCCTTTTAGTAAACGATTGGTAAAGGTTTAGAGATTGGAAAGGGATTTGCGGGGGGTGTGGGGCGACACGTCGGCTCGGGGCCATTGGCGAACATTGCCGGGGCCTGGGAGCAGCGGCCCTCTGGCACACGTTTTTTTGACGACGCGAAGCGGGACTAAACTGAACGAAAAAGGCCGCCAACGGAGGCGGCCTCGCAATCGTGAAGTGGCGCCTATCCGACTTGACTGGCAAACCTAGTGCCGTCCTCCGTGATGCATGGTGACGGTCGCTCCGCCGCTCTGGAAAACCGGCTTCCCAACGGGGAGGTCATGCACCGGACGGTGCACCGTTCCCGCGACGGTCACGGGACTCTTTGTCGTATTGATGGGCTTGCGTGTGCCGCCTGGATTTGGGCGAGCATTGAGCACCGCATTCTTGCAATTCTTCCCGTGAGAATCGCAGCCAATGACATGGCAGGCCGTCGCGTTGCAAAAGTCACAGCTCGTCCCGCCGCCGTGCTTTGCGCAGAAGGCTTCCGCGATACTGTGCGAGATCGATTGGACATGACTCGCATTTGCCTTCGTGGTGACTGCCGCTATAGCAAGGCTGGCCAAAGCCAGAGTGAGTAGCCGCCGCATCGTCGCCTCCTTTGAGCCAGTGAGTTGTTGTCCGGTTTAACGGTGATCGTGCACGGTGCTTTTGCCGTCCGTCGGTCTCCAGCCTCCATTCGGGTACCCGCCCCCGAATTGCCGGTGCCGGTAATCCCCGCGGTGATCCGTGACCTTGCCGTTGAATCCCGAGGTCGTTCCCTTTGTGACGGTGACCCCACCGTGTGCGCCATTCGCGGCTGCCGTGCCGATCATGGCCAGCGAGACCGCAGCGGCGATCAACAGTGTTGATTGATGCATCATGGCTGCTCTCCCTATCGAGTGTTCAAGAGGCTCACAAAAGTCGTCCGGAACTTCAATCGCCGAGCGTTTTCTTTGCCGTTCCGGATCCATCCCGATCGCCTGGTGATTGGTTGCCGGAACCCAGGCGGGGGTTCATCTGGAACTTTGTTTTAATTCGTGGAAAACCGGTACGATCCTGCCAACGCGCAAAAATCGTCCACCTTGCGGCAGGCGGTGTCAGTCCCGGTGCTGGAACTGCACAGTGTTCGAAATTGATACCGATCGGCTATGGGCCGGCTCGACGCCATGGGAGTGGAGCGCCCACCACAAGCGCCGCGGCCGGTCTCATCGCCAACTTCAATTCAATGCCGCCCCCCATGAGAACCGCCTCTGCTCATCTCACCCGAACCTCCGGCCATTCTCGACATGACGGGCTGATGATACACGGTCGAAACCGGCCGATGCGTGACGGAACGTGTAAACTTTCTGCCGCCGGACGCCGAGGCCGTGCAGGCCTTGTATTGCGCCGTCGAATTTCGAATGCAGCGCGCCTCGCGTGGACCGGACATGGTGCTGCAAGAGACGACCGCGTCGGCGGATTGGTTATCGCATTGAGCCTGGGTTTTAGGAGCGGCAAAACCTGCCGATGCGGAGAAGGCGACCAGCGCTGCGGCTGCGATGAGCGTTTTGGCGTACATTGAAAAACCCTCCTGATTTCAAGCGCCCCGTGGGGACGCTTCGAGCACCGACATTGGCGCTCCTCAGTGGGTGTTGGGCGATCGGCCGGAGGTTCAACCGTTTCGCTCTGTATTTCTCCGCGCTCTCACGCCTGGAACCGGGCCTCGCGGGCAAGTACCACGGAGTAGCGGGCGTGTGCGTTCGTTCCGGCCGAGGCCGTACCTAGACGTCGGCTTCGGTGGCCTGCCTGCGGTCGTCGACCAGAAGCCGCTTCACCGGGCAGCGCCCCTGCGCGCCGGTCCAGGCGAGATACGAGCCGGCCGCGAGCGCGATCACGTTGAGGAGCGGGTTGGGCCGCGGCTTCGCCGCCGCGGCGGCGAGGCTCAAGCCCGTGGCGATGTAGGCCGCGCGCTCGCCGAGCGAGAGGTTCTTCGGCCCTTGCGAGAGCAAAGCG
>DASTGR010000046.1:0-8765 GCA_035718885.1 Pseudolabrys sp. | reverse complement strand
TGCGTGACTCCATAGAACTCCATCACCGCGTCGTACTGCGCCGGCGTGCCCATCTCCTGGCCCAAGGGCTTGTAGGCGACCTCTGGATTGTACGGAAAGCGTGCCGGATCGAGCACGTGCATGTGGCAGTCGATCTTCGGCTCGCTGATCACGCTCATGTCTTTGTCCTCTCACGCAGTGCCTGCGCGAGCTGCTTGCGAAAACCGCGGTCGCGCTTCAAGTGCCATTCGCGGCTCATTGCCGCGCGCTTGTCGGCGAAGCGCTCGGAATGCAGGAGGACCCATGTGCGTCCGCGCGTCGATCGCGCGCCGGTGCCCGCGTTATGCTTGGCGAGCCGCCGCGCGACGTCGTTGGTCCAGCCGACATAGGTGAGATGCCGCGCGCCGGCGAGGCAGCCGAGCACGTATACGAAGGCCGAGTCCTTCCGTCTCGTCTTCTTGCGCGGCTTCACGCTCGCCATTGCAGCCTGTTCAAAACGATGATGGCCGGGACAGGCCCGGCCATCACGAGAATACACGATTCGAATCTCGGATTTACCGCAGGCCGCCCCAGCGGGCGTCGAACGAGCCGACAGGCATGGCGGGCTGCGCGCCGGCAATGGTTGCCGTCGAATAGGCGGTGCGGACGTCGCTTTCCGCGGGCTTGGCCGGCTGGGCAGCAGCGGTGTGGCTGCGCTGGGGCGCAAGCGCCTTGGCGACTTCCTTCGGATCGGCGGTCGTCACGCGCTTTGGCCGGGCGGCAAGCTCGGTGTTCGTGCCCCGCAACGCGAGCGCGTTCGTCGCTGGCCGCGCGGCAACATGCTTCGGCGCGGGCTCGGGCGTCGGCACGGAGGCGAGCGCGATCGGCTGCTGGCTCTCCTCAGGCTGTGTCTGCTCGGGCTGAACCTGCGCGCGCGGAATGGTCGTGCCCGGCGGGTTCGGCACCTTCGGCAGCGCCCCCGGCGCCACCGCGATCTGCACCAGCTGGCCCTTGGAGTCGTACTGCGTCTGCGTCTCGAGCTTGTCGGCGAACACCGGGTTCATGCCGCCGTCGCCGACATGGGCCGCCACGACCTGCACGCCTTCGCCGATGTAGTTCGCCATCTTGGTCTGTTCGTCGCGGCGATGATCGAGCACGGCGTCGGCGATCTGCGGATCGAGCTTGTGCACCGGGCAGGCGGCGCGCGCGTTGCGCGGCGCCAGCGGCTGGCCGTCCTTGTCGACCTGATCGAACTGGTAGCGCTGCTCGCACACCGCGACCTGCGGCGGCTGCTTGGTCGCTTCGAAATTGTCGTAGCCTTCCTTCAGCATCTTCCAGAACGCGAAGTTCGGGTTGTTGCGATGCTTCGCCATGTTCAGCGCGGTCATGCGAAACGGGAAGGCGTCGAACTGGAACGACTTCTGGCCGCCGAAGAAGGACTCGCGCGCCAGCGCGTAGATTTCCTGGATCTGCTCGTCGGTCATCGCGTAGCAGCCGCGCGACGAGCAGTCGCCGTGCACCATCAGCTCCGAGCCGGTGTAGTTGTGCGCGCGGTCATAGGCGTTCGGGAAGCCGGTGTTGAAGGCGAGATAGTAATTGGAGTTCGGGTTCATCAGCCCGGGCGTGATGGCGTAGAAGCCTTCCGGCGCCTGACGGTCGCCTTCCTTCTTCTTGGGCCCGAGATCGCCCGACCATTTGCAGATTGGGTAGGTCTTCAGCAGCGCGTACTGGCCGTCGCGCGTCTGCTTCCAGACCTCGAGCTCCGACTCTTCCTTGAACACGCGGACAAGGATCGGCGACTGCTTGTCCATGTTCTTTTCGGAGATGAGCGCAATGGTGCGCTCGGACAGCGGCGCCATGGCGCGGCCGTTCGGGGCGATATCGCTCGGATTGCAGGCGGACAGCGCCACAGCGGCTGTGATCGCCGCAGTTGCCAGCAGCGCGCGCGTGAAAGACCGTCTCAAACGCGGTACTCCCCCAAGGGGCGGGCCCTCTTCAACAATCGTTAGCCATAAGATGTGGCCGGGGCAAGGCGGAACTCAGCCGCGGTGGGCTACCGCTAACCCTATGGTAAATCGTGCGTAAAACGGCTTTCGGGCCGGGGTCAGAGTTCCAGCCGGTCATGCTCAGACGCCGGTGCGCGCCATGGCGCGGCCCATGTCGAGGAATTTCTCGCGCCGCTGCTTGCGGATGGCAGCCGCGTCGAGCCCTTTGAGCTCGTTGAGGGCGTTGGCGATGGCATCGCCGGTGGCCGAAATCGCCGCGGTCGCGTCGCGGTGGGCGCCACCCGTCGGTTCCGCGATGATGGTGTCGATTACCCCGAACCGCACCATGTCCTGAGCGGTGATCTTCATGTTGGTCGCGGCATCCTGCGCCTTGGTCGTGTCGCGCCACAGGATCGACGCGGCGCCTTCCGGCGAGATGACGCTGTAAATGGCGTGTTCGAGCATGAGCACGCGGTTCGCCGTGGCGAGCGCAATCGCCCCGCCTGAGCCGCCCTCGCCGAGAATGACGGCGACGTTGGGCACGCCGAGCCCGAGGCAGACGTCGGTCGAGCGGGCAATTGCTTCGGCCTGGCCACGCTCTTCTGCGCCAATTCCGGGATAGGCGCCAGCCGTATCGACCAATGAAATCAATGGGATATTGAAGCGCTCGGCCATTTCCATGAGGCGCACGGCCTTGCGGTAGCCCTCGGGCCGCGCCATGCCGAAATTGTGCTTGAGCCGGCTCTCGGTGTCGGAGCCCTTTTCGTGGCCGAGCAGACAGACACTTTCGCCCTTGAAGCGGCCGAAGCCGCCGACGATGGCCTCGTCCTCGCCGAACTTGCGGTCGCCGGCGAGCGGCGTGAAATCGGTGATCAGCCCCTGCACATAGTCGAGACAATGCGGTCGCTGCGGATGGCGCGCGACCTGTGTCTTCTGCCACGGCGTGAGGTTCTCGTAGATTTCCTTCAGCGCCGCGGCGGCCTTGGCCTCGAGGCGCATGACGTCGTCGTCGATGGCGACGGCATTGTTGCCTTCGCCCATCGCGCGCAATTCCTCGACCTTGGCCTCGAGTTCGGCCACGGGCTTTTCGAAGTCGAGATAGCTGCGGAGATTTCCACTGAGCATGGGCTGAACTGACGTGTCTCTCTGAACTAGTCAACCAATCGGGTTAATTTGGCTCTACCGGCTAGCTATGGCCGGCGCCGCCTTGCCCCAAGGGGTGCAGGTCGCGGACCAGGGTCTTGAGCCGTTCCTCGAGGACATGCGTGTAGATTTGTGTCGTAGAAATGTCCGCGTGTCCGAGCAGCGTCTGGACGATTCGCAGGTCCGCACCGTTGTGGAGCAGGTGGCTGGCGAAGGCGTGGCGCAGTACATGTGGCGACAGTCGCGCCGGAGCGATGCCGCAGCCAGCCCCTAAGGCCTTCAATTCCCGGGCAAAATGCTGGCGGGTGATATGGCCCTGTTCGCCAAATGACGGGAACAGCCATTTCGGCTTGTCTTCGCGGGCAGCCTCGACAGCCGCAAGATACCCGGCCATTGCCGTCTTGGCGGCTTGGTTAAGCGGTACCAGCCGTTCCTTGCCGCCCTTGCCCCGCACCACCAGCATGCGCTGATCGCGCCGCGCTGCTGTGGCCGGCAGCGCCACCAGCTCGGAGACGCGCAGGCCCGTGGCGTAGACGACTTCGAGCAGGCTCAGGAGCCGCATCGCGCGCAGTCGCGCCGCCGGCGTCTGGGTCGCGTCATCGGCCTGGCGCTGCGCTTCCTTCAAGAGCGCATCGACCTCCGCGACCGAGAGCACTTTCGGAAGCGTGCGTCCGCGCTTGGGCCCTTCCAACACCGCGGCCGGATCGTCACTTCGCTTTCCTTCGGCGTAAAGGAAGCGATAGAGCTGCCGCACCGCGGACAGCCTCCGCGCCAGCGACGCCGGCTTGAAACCGCGGTCGTTCAGGTCGGCCAAAAAGCCGCGCAGGTCGTCGGTCTCGGCGCCGCCAATGTCCTTGCCCCGCGACCGCAGATGCGACGACAGGTCCTCCAGGTCGGTCCGGTAGGCGGACAGCGTGTTCGTGCTCGCGCCGCGCTCGGCCGCCAGCATGTCGAGGAAGAGTTCGATCGACGTCGCGTCGGTTGCGCGGCGGGCCATCGGCCGCCCCTAGTGCTGCTTGACGAACTTGTCCGCCGGAATCGTCACGATGATCTCGCGCGGATGATATTTGACGAAGGTCGCCAGCGAAAAGATCGCGCCATAGGCGATCCCGCCGATCAGGCCGAGGAACATGAGGAATCGGAACAGGCTCGGCATGGGCGAGGGCGTCCAACAAGGCGGCGTGAGACAGCTATAACCCGCGGGCAGGCTTGCGACCAAGCCGCGGGGCGGACGGCCTCGCGGCGGGCCCGATTGCTGGTATATGGAGCCTGTGACGACGATTTGGAACGACGGAATGGTTAACGGCGCCGTGCCAAAGCAGGCGGAGGAGAGCCCGGAAGCGCGCATCCTGCGCGCGCTGGGCCGCCGATCCGTCGTGCTCGTCGGCATGATGGGGGCCGGCAAGTCGTCGATCGGCCGCCGCCTCGCCGCACGGCTGACCATTCCCTTCGTCGATGCCGACACCGAGATCGAAAGCGCCGCCGGCATGACGATCCCTGAAATCTTCGCCAAGCACGGAGAGCCCTACTTCCGCGCCGGCGAGGCGCGTGTCATTGCACGGCTTTTGGAGCAGGGGCCACAGGTGCTGGCGACCGGCGGCGGCGCGGTCATGGATGCGCACACGCGCACCTTGATCCGTGGCAAGGGCCTGTCGGTGTGGCTCAAGGCCGACATCGAGGTGCTGCTCAAGCGCACCAAGCGGCGCGGCGACCGGCCGCTCGCCGACCGCATCAAGGAACTGATGCCGGCGCGCGAGCCGCTTTACGCGCAGTCCGACATCACCGTGCAGTCGCGCGACGAGCCGCACGACATCATCGTCGATGAGATCATCGCCGCGATGCCCGCGCACCTGGCAGCGCTAGAGGAGAACGCGTCATGACCGCGCCGCTCAAGTCGCGCGAGCCGATCACCGTGCCGGTCGCGCTCGGCAACCGCGCCTACGACATCGTCATCGGCCGCGGCGTGCTCGCGTCTCTCGGCGCCGCGATCGGGAAGCTGCGCCCCGGTGCGCGCACGGTCATCGTCTGCGACGAGAACGTCGCCTCGCATCATCTCGCTGCGGCGGAGGCGGCGCTCGGTGAGGCCGGCGTCGGCGCCTCGCGCATCCTCGTCGCGCCGGGCGAGGGCTCGAAGAAGATGGCGACGTTCGAGCGCGTGTGCGAGGAGATCATCGCCGCCCGCATCGAACGCGGCGATCTCGCCGTGGCCCTCGGCGGCGGCGTTATCGGCGATCTTGCCGGCTTTGCCGCATCGTGCGTGCGCCGCGGTATCGATTTCGTGCAGGTACCGACCTCCTTGCTGGCGCAGGTCGACTCGTCGGTCGGCGGCAAGACCGGCATCAATTCGCGCCACGGCAAGAATCTGATCGGCGCCTTCCACCAGCCGATCCTTGTGATCGCGGACACGGCGCTGCTCGATACGCTGCCGCCGCGTGAATTCCGAGCCGGCTATGCCGAGGTCGCCAAATACGGGCTGCTCGGCGATGCCGCCTTCTTCGCCTGGCTCGAAGCGAACTGGCAGGACGTGTTTTCCGGCGGGCCCGCCCGCGAGCACGCCATCGCCGTGTGCTGCCGCGCCAAGGCGGGCATCGTGGCGCGTGACGAGCGCGAGACCGGCGAGCGTGCGCTGCTCAATCTCGGGCATACTTTCGGTCATGCGCTGGAGGCCGCCTTCGGCTTCTCGCAGCGCCTGCTGCACGGCGAAGCGGTCGCACTCGGCATGGTGATGGCCTTCAATTTCTCGGCGCGCAAAGGCCTGTGCAGCGGCGCCGACGCCGCGCGCGCGAAAACGCATCTTGCGGCGGCCGGGTTGCCCACCCATGTCAAGGAATTGGCCAATGATATCCCGAACGTCGATGTCTTGATGGATCTGATCGCGCAGGACAAGAAAGTGAGGCGCGGCGCGCTCACCTTCATTCTCGTGCGCGGCATCGGCCAGGCCTTCGTCGAGAACAAGGTCGATCCTGCCGAAGTGCGCGCGTTTCTGACCGGCGCCATCGCCTGACATCATGACCGCTGCTGACTGGCTCTCGCTCGCTGTCGTCCTCGTCTGCCTCATGTGCTCGGCCTTCTTCGCCGGCAGCGAGACGGCGCTGACGGCGTCGTCGCGCGCCAGCATGGCGCGGCTGGAGAAGCAGGGGAACAAGCGCGCCGGGATCGTCAACCGCCTATTGCAAAGTCGCGAGCGCCTGATCGGCGGGCTGATGCTCGGCAACAACCTCGTCAATATCGCCGCCTCGGCGCTGACGACGGGGATCCTGCTCGTCTGGTTCGGCCAGGCCGGCGTCCTCTACGCCACGGTCGCGATGACGGTTCTGATCGTGGTGTTCTCCGAAATTCTGCCAAAGACGGCGGCCTTCAACGCGCCGGACCGCATTGCGCTGATCGTTGCGCGCCCGATGTCGATCATCATCCGCGTTCTCGGCCCGGTGCTGATGGGCATCGAGGCGTTGGTGCGCTGGCTCCTCAAGCTGTTCGGCATGACCGTCGGCGAGGATCAGGCGGTTCTGTCAGCGCACGAGGAGTTACGCGGCGCGATCGACCTGTTTCACCGTGAAGGCGACGTTGAGAGAGCCGACCGCGACATGTTCGGCGGCGTGCTCGACCTGCGCGAGCTCGCGGTCTCCGACGTGATGATCCACCGCACCAACATGATCACGCTCGACGCCGACGACAAGGCGGAAAATCTGATCAACGCCGTGATCGCGTCGCCTGTGACGCGGCTGCCGTTGTGGCGCGGCAATCCCGAGAACATCGTCGGCGTGCTGCATGTGAAGGATCTCTTGCGCGCGCTGCACGCGGTCGATGGCGAGGCGTCGAAGGTCGATATCGGCGCGTTGCTGACCGCGCCATGGTTCGTGCCGGATACGCGTTCGGTGTCGGAGCAGCTCAAGGCGTTCCGGCGGCGCAAGACGCCGTTCGCGCTCGTCGTCGACGAATACGGCGAGGTCGAAGGTCTTGTCACGCTCGAGGACATTCTCGAAGAGATCGTCGGCGATATCACCGATGAGCATGACGTCACGATGCCCGGCGTGCGCCGGCAGCCTGACGGTTCGGTCAACGTCGACGGCGCCGTGCCGATCCGCGATTTGAACCGTGTCATGGACTGGAATTTGCCGGACGAGGAGGCGACCACCATCGCCGGCCTCGTCATCCACGAAGCACGCTCTATCCCGGAAGTCGGCCAAAGCTTCACCTTCCACGGTTTCCGCTTCAGGGTGCTGCGCAAGGCACGGAACCGCATCACCGCGCTGCGCATCCAGCCGCTGCCGAAGCCGGCGGAGTAGTTGCCGTCACCCTGAGGTGGCCGCGTAGCGGCCCTCGAAGGGTGACGGCGCCGCATCCTTCGAGGCTCGCTCGCTTTGCTCGCTCGCACCTCAGGATGACGGCGCGTCAGGCGCCATCGCCCGGCGCGGCCGCGTGTATGGCGAGTGCGTGGACACCGCCTGCCAGTTCCGCCGCGAGAAGACCGTTGACCATGCGGTGGCGCTCGATCCGGCTCTTTCCTTTAAAGGCCTCCGACACGATATAGACCCTGAAATGGGTCTGGCCGCCGGGGCGGTGCCCGGCATGGCCTTCGTGGCGGTGGGATTCGTCCTCCACCCTCAGGCTCTGAGGCGCGAAGGCATCGGCAAGCTTCTGCGAAATGATGTCGGCGGTGCGCATGCCGTTCGGGTTAGGCAACGGCGGCGTTCCGGTCAATGTTTGCTTTGCGGCGGAATCGCGCCGGGGCGCGATCTGTCAAGTCTTGAAGGTGTCGCCGCCGCGGGCGCATAGTATTCGGTCATGAAATTCGACTCGCCTCTTTTCGATCGTATCCGCGTCAAGCCGACTGCCGACCGCCGTCCGAAAACGGGCGGTCCCGGCTGCGACTGGCATGGCTGCAAGGAAAAGGGCACGCATCGGGCGCCCAAGGGCCGCGACCATGAGAACGAGTACTGGCGTTTCTGTCTCGCTCATGTGCGCGAGTACAACCAGTCCTACAATTTCTTCAAAGGGATGAACGACGCTGCGGTGATGGCCTACCAGAAAGACGCGCTCACCGGGCATCGTCCGACCTGGAAGATGGGCACCGGCAACAGCCAGATGCGCCCTGACGCACACGCCTTCGGCACACATGGAGATCCATTTGGCCTGTTCTCGGAAGGGCTGAAGGCCGAGCAGCAGCAGCGCGCCGAGGCCGCCCGCCCGGTGCGCAATGCCGAGCGCAAGGCGCTGGATACGCTCGGGCTGGATGGATCGGCCACACCTGTCCAGGTCAAGGCGCGGTTCAAGGAACTGGTGAAGCGGCATCACCCGGATGCCAATGGCGGCGACCGCTCGACCGAAGACCGCCTGATCGAAATCATTCAATCCTATAACTATCTGAAATCAGTGGGTTTTAGCTGACATCAGGCGCGGAAAGGCGTGCGCCGGCAGCACCGAAACGTCTTCCGCGGCAGCCTTCCGATCCCTATCTTTCGCCTATTGCAGGAGCGGTATGCGCGGCGCCTGCCGGGTTTTGCCGGCCCCGCCTGTCTGCTAGGTTGCGCGGCATCAGCCGGACCGTGATGTCGGACCGTATCAGGGGCTTCGGGAGCGCGAAGCCCACGGAGGATCAATGACTGCCGCAGTTCAAGAAAAAGCCGCGCTGCCGGACATGAAGGTGTCGGTCCGGCAAGTGTTCGGAATCGACAGCGA
>DASTGR010000045.1:0-6031 GCA_035718885.1 Pseudolabrys sp. | reverse complement strand
TCCTTGCCTAATACCCGCACGAAGCTCGCGCGCACGCGCGCCTGCATGTCGATGAGCGTCGCGTCGAGTGTCGCAAAGTCCGGCACGTCGGCCGCGCGCGCCAGAAGCTGAAGCAAGCCGCTCGCCGCCGTCTTCGGTTCGAACGGGCCGGGCAGGCACAGCCGCAAAATTTGCGTCAGGTCCTGATAGAGTTGCACGGCCGCGCGCAACACGTCGGCGTCCTCACGTTCGATGAGCCGCAGCGACCACGCCTTCTCCAGGACGCGCACAGTCGACGTGTCGAGAATCTCCGGTTTTTCGTTGGCATGCACGAGCTGGAGGTACTGGGCGATGAACTCGATGTCGACCAAGCCGCCGGCGGCGTGCTTGATGTCCCAGCGATCCTGGTCGCCCTTCTCTGCTGCAATCGCCGTGCGCATCTCGACCACGTCGCCGGCGGTCAAATCGCGGTCGCGAGGCCGCATCAGCACCTCGCGAATGACGCCTTGGACGCGCGCGCCGAACGCGGGCGATGACGACACGACGCGCGCGCGCGTCAGCGCCATGTGCTCCCAGGCCCAGGCCTCGTTCTCCTGGTAATGCGCGAATGCGCCGAGCTGCGTCGCCAGCGGCCCGGCGCGGCCGGACGGCCGAAGCCGCATATCGACGTCGTAGAGCGCGCCGTAATTGGTCTGGGCGGTCAGCGCATTGATCAGCCGCTGCGTCAGGCGTGCGAAGTATTGCGCGCCGTAGAGCGAGCGGCGGCCGTCGGATTCCGGATGCGCATCGTCGAAGTCGTAAGCGAGGATCAGGTCGAGATCGGACGTCGCCGTCATCTCGTAGCCGCCGAGCTTGCCCATGGCGAGCACGGCGGTCTCCTCTTCGCGGAGATGTCCGTAGGTGGAGGCGAAGTTCTCCGCCACCGCATTGTGCACAGCGCGGATCACCGCATCGGCCAGCCCCGCGAACGCGGCGCCCGCCTGCCGCGCCGTCACGGTGCCGGAGAGGATGCGCACGCCGATCAGGAACATGTATTCCAGGCCGAACATTCGGATGCGCTCGAGCAGATCCTCGTCGTAGCGCGCCTGCGCCAGCGCCACTTCGAGCCGGCGGCCGAGTTCGGCCTCGTCCGGCAAGGCGCCGAAGAAACTCGGATCGATCAGCGCATCCATCACCTGCGGATGGCGGGCGAGAATGTCGCCGAGCCGCGGAGCGATGCCGAGCACCAGGATGAGCAGCGCGATCAACTCGGGCTTCTGTCGCAGGAGCGACAGGAGACGGCCGGCGCCGTGCAGATTGGCGAGGAAATCGTCGAACAGCTTCAACGTGCCGTTCGGATTGGCGGTGCGCGCGATCTGCTCGATCAGCACCGGCACCAGTTCCTGGAGATGGCTCTGCGCCACCTCACCTTTCAGCGAGCGATGCGCGCCGGCGAACCACTGACGCACGATTGCGGAGGCCTCGAGCGCCGAGCGGTAGCCGAGCGCCGTCAGGCGATCGAGCGTCTTGACGTCGTCGGCGTCGGCCGGAAATTTTAAATCAGGCTGGTCTTGCGCCGGCATCTTTTCGAACAGGCGGGCGTAATAGCCCTGCACTTTTTCGAGATGACCGACGAGCACGGCGGCGAAGGCATCGCGGCTGTCATAGCCGAGGAAACGGGCGAACCGCTCCATTCCTGCGCGCTCCGCCGGCAGCACCTGTGTCTGCTCGTCCTCGATCATCTGCAGCCGGTGTTCGACGGTCCGCAGGAAGCAATAAGCGTCCGTCATCGCGTCGCGCGCCGCCTCATCGATCCAGCGGTCATGGGCCAGTTTGTCGAGCGTGATCAGCGTCTCGCGGTCGCGCAGCGCCGGATTGCGCCCGCCGGCGATGAGTTGCTGGGTCTGCGCGAAGAACTCGACCTCGCGAATGCCGCCGCGGCCGAGCTTGATGTTATGGCCCTCGACGGCGATCTCGCCATGACCGCGATAGGCATTGATCTGCTGCTTCATCGCGTGCACGTCGGCGAGCGCGGCGAAATCGAGATACTTGCGCCAGACGAAGGGCGAAAGATCGTTGAGCAGCTTCTCGCCGGCGGGAATGTCACCGGCGCAGGCACGCGCCTTGATCATCGCCGCGCGCTCCCAGTTCTGGCCGACGCTCTCGTAATAGGCCATCGCCGCGGCGGTCGAGATCGCGATCGGCGTCGAGGCGGGATCGGGCCGCAAACGCAGGTCGGTGCGGAACACGTAGCCGTCGCCGGTGCGCGCGTTCAGGAGCTTCACGACGCGCTGGGTGATGCGCACGAAGGCGGGAGCCGGCTCGGCGTCCTCGGGGATGAGCGGCGAGGCAGCGTCGAAGAAGACGATGAGGTCGATATCGCTCGAATAGTTGAGTTCGCAGGCGCCCATCTTCCCCATGGCGAGAACGATGTAGCCGGAGCCGCGCTGCGGGTCCTTCTCGTCGCGAAGGGCGATGCGGCCGGCGCGCGCGGCCTCGAGCAGCGCGAAGTCGACCGACGCCCTGACTGCGGTGTCGGCGAGCTCGGTCAAGGCGCGCGCGGCCTGCATCACCGGCCAGACGCCGCCAATGTCGGCGAGCGCGATCAAGAGCGCCGCCTCGCCCTTCAGCCGGCGCAGGAGCCGCGACGCCTCCGCCTCGTCGGCGGTCGCCGCGACGGCGCGCGCGGTCTCACTCAGGAGACGGACGAAGCCGCGCTCCGGATCGCTTCTGAGGAGACGCACGAGCCGGTCGGGCTCGCGGCTCGCCAACTCCCAGAGGAAGGGCGAGGATTCCGTCAGACTTTGCAGAAGCGTCGGCAGGAGCGGATAGGCGCCGAGAAGCGCCTCGAGCGCCGCGCGGTCGCCGTCGCCGAGCCCGGCGACCCAGGTGGCGACGGATTTCGCGGCCTCGTCAGGCGCGTTCAAGCGCGGCGCGGTTACGAGCCGTGCGGCAAGGGATGCGGCGGTATCTGACTCAGGGCCCGGCAGGGTCATCCGGCACTCTGTACCGGTCCTCCGCGCGGCAATGCAATGACGGCCTTCAATCCAGGCTCATTGTCGGCCAGCGTCAGTTCGCCGCCATGCAGCCGGGCAACCGCGGCGGCAAGACTTAAGCCCAGGCCGGAACCCGGCTGCGAGCGGCTCTGCTCGAGCCGCACGAAGCGCTCGACCGCGCGGGCGCGGTCCGCCTCCGGAATGCCGGGGCCATTGTCGGCAACGGAGAGCAGGATGCGCTCGCCTTCAGTGACGGCCTTGACGACGATCTGCGGGGCGCGGCCCTCGGCCGCATCGGCCGGGGCCTCCGAATACTTGATGGCGTTGTCGACCAGATTGGCCACCGCCTGACTGACCAGCTCGCGATTGCCGTGGAGTGGCGCTGCCGCCTCGGCTTCGACCCTGAGAACGATCCCCTTCTCTTCCGCGACGGGCTCGTACAGTTCGCCGATGTCATGGGCGACCTCCGCGGCGTCGAATTCGGTCATGTCGTTGCGCGCCTGGCCGGACTCGGCCCGCGCGATCATCAGCAGCGCATTGAAGGTGAGGATGAGGCCGTCGGATTCCTCGATCGTCCCCTCCAGCGCCGCGCGATATTCCGGTTCGGTGTTTGCCGTGCGCAAGGCCTGCTCGGCGCGATTGCGCAGCCGCGTGAGCGGCGTCTTGAGATCGTGCGCTATGTTATCGGAGACTTCCTTGAGGCCCATCATCAGGGCTTCGATACGCTCGAGCATGATATTGAGGTTCTCGGCGAGGCGGTCGAGTTCGTCGCCTGTCCCGGCGACCGGCAAACGGCCGCCGAGATCGCCGCCCATGATCGTGCGGGTCGTCTCGGTCATCGCATCGACACGCCGCAGCACCCGGCGGGTGACGAACAGCCCACCGGCAAGCCCCAGCACCACGACGATGATCACCGACCATCGGCCGGCGGAGAGCACAATATGATAGAGACGCTCCCGCTCCTCGAGGTCGCGCCCGACCAACAGCCGGAACCCGGCGGGCAGCTGGAAGACGCGCACCAGCGCGTCGTGCTCGGGCTTGCCGGAGTTCTCCGGCTCGTCGAGGCGCCGGTAGACGATCTCTGTCCAGCCTTCCGTATCGAGTGTACCAGGCGGCAGCGCCGTGACGTTGCCGGCGAGCGCCTCGCCGTTGAACGTGGTGACGAGATAGAGGCTGGAGCCCGGACGGCGGGCGCGCGCGTCGACGGCGATCACCAGACGGCGAATTCCGCCGAGCCGGTACTGCTCGGACAGGCCGGTAATCTCGGCATTGACGGTGTCGGTGATCTGCTCGGTGATGAGGCGGCGCGTATTGAGCGCGAAATAGCCGAGCAGAAAGACGGCGAACAGCGCGAACACGGTCAGATAGACCAATGTCAGCTTGAAAGTGGTCGTCCGGAATAATTTACCGAGCGCCGTCACGGATCATGTATCCCGCGCCGCGGATCGTATGCAGAAGCGGCTGGGAGAAACCTTTATCGATTTTCGAGCGCAGACGCGAGATATGCACGTCGATGACGTTGGTTTGCGGGTCGAAGTGATAATCCCACACGTTTTCAAGGAGCATGGTGCGGGTCACCACCTGGCCTGCATGCTTCATCAGGTATTCGAGCAGGCGAAATTCGCGCGGCTGCAAGGAGACGTCCTCCTCGCCACGCTTGACCTCCCGGGACATGCGGTCGAGGACGAGGTCGCCGACGCGTAGAACGGTCTCCTCGCCGCGGCCGCCGCGGCGGCGCGACAGGACTTCGACCCGGGCGAGCAGCTCGGCAAACGAATAGGGCTTCGGCAGGTAGTCGTCGCCGCCGGCGCGTAAGCCCTTGATGCGGTCGTCAACCTGGCCAAGCGCCGAGAGGATGAGAACCGGAGTCTCGACGCCTTTGGCGCGCAGGCCGCCGATCAGGGCCAGGCCATCGAGCTTGGGCAGCATCCGGTCGATGATGAGGACATCGTATTCGCCGTCCGCCGCCATGCCGAGGCCGTCCTCGCCGTCGGTTGCGGCGTCGGCGACATGGCCTACCTCACGAAAGGCCTTCACCAGGTAGTCCGCGGCGTCGCGGTCGTCCTCGACAATGAGAAGGCGCATGGTGACCCGGTCCGGCTGCGCATCGGCCGCCCGGCCGAAGGCACGTTGCCCTTGAATATCCGGAGATGGGGGCATCGGTCACACCAATTTTCGGTCATTCCATGGCGGGTTCAACCGCCCACGCCGCCCCGTCCATTCGCCCCCGAGAAATCGTCGTCGCTGCCCCCAGATATACGTGAGGGGGTGGCGGCGAGCCGCCACCCCCTCTACGACCCCACCCCAGCGGGGGCGACGGATGCCGGGGTTGGAGTTCGGACCGCAAACGGAGAGCACCCTCTCCGCTTGGGTATTTAGCCGGGACGGGCCGAAGCCCGTCCCGTGAGGGCGACCACCGGCGGGGGCGACGGATGCCGGCGGGACGTCCCCAACTCTTTATTCCTCTCTCACGCTCAGCCCTGGCCGATCGGCAGGGCCACGAAACGCGTATTGTCACCCGACTTCACGCGCATCAGCACGTTCTTGCGGCCGTCCTTGCGGGCGACGCCGATGGCGCTTCGCACGTCACCGGGCGACGAGACCAGCTTGCCGCTGACCTCGAGAATCACGTCGCCGGTCGAGAAACCATGTTCGGCGGCGACACCCGAGCCATCGACATTGGTCACCACCACCCCCTGGTCGCCGGCGCCGTTGACGCGGGAGGCCGGCGCGAGGGTCAGGCCGAGCTTGCCGATGTCGGCGGTGGCGACGCCATTGTCGTTGTTGCCGCCGGTGTCGTTCTTGGCTTCTTTCTGGTTCGGCAACTGGCCGAGCGTCAGGGACATGCTCTTCTCCGAGCCGCCCTGAAGCACCGTCAGGTCGATCTTCGTGCCGGGCGCCATTGCGCCGATGGTCTTCGCCAGATCGCGCGAGTCCTTGACCGCCTTGCCGTTGACCTGGGTGATCACGTCACCGGCCTTGATGCCAGCCTTTGAGGCCGGGCTGCCGGCCTGCGGCTCGGCAACGAGCGCGCCTTCGGCCTTTTTCAGGCCGAGCGAGTCGGCGATATCGGGCGT
>DASTGR010000044.1:0-18150 GCA_035718885.1 Pseudolabrys sp. | reverse complement strand
CCTTGGGTGGAGAATTTTTGAATGTTCCCTCCGTCATGGCCGGGCATAGCCCGTCGAAGACGGGCGTGAACGCCCTTATGTCCCGGCCATCTCGCTTAGGTGCGCACAATGCCCGCCTAAGCGGGGTCCCCGGGACAAGCCCGGGGACGACAATCGAGAGTCACAGAGCCGAAAATCCGTCACACGCTCGTGATGCCGCGATTCAGTTTCGCTTTACCCTGTCCGCCTACGGTCGCCCGCGGGGCGGGGTTGCGTATGGTTGCCATCGTCAACGGCTACGTCTGTTTTTCCACCTGCGACGCCAAATCAGCGCAGCAGGGCAGGGATCCGAATGCGCCGCCCGGTTCGCCGCCGGGCACGAAGGCGCACAAGCCCGGCGATCCGGTCTCGAGCTACGACGGCCAGCCGGCGACGACGTTCGGCGGCGCGCTCGCCGATCTGCTCGCGGCCAATGCCGTGACGCCGTCCGGCGGCGCGCAAAACGCGAATGGTCCGCCGCAGCGAAGCGTCGACCGCACCGCGTGACCGTCCACTTCGCGCGTGCTAGGCACGCCGCATGACATCTCCCGACGATCTCAAAGAGCTCGCACCCACCGGCGCCTTGCGCGGCGGCGTGGTCATCGCGCCGGCGGCTTCCGTCTTCTTCTCCATCAAGGATGCGCAAGGCGCGTCGCGCGGCGTCACCGTCGACCTGCTGCGCTTCTTCGCGCAGCGGACCGGGCTGACGCTCGATCTGACGCTCTACGACAATTCCGGTCAGGTCACCGACGCGGTGGCGGAGGGCACGTGCGACGTCGGCTTCATGCCGCAGGATGCCGCGCGCGCCGCCCGCGTCGCCTTCGGCCCGCCCTATACGATGATCGAGAGCACCTATCTCGTGCCGGCGGGCTCGTCCGTGCAGCGCATCGACGAAATCAATGCGGCAGGCAAGCGCATCGTCGCCATCGCAAACACCACGACCATGCGCGCGGCGCGCCGCGCCTGTCCGAACGCCTCGTTGCGCGAGGTGCCGAGCGTCGACGAGATGCTGGCGCTGGCGGCGGCAGGCGAGGGCGACGCCTTCGCACTGTCGAAGGATGCCTTCGCGACCATCCTGCCGAAGCTGCCGGGCGCGCGCGTGCTCTCGGGCAATTTCCAGGAGACCGGCATCGGCGTCGCCGTGCCGCCGGGGCGGCCGCGGGCGCTTCGCCTCGCGACGGCTTTGCTGGGCGAGGCCAAGCGCGCCGGAATCGTCCGCCGCGCCCTCGACGCCGCCGAGTTCAAGGATACGGCGGTGGCGAATTGAGAGAGTGACTTTCCTGCGTCATGGCCGGGCTTGTCCCGGCCATCCCGATTATGCGGGCAGAGCCTTCCTCATCGGGGTCACCGGGACAAGCCCGGTGACGACAAGGCTAGAGCGTCACCACCACATTGCCGAGCGTGCCCGTCTCGACCGCCTCGTGCGCGGCAACGATGTCGGCGAGTGTGTAGGTCGGCTGCGCGACGCGGTTCTTCAGCCAGCCCCCCTTGAGGCCGTCCGTGATCGCGCCGACCGCGGCCGCGCGCTGCGCCGCCGTCAGTTCGTACACGATGAAGAACAACAGGCTGACGCTGTTGACGAGGCAGAACGATGCCGGCACCGCCGCCTCGGGCCCTGTGCCGTAGACGATGACGTTGCCGCGCGGCCGCATCACCGCCGGGATCAGCTTCGCGTTCGCCGTGAGATCCATCTCGATCAGCGCATCGACGCCTTCGGGCGCGATCGCCTTCACCTTCGCGCCGACATCCTCGGTCTTGTAGTCGATCGTGTGGTCGGCGCCGGCCTCGCGCGCCGCGGCGGCCTTTTGCGGCGACGAGATCGTGGTGAGGACGGTCGCGCCGGCCCGCTTGGCGAACTGGATCACGTACTGGCTGACCGCGCCGGCGCCGCCGGAGACGAGAACGGTGCTGTTCTTGCCGAGGCCTGCGAGCGTGACCGCGTGGTACGCGGTCATGGCCGGAATGCCGAGGCAGGCGCCCTCGGCGAAGCTCACCGCGTCCGGCAGCGGCACGGCCATGGCCGCGGGCACGGTAATGTACGCGGCGGCGGTTCCGAAGGGCCGCTTCCACTGACCGTTCCAGATCCAGACGCGCTCGCCGATCCGCGAGGCCGGCACGCCGGTTCCGACTTCGTCGATGATGCCGGCGCCGTCGCTCTGCGGGATGACGCGCGGGAAGGCGATCTTGCGCGCGAGGCCCGCCCGCGACTTCACGTCGGACGGGTTCACGCCGGAGGTCGCGAGTTTCACCCGGACCTCGCCAGCGCCCGCACGCGGCGTGTCGACCTCGCCGACGCGCAACACGTCGCGCGCCGCGCCGTTGGATTCGTAATACGCCGCTTTCATGAATACGCCCCCGGAACTGTGCGGCTTGCCCGCGCGTTTTTCACCTTACACCGCCAACAGCCGCGATCGGAGCGAAACCCTGGAGGTTTCGCGGCCCGAAACGCCAGATCAGCGAGGGACGGCATGAGCTATCGCGTTTACAGCGGGCCCAAGGGCTCGGACGACATTTCGCCGATGAACAAGGCGCAGGCCCTGTTCAAGCAGTTCGAGGCGCTCGATGAGGCGCTGGCCTGGGCGCGGCACGTCGGTCAGACCGGCCGGGTCGCCCTGCTCATCGAAGGCGACGACGGCACGCGCATGGACCGGCGCGAGATCGGCGCACAGGTCGGAACGGCGCATTGAGAGCCGGACGCAACCGGCGCGGATCGTTTATCTCCCTGCGATCCGCGTCCATTCGGTGCGGGCGCGGTTGGTCAGGCGGTCCCATTTGGTGCCGACGACGTCCCAATTGACCAGCGGCCGGGCCGCCGCCGCGGTTGTGGTCGCTGGTGCGTGCGCCTGGTCATACACATAGGCCGCGCCCACCGTGATCAACGCGCCGAGAATGATGCCGAACAGAAGCCGCATGGCCGTCTCCCTGATGTCCGGGCAATTGAACGCGGCGGGCGACGGCCCGGTTCCAGGTGTGGCCCGGAGGTATCGCACCGGCGCCTCAAGACGCTGCCCCGCGCCTCGGGCATGGGTCCTAACCATATGAAACAATAGGCCTTTCGCCACAAAAAAGTTCGTACTCAAACAAAAATTACTGCTATATTACCTGGGCCATGAGCAGAGCATCAGCCAAGTCCGCGGGCCGGTCCGCCAAGACCGCCGCGGGAGTTCGAAAGAAGTCCAGTAAGTCGGCGCGTAAGTCGGTCAAGAAACCGTCGGCGAGCGCGAGCCGCCGTGCTGCCGCCAAACCGTCGCGTCCGCCGCGGGCCACCGCCGTCGCGCGCAAGCCGGCGAGCCGTAAGCCCGCTTCGGTCGCGGCGAAGGTGGTCGAGACGAAGATTTCCGCCTCGATGAAGGCGATCCTTACGCCCTCGATGAAGGCGATCGCCGCCGAGGCGACGATGATCCGCACCATCAGCCCGCCGGTGCAGCCGGTCGCGCCCGATGTACCGGTGTATCCGCACAAATACCGGGTGGGCGAGGTCGTCTACTATACGTCGCCGAGCTTCGGCCGCGCGGCCGCCACGGGCAGCTACACCGTCATCAAGCTGCTGCCCTCGGACGGCGACGACTACCAATACCGCATCAAGAGCTCCGGCGAGGCCTTCGAGCGCGTCGCCAAGGAAAGCCAGCTCGACCGCGCCTAAAGGCTTCCGTCTCCGCTATCCTTGCGCCCGGCGAGCGGCTAGAGAAGTCGCCGCGAGGGGAGGAGACCATGCCGACCTACATCACGCAGGGCCGCTACACCCGCGACGCGATCAAGGGCATGATCGTGCGCCCGGAAGATCGCGCCGACGCGGTTGCGCGGCTGCTGACGAAGGTCGGCGGCCGGCTCGTCGCCTACTACGTCACATTCGGCGAATATGACTTCCTGTGCATTGGCGAGGCGCCGAACGACGTGCAGATGGCGGCCGCGCTGTTCGCGGCCGGTTCCGGCGGCGGGGTCACCGATCTGCGTACGACCGTGGCGCTCACCTCGATCGAGGCGAAGGGCGCGCTTGCCGCCGCCAGCGATCTGGCCCCCGGCTTCAAATCGGCAGGTGGCGCCTGACGTGCCGGTGCTCTTGGAATATTCGGCGCCTGCTGACGTTCACTGAACTTCAACGAAAAAATCAAACTGGAGGAAATTCGATGCGCTTGTTTCTTCGTGTTGCCGCCGCGCTCGCGGCCGTGTCCATGGCGTGGCCCGCGGCCGCAGCCGACAGCTATCCCAGCCGCACAGTGAAGCTGATCGTGCCGTTCGGCGCCGGCGGGCCCGCGGACGTCTATGCGCGGTTCCTGGCCAAGTATCTTTCCGACGAGACCAAGCAGTCCTTCGTGGTCGAGGACCGGCCCGGGGCGGGTTCCGTCATCGGCACCGACGCGGTCGCGAAATCGACACCGGACGGATACACGCTGCTCGTGATGTCGAATACGCACACGGTCAACGAAACGCTGCTGCCGAAGAAGCCGTTCGTGCTCATGCGCGACTTCGTGCCGGTGGCCAGCATCAACTCGTCCGACCTGCTGATGGTCGTGCATCCGTCGGTGCCGGCGAAGTCAGTCAAGGAATTCATCGATCTCGCCAAAAAGGAGCCGGGCAAGCTCAATTATGCCTCGTCGGGCCCGGGCACGCCGTACCACATGGCCGGCGAGCTGTTCAAAGCGCTCTCCCACACCGACATCGTGCATGTGCCGCACAAGGCGTCCGGCGACGCCCGCAACAGCGTCGTCTCCGGCACCGTGCAGATGATGTTCGATGCCGTTCCCACGATGACCGCGCTCGCCAAGGGCGGGCAGGTGCGCGCGCTCGCCACCACCGGCGAGAAGCGCAATCCGCTCACGCCCGACCTGCCGACGGTCGGCGAGACCGTGCCTGGCTACGAGGCGACGATCTGGCTCGGCGTCATGGCGCCGAAGGGAACGCCGAAGGATGTGGTCGACTACCTCAACAAGCACATCAACACGGTGATCAATAATCCCGAGGTCAAAGAGGCCTGGTTGAAGCAGGGCGCCGTTCCGATGGTGAAGTCGCCGGCGGAATTCGACGCCTTCCTGCACAAGGATATCGAAAAGTGGGCGAACGTGGTGAAAACCGCGAACATCAAAGTGCAGTAGGCGTGCGGGCGCTGCCGTGGGCGGTGGCGGTTGCCGCCGCCGCGCTCGCCGGCGTCGCGGTCGTGGCGGTGCTTCAGCATGCAGCCACGACCGAGCAGGCCAATGAGCGGCGCGCGCTCGTTCTGCGCAACGCCGAGCTGACGCGTGCGGCGTTGCTGCCCGGCTCGGCGCTCGCTTGCCTTGACGGCGAGGCGGGGGAAAAGACCGGCGACGCGTGCGAAGCCGCGGTGTTCGCCGGCCCCGCGACGGTTGCCGCGGCGGTCGCGTTCGAAGGCGAGCGTCTGGCCATCCTCAAGGCAGCGTTCGAACTGTCGAAACAGGGCGACGCGCTGGTGATGCCGGCGCTCGCCGGCGCCCGCCGCGCCGCCGAACTCGACCGCTACGGGCTCGCCGCGCATGTCCTCGCCGCGCGCGAGGGCTGCACCGCGGTTGATTGCCCGGCGCTGGCCATGTTCAGCGACACGACGGCGCTGAAAGCGAACCTCAAGGCGCAGGCCTTCGAGAGCTACGTGGCGCAGCACGCGGCGCAATGGGGTAAGACGGCCGAGCCTCCCGCGCCGCCGGTGGCCGCCGCGACACCACCCGACGCGGTCGCCAGCGTGACGCCGCCTCCGGGCGGGCCGCCGCACGACGAGCAGGGCACGGCGCGTCCGGTCGACCGGAAGTGGACTTTTCCGTCGTCGGAGTCGATCCCGGCGGTCAGCATCATGAAGTCCGAGCCGCCGCTGCCGAAAGCGGCCGAACTCCCCGAAGCGAAGGTCGATCCGGACCTGGCGAAATCGATCGGTGCGGCCCCGGAGCCGGCGCAGCCGGCCGAGCCGCAGCGCCTTCCGCCGAAGCGTCCACAAACCGAGGCGGCGCCTGCCGCCGAGCCGCGCTAGGATCGGCGCGACCACCACCGGGCCCGCCGATGTTCTCCTCCGTCCTCATCGCCAATCGCGGCGAAATCGCCGTCCGCGTCATCCGCACGGCGCGGAGGCTCGGTCTGCGCACGATCGCGGTTTATTCCGAGGCGGACGCCGGCGCGCTGCACGTGCGCATGGCCGACGAGGCGCATGCGATCGGGCCGGCGCCGGCGGCGCAGAGCTATCTCGTCGCCGAGACGATCATCGCCGCGGCGAAGAGGGCAGGCGCAGACTGCATCCATCCCGGCTACGGCTTCCTGTCCGAGAATGCCGCTTTCGCCGAAGCCTGCGCGGCCGCCGGCATCGTCTTCGTCGGCCCGCCGCCGGACGCGATCCGCGCCATGGGGCTCAAGGACCGCGCCAAGGCGTTGATGGAGAAGGCCGGCGTGCCGGTTGTGCCCGGCTATCACGGCGACAAGCAGGACGCGGCCTTCCTCAAGCGCAAGGCCTATGAGATCGGCTATCCGGTGCTGATCAAGGCGGTCGCGGGCGGCGGCGGCAAGGGCATGCGCAAGGTCGAGCGCCACGCCGACTTCGACGCGGCTCTGGAGGCGGCGCAGCGCGAGGCGAAAGGCGCCTTTGGCGACGCGCATGTGCTGATCGAGAAATACGTCAACGCGCCGCGTCACATCGAGATGCAGGTCTTCGCCGACGGCCACGGCAACGCGGTCCATCTCAACGAGCGCGACTGCTCGCTGCAAAGGCGGCACCAGAAGGTCATCGAGGAGGCGCCGGCGCCGGGCATGAGCGCGGACCTGCGCGCGACGATGGGCGCGGCCGCTGTCGCCGCCGCCAAAGCGGTCGGCTATCAGGGTGCGGGCACCGTGGAGTTCATTGCCGACGGCGCGGACGGCCTCAAGGACAACGGCTTCTGGTTCATGGAGATGAATACGCGCCTTCAAGTGGAACATCCGGTGACGGAGGCGGTGACCGGGCTCGACCTGGTCGAGTGGCAGCTCCGCGTCGCGGCCGGCGAAAAACTGCCCTTGAAGCAGGATCAGGTTCGGCTGTCGGGCCACGCGGTCGAGGCGCGGCTTTATGCCGAAGATCCCGAGCGCGGCTTCCTGCCGTCAACCGGCAGGCTCGTGGCGCTGCGCTTCCCGCAAGACAGCGGCGTGCGCATCGACTCGGGCGTGGAAGCCGGCGACGCGGTGACGCCGTTCTACGATCCGATGATCGCCAAGGTCATCGCGCATGCGCCGACGCGCGATGGTGCGCTCGACACGCTCGCATCCGCGCTCGAGCAGACGATCGTGGCCGGTCCGCGCAGCAATGCCGGCTTCCTCGCCGCGCTCGCGCGCGCCGACGGATTCCGCCAGGGCGACTTCGACACGGGCTTCATCGACCGCAACATGGACGCGCTCGGCGCGACGCCGCAGGGGCTCGACCGCGCAGCGGCCGCAGCCGGCGCACGCGAACTCATCGAACGCGAACGGGCGCGGCTCGGCGCATCGGGCCGGTCGCCTTGGGACGTCGCCGATGCATTCCAGCTTTCAGGCGCGCGCCGGCTCGCGCTGCCGGTGATCGCCGACGGCGAGGCGGTGGTGGCGGAGATCGATTACGGGCCGCATGGCGCCGCGGTCACGGTCGAGGGTGCCGCGCCCGCCGGCGATGCGGTCGCGGTGGCGCAGCCGGACGCGGTCTACGTGCTCCGACGCGGCCGTCAGACCAAGGTCGCCTTACGCGATCTCGCGCTCGATCAGGCGGGCGACGCCGGCGGCGGCGGGCTGGTGCGCGCGCCGATGCACGGCAAGGTGCTGGCGGTGCTGGTGGAGAAGGGCGCCAAGGTCGCGCGCGGCCAGCGCGTCGCGATCATTGAGGCGATGAAAATGGAGCACACGCTGACCGCGCCGGTCGACGGCACGGTCAGCGAGATTGCAGTCGCGAAGGACGCGCAGGTCGCCGAAGGCGCCAAGGTGCTCGTGATCGAGCCCCCGGCCCAGCCCTGACGGGCTAGATCTTCTTCGCGCGCTTCTTGGCAGACTTCTTCGCCGGCTTCGCGGGCTCGTCTTCCTTGGTCACGGCGAAGTAGACCGGCAGTGTCCAGCTCGGCAGGACGAGCGGCAGACCCTTCGGAATGAGGCTCAGATTGTGGGCGTTGTAGGCCATCGCCTCGTCATAGGTCATTTTCTGCGGGTCGGTCTGAACGACCGGCGCAGGCTTGGCGACCTTCTTCTTGGATTTCGCCATGGCGGCGGTGGGCGCGGCCGCGACGAGCGCGAGCGCGACGACGAGAGCGAGCTTCTTCATGGTTCCCCCTGACGTTGCCTGAATTTCCTCGATCACGGTAGCAGAGGAGTGAGGCGTCGTCAGCCGACCGGGGCATTGTGGGCACAAGATTCCGGCGAGGCTTCCACCCCGGCCGCCGGGGAGCTATCTAGCGATTTCCGCTGAGCCGTCGGGTTGTCTCAAAGAATGCCGCTTCATCTCATCAAGCTTGCCGTCGGCTGCGACTCCGTCGCCGACCTCGAGGAATGGATCAAGCTCAAGTTGAAGGAGAGAAAGAAGCGCGGGCAGAAGCCGGAGCGCATCCATACGACCCGCATGCTACCCAAGCGTGCCGAGGAACTCACCGATGGCGGCTCGCTCTATTGGGTAATCAAGGGCCAGATCACCTGCCGCGAGAAAATTCTCGATATCCGCTCGGTCACCGGCAAGGACGGCATCCGCCGCTGCCAGGTCGTGCTGGATGGCAAGGTGAAGCTGGTCGAGCCGCGGCCGCGCTCCGCGTTCCAGGGCTGGCGCTATCTCGAGGACAAGGAGGCGCCGCGCGATCTCGCCCGCGCCGCCCCGGGCGCTTCCCGCATGCCGGAACAGATGCGGCGGGAGCTGCGGGAGCTGGGGCTGCTGTAACCCTGCTTCACCTCTCCCCGCATTGCGGGGAGAGGTCGGCTTTCGAGCGGCAGCGAGAAAGCCGGGTGAGGGGCCGTGCACAGCCCCTCACCCGGCTCGCACCTTGCAGGTGCTCGCCACCCTCTCCCCGTAAAGAACGGGGAGAGGGAAGGGCTCACACCGCCAGATTGTCGATCAGCCGCGTCTTGCCGAGCTTGGCCGCGACCAGAAGCCTGATCGGCCCGTCTTTGAGAGAGCCGGCGGGAGCGAGGGTCAGCGCGTGACGCGCTTCGAGGTAGTCCACGGCGAATCCGGCATGCTTTAGTTCCGCGAGGCCTTCTTCCAAAACCATCTCGATCGGCTCGCGCCTATTGATGCGGCCGGCGCAGGCATTGAGCACGCGCGCCAGCATCGGCGCCACCGCCCGGTCGGCCTCCGACAGGTAGGCGTTGCGCGAGGAGAGGGCGAGCCCGTCACGTTCGCGCACCGTCGGCAGGCCGACGACCTTGAGTGGAAGATCAAGATCCTTGGCCATCTGCGTGACAACACGAAGCTGCTGGTAGTCTTTCTGCCCGAAGATGGCGACGTCGGGCGTCACCTGCGTGAACAATTTGGCGACGACCGTGGCGACGCCGCCGAAGAAGTGCGGACGGAACTTGTCTTCGAGGCCGGCTTTGGCCGCGCCGGCCGGCTCGATGCGGGTCGCAAAGCCTTCCGGGTACATCACCTCGGCGGTGGGCGCCCAGACCAGTTCGACCTCTGCCTCGCTCAGAGCCGCGATATCCGTATCGAATGTGCGCGGATAGCTGCCGAAGTCCTCGGTCGGAGCAAACTGGGTCGGGTTGACGAAGATCGAGACGACCACCCGGTCGGCGCGGCGGCGCGCTTCCTTGACCAATGCTAAGTGGCCGCGGTGCAACGCGCCCATGGTCGGCACCAGCGCCACGCTTTCCCGCTTCTTGCGGAAGGCGGCGATCGCGGTGCGCAGCGTGCTCAGGTTGCGGGCGATGGTCGGGCGGGTCGGCATGACGGTCGCTTGGTTAAAGCGCGAACGGGGGCTGCTCTCTACCAAGCCATGATGAATGCGGCCACCGATTAATGGTTAAGCGCCGTACAACTTGACTAAACACTCGTAATAATTTGAAAATCAATCGATCAAAGGACGCCCTGATGCTGGTCCAGCCGATCCGCGAAACGCCGCAATCCGCACACGTCGTGGTGCTCGGAAACGAGAAGGGTGGGTCGGGTAAGTCGACCACGGCCCTGCACATTGCCGTGGCCCTGCTCAAGGCCGGCCAGCGCGTCGCCACGATCGATCTCGATTCGCGGCAGAAGAGCTTCACCCATTACATCGAGAACCGCCGGGACTGGGCGGCGCGTGCCGGCATCAAGCTCGAGCTGCCGACCCATTACTGCGTCGAGCGCGCTCATGGCCTCTCGGTCGAGGCCAACGAGGCCGAGGAGTTTGCCGCCTTCTCGCGCGCGATCGGCGCGATCGAGCACAGCCACGACGTCGTCGTGATCGACACGCCCGGCCACGACTCCTACCTGATGCGGCTCGCGCACTCGATGGCGGACACGCTGGTGACGCCGCTCAACGACTCATTCGTCGATTTCGACGTGCTGGCGACGCTCGATCCGACCAATTTCACCGTCACCGGCGAGAGCCACTACGCGCGCATGGTGCGCGAGGCGCGCCGTCAGCGCCGGCTCGTCGACGGCCGGCTCACCGACTGGATCGTCGTGCGCAACCGTCTGTCGCAACTCGGCTCGCGCAACAAGAAGCTGGTCGGCGAAGGCATCAATGAATTGTCGCGCCGCATGGGCTTCCGCTGCATCGACGGCTTCGCCGAGCGCGTCGTCTATCGCGAATTCTTCCCGCGCGGCCTGACCGCGCTCGACGATCTCGACGAGGCCACGCTGGGCACGCGGCCGAACATGTCGCATGTCACCGCCCGCGAGGAGGTGATCGCGCTGCTCAACGCGCTGCACCTGCCGCTGTCGGAGAACGGCCGCCGCCGCGCCGCCGCCCGCGCCGAATGGTACTCGGTCATGGACCAGCCGCTCCAGGTCCACGACGTCCTGGCGTAACGCCCTTCGGAATTCCGCAGTCTCCGTCGCTGTCATGGCCGGGCTTGTCCCCGCCATCCGCGTCTTTAGATTGTGCGGATGCCCGACGACCGCACCAAAGCGCCCGCGCCGACCGCGAAGCGCGCCGAGATCGACGCCTTCCTCGCGAAGGTGAAGTCGCTCGGGCCGGCATCCTCGACGCAAGGCGCGCGCGGGCGGCTGATCTTCGCGCTTGACGCCACGATGAGCCGGCAGCCGACCTGGGACACCGCCTGCGCGCTCCAGGCCGACATGTTCCGCGAGGCGGCCGCGGTCGGCGGCCTCGACATCCAGCTCGTCTATTTCCGAGGCCTCAACGAATGCCGCGCCTCGGGCTGGGTCGCCGACAGCGACAAGCTCGCGAGCCTGATGTCGCGCATCGATTGCCGCGGCGGCCACACCCAGATCGGCAAGGTGCTGAGCCATGCGCGCGCCGAGCACGGACGCAGACCAGTGCAGGCACTCGTCTTCGTCGGCGACGCGATGGAAGAGCCGATCGATACGCTCTGCGCAGCCGCCGGCGAGCTTGGCCTGCTCGGCGTGCCGGTGTTCATGTTCCAGGAAGGCCACGATCCGGTCGCCGAGAACGCCTATCGCGAGATCGCGCGGCTCTCGCACGGCGCCTGGTGCCGTTTCGACGCCGGGGCGGCGCACGAATTGCGCGAATTGCTGCGCGCGGTGGCGGCCTATGCCGCCGGCGGACGCAAGGCGCTCGCCGCCTTGTCGGCGAAGAGCACGACGGCGCATGCGCTGCTCGCGCAATTGAAGTAAGTCACGTTCATGCCGATCCTCATTCTCGGAATTCTGGCGCTGGTGCTCGGCCTCTGGGCGCTCAACGTCATCACCAAAGTCGATCCGAAGGTCGCGGCCCGCGTGACGAAAGCCGCCGGCGGCCTGATCTCGCTCGGAATGGCGGTGTTCCTGGGGCTCCGCGGCGAGCTCTGGGTCGCCATCCCGCTCGGCACGTTCGGTCTCGGCCTGCTCGGCTGGATGCCGTTTGGCCCGGCCGGCTTCTCCAAGCGCACGCAAAAGAGCGCGGGGCAGACCTCGCGCGTCAACACGTCCATGCTCGCAATGGAGCTCGATCACGATACCGGCACGATGCGGGGACGCTTCACCGCCGGCCCGCAGGCAGGGCAGGACCTCGACGGCATCGACGTGCCGTCGTTGGCAAAGCTGTTGTCGAGCCTCGACGAGGAGAGCCGCGCGCTACTATTGGCGTATCTTGACCGCCGCGATCCCGCGTGGACCGAACACGCGCAAGGCGACGCGGCAGCGGGGCGCGGCTTCGCGCCCACCGGCAAAATGACGGACGAGGAGGCCTATCAGATCCTTGGCCTGAAGCCGGGCGCCGGCGCCGAGGACGTAGCGCGCGCGCACCGGTCGCTGATGAAGAAACTGCATCCCGACCAAGGGGGGTCGACGTATCTCGCGGCCCGGGTCAACGAGGCCAAAGAGACTCTTCTGCGCCGCCATCGCTGAAGCACTCCGCACGCAACACAACACCGCTCCTGCCGACGGCGACCCTGTTTCCATTCTTGTTGAGGCCCTTGATACGCCAACGAGGTGAATACTTCGTCACGGCGCGGATCGGGCGTCTTCGGGAAAAGGTTGTGGCGAGACCGATCCTGAACGCAAAAGCCGAGGCCCGAGGCCTCGGCCATGCGAATTCGCGACGCTTCGGCGTGGTTTAGTTCTTCAGCATCATGCAGGGGATGTCGCTGTGCTTGAGATGCTTGCACGCGGCTTCCGCCTGGTCCTTGTCGAGCCCGGCAAAGCGGGCGCGGTAGAGCGACTTGGCGCCCTTGGAGACCTTCTCGGTGAAAGGATCGGCCTTGCCGAGGAAGTGCTTGGCCTTGTCTTGCACGGTGTCGAGGCGGTTCTTCGCCTCCTTCTCGTCGTCGAAGGCGCCGACCTGGATCATCCAGCCGCTGTGCTTGACCGACGCCGTCTCGCTCGGTGCGGCCGCGGGCAGGGGCACATTGGCGCCGGCCGAGGCGACCCTGGCGGGCAGTGTGCCGAGGATGCCGGGCTTCGCGCCCGGCGGCGGCAGTTGCGGCGTGTCGCTCTTCACCGTGGCGACCTCCGTCACGTGCAGTGCGCGCGCGGCCGCCGGTGCAGGCGTGAGGCGCTGCGCGCCCGGTGCGGGCGCCGAGAGCGAGGCAGTGCGGATCGCGCCCGGATGCACGACGACGGTCTTGACCGCATTGGGCTTGATCGGCGCGGTCGAGCCGACCGACGGCGCTTCGACGACTTCATTGCGCGCCAGATTTGCGTCGTCCGCGGGCTTGGCCGGCGCAAGCGCCGGCAGCGCGGCGAGTTCGGGCTTCGCCGCCGGCTTGGTCTCGGCCTTGAATTCGACCTTCTCGCCGGCCTTGGGCTCGACCTTGGCGACCGGGATTTCCTCCGGCGCGCCGCGCTTGGTCGAGGCCTTGTCGAAGTTCTGCTCGATCAGCGCCTCGACCTTGGCGTCGCGAGCGCGCGCGGTGCGACCGCCGAACACCGCGGCGACGACGTAGCGTTGGCCACGGTGCACCGAGGTGACGATGTTGAAACCTGAGGCGCGGATGTACCCGGTCTTGATGCCATCGACGCCGGCAACGTTGCCGAGCAGATGGTTGTGGCCACGCACCGTGCGTCCGCGGAACTCGAAGGCGCGCGTCGAGAAGTAATGATAGTACTGCGGGAAGCGGTCGCGCAGCGCGCGGCCGATGATCGCCTGGTCGCGCGCGGTGGTGACCTGCGCGTCGTCGGGCAGGCCCGACGCGTTGTGGTAGGTCGTATGCGTCATGCCGAGCGCATGCGCCTTCGCGGTCATCATGCGCGCGAAGCTGGGCTCGTCGCCGCCGAGCGCCTCGCTGATCACGACCGCGACGTCGTTCGCCGACTTGGTCACGATCGCCTTGATCGCATTCTCGACACGGATCGAGTCGCCCGGCTTCAGACCGAGCTTGGAGGGCGCCTGCGCGGCGGCGTGGGCCGACACCGGCAACTCGGAATTCAGATTCAATTTGCCGGACTGGAGACGCTCGAACAGCAGGTAGAGCGTCATCATCTTGGTGAGCGAAGCGGGGTGACGCGACGCGTCCGGATTGGTCGCCTGCAATACGGCGCCCGTATTGGCGTCGACGACGATGGTCGAGACCGGCGGATCGTAGCTCGAGGCGGCGGCGGGCCGGTGGTGTCGGCGGTGACGCGTGCGCGCGTCGGCGTCCGAAGCGACCGCGGTCGCGACAACAAGTCCGGCTAGGCCCAGCGCGCCCCAGCGGAGGCTGCGATGGACGTGCGCTCCGCGACCCAGCATTCCGGCTCCCTCGCACCCCGTTGGTGGCCGCCCTTTGAGCGCGCCAACATGGCCACATTATAGCGTTCGATCGATAAGCCGCCCGCGCAGCTTGGAATCACGGTAAGGGAGCCAAGGTTACTAAATATTTAATGCTAACTATCGGTTTTTACGGAACTTTTCGCGTCGCAACATAGGGCTTGACTTTATTGTGCACCGCAATATATCTAGCACACTCCCGGACGCGCCGGGAGAGGCAATTCAAAGCATCATGGCACCGCGAGAGGCGGGGCCGGGAAAAGGGCAAGACCATGGTCAAGAACTTCGAGGACCTCCAGCAGGTCGGCAAAGAAAACGTGGATGCGACGCTGAAGTCGCTCGGCGCCCTCACCAAGGGTGCGCAGGCGATCGCGGTCGAAGTGGCCGATTATTCGAAGAAGTCGTTCGAGGACTCGTCAGCCGCGCTCGAGAAGATGTTCGGCGTGAAGTCGCTCGACAAGGCGATCGAAGTGCAGACCGAGTTCGCCAAGAGCGCCTATGAGGGCTTCGTGGCCAAGGCTTCCAAGCTCGGCGAACTCTATGCCGACCTCGCCAAGGAGAGCTACAAGCCGTTCGAGGCGATGCTCGCCAAGGCCAAGTAAGCGTCCCAGTTTCGTTCAGTGGCGTTCGTCGCGTAAGCGTAGCGTAGCGTCGGAATGACAAAGCCCGGCTCTTTTCGAGCCGGGCTTTTTGTTATTGCGCCGGTGCCCTGACTACTGCGCGACGCGCAACTGCGTCAGGTTGGTGCCGATCTGCTGGAAGGTTGTCGCGATCTGCCCGGACGACGTCAGCATCCAGAATTTGCTCGTATCGCTGGCGCAATTCTGGAGCAGCGTGGAGGTCGGGTCGCCCGCGGTGTTGACCTGGATCGTGTAGATGGTGATGCCGGCAGCCTTGATGTTGGCGCAGGTGCCGGTGCCGTCGCTCGCCAGCATGCGATTGTCGATCAAGGTTTGGCTGGAATACCAGCGGTCCTGCGTGTTGAGGCCGTCCGACAGGAGAATGATGATCTTCTGGTAGGTGTAGTCGGCGCTCGTGAGTGGCGCGGTCAGCGGCCCGCCGCCGACCAGCGACTGCCAGCCCCAGACGAGGCCGATCGGCTGGTTGGTGTTGCCGTTCGGGGTCATCGAGTCGACCAGATTGTTCATGGTCGTCCAGTCGTAATTGAGGCCCATCATCGCGACGGGACAACTCGAATACTGCTCGGCCGGGAACAGCGAGTCCGGCTTCGCGGGATCCGGATTTTCCGCCGACTGGTCGTAGCCGTAGGTCGTGCTCGGCACCAGGTTCTTGCTGCGGTCGGTCACGCAGCCGTTCCACACCGTGTGGCTCTTCGTCGTGCAGGTGCTGGTCCAGTTCGAGCCGTTCCAGTTCCAGGTGCAGTTTTGGTTGGCGGCGTTCCATGACGTCCAGTCGATCCAGGTCTGGTCGTAATAGCCGGAGCCGACATTGACGTCCTTCGAGAACGGAATGATCGAGACGTAGACGTCGCCGGGGCTGCTGGCGGCGGACTGAAGTTGCGCGAGCAGGCTCTTGGTCGCCGACTTGAGTGCCGTCATTTTGCCGGAGTCGGCCATCGAGCCGGTATTGTCGAGCACGAGGGCGACACGGAGCCGGACCGAGCCCCATTTGCTGGTCGAGGCGTTCGTGACGGTGATCTTCTGGAAGCCGAAGACGTTCATGAACGTCGTCGGCACGTCGGCATGCCCGTTGAGCACGACTGCCGAGCCGCCGGTGTTGGTGTAGCTGACGCTGACCGCGATATTCGACACGCCCGGCGGCGCGAACAGGGCCTTGAAGTATTTGGTGGCGCTCGACTGCAACTGGTCCGTGGTGTCGGTCGCGGCTTCCTTCGACAGCATCAGCGCCGTGGAGTCGAGCGCGGTCTGCATCGCCGCCTTCACCGAATTGGCGCGGCTGTAGTCGACCGACGCACCGACCATGCCGATGACCGGCAGCGTCGCGAAGGCGAACGTGATGGCGACGTTGCCCGACCGCGCGGCAGAAAACGCGCGCAAGGCGGAACGCAGCTTGGATACGAGCGACGGCATGACCTGGCGGCGGCAGTTGATCCGGTCATGCGTGGTAGCCCGGCGATTGGAACCGAGACTTGCACTAAGCGCGTGGAATGCAACGCTTCCGTTTAAGGCTGTTCGTCCGGCCGCCTGCGCCTTGCGCCAATTGCCAGCAGTTTACGCGGTTAACGGCGGTTCACCGCCGGCGGTGGCATATGAGGCAAGTCCGCGAAGGCCGTTAGCGCGCGCTTGCGCCAATGCGGCAATGCGTCCGCGAATTTGGCTCAAATGCGAAGCGCGCCCGGAGGAGGGCGCGCTTCATCGTCGCTCGCGGAACCAGGGCCGCTACTTTGCGACGCGCAGCTGCGTCAGGTTCGTTCCGATCTGGTTGAACGCCGAGGCAATACCGCTCGCCGACGTCAACATCCAGAACTTGCTGGAGTCGCTGGCGCAGTTCTGGAGCAGCGTCGAGGTCGGGTCGCCGCCGGTATTGACCTGGATCGTGTAGATGGTGATGCCGGCCGCCTTGATATTGGCGCAGGTGCCGGTGCCATTGCCGCTGTTGTACATGCGGTTGTCGACCGCCGTACTGACCAGAGAGCCGTTGCCGTACCAGCGATCCTGCGTGTTCAGGCCGTCCGAGAGCAGGATGATGATCTGCTGATAGGTGTAGTTGGGATCCTTGGCCGGAGCGGTGAGGGGGCCGCCGCCGACCAGCGACTGCCAGCCCCAGACGAGACCGATCGGCTGGTTGGTGCTCCCGTTCGGATACATCGAGTCGACGATGTTGTTCATCGACGTCCAGTCGTAACTGAGGCCCATCATGGCGGCCGGGCAATTCGAATACTGCTCGGCCGGAAACAAGGTGGAGGCCTGTCCGGACGGAAGATCGGCGTCGGCCGGATTCGCTGCCGTGACGTTTTGATCGTAGCTCTGGTCGCGATCGGTGACGCAGCCGTTCCAGGTACTGTGGGCTGCCGCAACCCACTGGTTGCTGCCGCTGCAACGCGAGCGGCCGCGCCGCGACGTGCCGGTGCAGGTCTGGACATACTGCCAGGAGCCGTTCGCGGCCTCCCAATCGTCCCAGTCGATCCAAGTGCCGTTATAGACATTCGTGCCGACGTTCACGTCCTTGGAGAAAGGGATGATCGACACGTAGACGTCGCCATTGGTGCCGGCCGCGGCCTGGAGCTGCGCCAACAAGCTTTTCGTGGCCGATTTCAGGGCGGTCATCTTGCCGTCGTCGGCCATCGATCCGGTGTTGTCGAGCACCAGCGCGACGCGCAGACGCTGCGAGCCCCACTTGGCGGTCGAGGAACCGGAGACCGTGATGTTTCGATAGCCCATGATGCCCATGAACACGGTCGGCACATTGACCTGACCGTTCACCACCACGGCGGAGCCGCCCGTCGTCGTGTAGGTGGCCGTGAGAGAGAGGTTGGTGGCTTCCGGCTTCGTGAACATCGCCTTGAAGTATTTGACCGCGTTCGTCTGAAGCTGTGCGCTGGTATCGCTCGTGGCCTCTTTCGACAGCATCAGCGCCGTGGAATCGAGCGCGGCCTGCAAGGCAACCTTGACCGAGTTGGCGTGGCTGTAGTCGACGGCGGCGCCGACGCCGCCGATCACCGGCAGGGTGGCGATGGCGAAGGTGATGGCCACGTTGCCCGAACGCTCGGCGCCGAAGGCGCGCAGGGCGCGGCGGAGTTTCGACCAGAGGGGCAGCATGATGTCGGGTCCCGGATATAGATTTGTCCGGCACCCGTCATAGAGCACGTTATTGAATCGACACTTGTCCGAATTGTCTGAAATGCGGTGGGCGAAATTAACGATGTGCGGCCGGGCACCGTGATCGGGCC
>DASTGR010000043.1:0-11147 GCA_035718885.1 Pseudolabrys sp. | reverse complement strand
GCGGTTTGCTTCGGCGCCGATCTCGGCGGCGAGGTCTTCCGGCCCCCAGGTCATGCCGATCAGCCGCTTGCTCGACCCGCGGAACGTGCCGGCGAGAAACAGGCCCAGCGCCGACTCCACCGTCTGCGCCAGCACCTTGATTGAACCTTCGGCGAGGCCCGCGATCGCCTCCTGCGCCGCAAGCTTGGCGTCGAGATGGATCACGCTGGTGCCGCCTTCGGCCTTCGGAAACAGCAGCGCGTCCGGCTTGCCCGGCACGATCGCGGCGAGATCGTCGTCGGTCATGCCGGTGTCGAGGCCGTTGATGCGCACGAGGAGCTGCGGCCGGTTGGCCTTCGGCGCATTGCTCTTGAGGAAGTCGAGCGCCATCTGCCGCGCCGCGGCCTTGCGCTCCGGCGCGATCGAATCCTCGAGGTCGATGATGACGCCGTCGGCGCCCGACGCCATCGCCTTGTCGAGCTTTGTGCCGCCGTCGGCGGGGACGAAGAGAAGGGAACGCATGAGTTTATTTCGGCCGCTTGGTGATGAACGCGTTGCGGTGGCATTCGGCGACGAGCTTGCCGTCCTGCTTGAACGCCTGGTGGTGGAATTCGACGATGCCGGCGTTCGGCCGCGACTTCGACTCGCGCTTCGACACGACCGTGGTCTTGCAGGTGACGGTGTCGCCCTCGAACAGCGGATTGGGGAAACGCACGTCGGTCATGCCGAGATTGGCGATGGTGGTGCCGACCGTCATGTCCGACACCTGGATGCCGATCATCAGGCCGAGCGTGAACAGCGAGTTCATCAGCGGCTGGCCCCACTCGGTCTCGGTTTCGCAGAAGTGGCGGTCGATGTGCAAAGGCTGCGGATTGAGCGTCATGTTGGAGAACAGCATGTTGTCCATCTGCGTCACCGTGCGCGTGTAGCGGTGCTCGGTGGTCTTGCCGACCTCGAAGTCTTCGAAATAGAGGCCGCCGCGCTTGTGCCGCTGTGCCGTATCCGTCATCGCTCGTCTCCTTCGCCGGGCGCCCGCCGGGCGCCGTTAACCGCTCGTTTACCATAATCGCCCAAGGTCTTTAGGGCTGTTGGTAGCCGACCTCAAGCAACATTCAGCGCGCATAGGCCGTCGCGGCCGGGGCAACGTCAATGGCCGTCCTCAACGTGAACGTCAGCCCGCCGCAGGTCGCGGGCGCGATCCGTCAGGCCGCCGCGACGACCGGCACGAGCTTCGAATACCTGCTTGCCACCGCGCAGATCGAGTCGCGGATGAATCCGGCCGCTCAGGCGCCGACGTCCTCCGCGGGAGGCCTGTACCAGTTCATCGATCAGACCTGGCTCGCCACCGTGAAGAATGCCGGCCCCTCGTTCGGCCTCGGCCAGTACGCCAACGCGATCGTGCAAGGGCCGGACGGGCGCTTCGACGTGCCGAACCCGGCCGCGCGCACTGCGATCATGGGCCTGCGCAACAATGCCCAGGTCAGCGCCATGATGGCGGGGGCCTTCACTCGCAACAATGCCGCGCAACTGGCCGCGGGGCTCGGACGCAAGCCGAGCGAGGCCGAGCTCTACGTCGCGCATTTCCTCGGCGCGGACGGCGCCGGCAAGCTGATCGCAGCCGCCAGTTCCAATCCGCGTGCGGACGCCGCCGCCATGTTCCCGCAGGCGGCCAACGCCAACCGCGCCATCTTCTACGACGCCGCCGGCGCGCCGCGCTCGGCCGCCCAGGTCCTGAACCGGCTCACCAGCCGCTTCGACGTCGCCCGCGCGCTCGCCGTCACGCCGCCGGTCGGCCCGGGCCCGGCCGGTCCTGCCGCTGCGGCGCAGGCCTTCGCCGCCGTTTCTCCGACGGAAGCCGCCCCGACGGTGCCGGACAACCGGCCGCTGTTCGAATCGATCTTCACCGATCGCGTCGGCGCGGCCGTGTCGCCGGCGGTGTCGAGCCTCTGGGCCCCGACCGGGGCGGCGGCGGCCCCTGCGGCGCCCGCCCGGGCGCTCGACCTGTTCACCGACACCAAGCCCAATCTGCGCGGCATGTTCGGCGCCAGCTAGCGCCGCGAGGCGTCTGATTTTACAGAGCTTTCGCGGCCGTCGTGGTGAACGCCGCCTCAAGAACCATGGTGAACGGTTTGTTAGTGCTCGCCCGCTAGGCTGGTGTCTGGCCGCCGGTATGGGCGGTTCGTTTGTCGCGTCGGTATCAGTCCATGATCGTCCGTCAGTTCCTTCAGTGGGTCCGCGCCGCCCGTCCGGGCGAACGCGCCGAAGCCACGTCCGCGCTGGCGCGCGCCTATCTCCATTCCGATCTCTCCTCCGACGATCTCGCCGCCGCCGAAGGCGCGATGATCATGCTGCTCGACGACCCGTCGCCCCTGGTGCGCCAGGCCATGTCGGACGTCTTTGCCTCGTCGCAGAAGGCGCCGCCGGTCGTCGTGCGCGCGCTTGCCGACGACCAGTTCGAGGTGGCGCAGCCGCTGATCGAGCGCTCGCCGCTTTTGAACGATGAGGATCTCGTCGAGCTCGTCGCCGCCGGCAAGCCGCAGACCCAGCTCGCCATCGCGCAGCGCCCCTTGCTGACGACGACCGTCGCCGCCGCGCTCGCCGACACCGCCAGCGCGGAGGCCTGTCTGGCGTTGCTCGAGAATGGCGATGCACAGATCACGCTCGCCGCCATCGAGCGCATCATCGAACGGTTCGGTCATACGGCGCCGATCCGGGAAAACCTGCTTTCGCGCGACGACCTGCCGATGGCGATGCGTCAGACGCTGCTGTCGAAGCTGTCGCAGACGCTCGCCGGCTTTGTCACCGCGCGGAATTGGCTCGTGCCTGAGCAAGCCGAATATGCCGCGCGCGAGGCGTGCGAGAAGGCGACCGTGGCTCTCGCCGCGGAGACTCCCTACGAGGAGATCGGCGAACTCGTGCGCCATTTGCGTCAGAGCGGCCAGCTCACCGCCGGCATGCTGTTGCGCGCTCTCATGTCGGGCAATGTCGTGCTGTTCGAGGAGGCGCTCGCTGAACTGTCCGACCTGCCGCTTGAGCGCGTCGGCAGCCACGTCGAAGACCGTAATCTCGCGGGCTTCCGCGCACTCTACCGCAAGGCCGCGCTTCCCGAGCTGGCCTATCCCGCGTTTCGAGCGGCGCTCTCTGCGTTGCGCGAAGGCGTTCTCGTCGGCGAGACCCGCGATGCGGCCCGGCTCAAGCGGCGCATGGTCGAGCGCGTGCTCGAGGCGTGCTTCGAAGAGGGCGCGGAAAACGCGCTGCTGGCGCTGTTGCGGCGCTTCGCGGTCGAGGCTGCGCGCGATGAGGCCCGCATGTTCTGCGACGATCTGGTCGCGGATGCCGCGCCCCCGGCGGCGGCGCAATACAGGCTGGTCGACGCACGCGTCGCGGCGTAGCGGCTGCACCGGCCTTCCAAAAAAGAAAATGGCCGGGACGGGCCCGGCCACTTCTGATTCTTCGGCGTCGGCCCCGTCTACTGCGGCACGATCGAGGGACTGTTGATCTGCTCGAGCACGTCGGGCCTGTTGCGGTTTTCGGCGATCAGGAACTCGTCGGTCACCTCGCGCAGGCGGCGAGTCAGGAGCTTCGCCAGCTCCTTCGCGTCGGAGCGGGCATATTCGCGGTAGATCGCGCGCACCGCGTCGACGTGCTGATCGACGAGCACGGACGGGATGCGCTTGGCATCAGGAGTCAGCTCGATCAGCCGGCACAGGCTGTCGGCAGCCGAGGCGACGGCCGGAAACCCGAACGTCGCGGCCTGGCCCTTGAGGTCGTGCGCGGCGTGGAACAGCGCTTCCATGTTGCGCTCGTCAAAGCCGTCGGACTTCACCTTGTTGCGCGCGGCGTCGAGACGGTCACATTCGGAGTCCATCCAGTTGCCGAACTCGCCCGATAGTTCGGCAAGCGCCTGCTCGGCGCGCGCGACCGGATCGTCCTTGGGGTCGAAGGCCTCTTTCGAGACCGCCTTGCGCAGCTTGTTCTCCGGAACGATCACCTCGTGATCGCCGAATGTCTTGACTGCAGCCGAATTCTTGGCGGTAGCCATTCTCGTTTGTTCCCTCAGCCTTGGGTCCGGACCTTGTCCAGCAAAGGCGCTTGACGAATGATGTCGGCCTTGACGCCGCCTTTGCGGCGCTCGGGGCCGATGTAGCTTGGATTGGTGAGCCGGCGACGGTCCGGACCGAAATAGGTCTCGGTCTTGATGAACGGGCGCGGGTTGGCCACGACGTTGACGATGCGTTCGTAGAGCGCCTTGGCCGAGATGGGCTTGGCGAGAAACTCGGTGATGCCGGCATCGCGCGCGGCGACGACGCGGCGTTTCTCCGAGTGGCCGGTCAGCATGATGATCGAGACATAGGGGTTGGCGTTGGCGCCGGGCTGACGGATCATCTGCGTCAGTTCGAGGCCGTCGAAAATGGGCATGGCCCAGTCGACGATCATGATGTCGGGCACGTAGTGGGTGAACGCTTCGAGGCCGGAGGCGCCGTCTTCGGCCTCATAAACCTCGCGAGCACCAAAGCCGTGCAGGAGCGTGCGCAAGATGCGGCGCATATGCGCATTGTCGTCGATGACGAGGAAGCGCAGACGGTTGAATTCGATGCGGACCATGGTGCCCCCGGCACCAGGTGCAACTGGGCCGACTCCGTCCGTGAAAACTAGCGGCGGGCCCTTAAGGAGTAGTTTAGACTCAAGGCCTTCCGGTCCGGACCGCCAAATAGGGGCTGAATCGGCATGTTTGCTCTGGACCACCGCGGCCGAGGCGGTCATTTTCAGGGGAGCGCCGCGAAGGCCTTCCGACACGCCCGTGGGGGACACATGATGAAAACGATCCTGATCCCGACAGAGGACCACGACACCATGCCGGCGGTGCTCAAGACCGCGCGGCTCATCGCCCAGACCTTCGACAGCTACATGGAGGGCTTCGCGATCAGGCCGGCGGTCGGGACATACGTCACGGTCGAGCCGGTAAGCAGCCTGGCCATTTCGGGAGCCTTCGACGAAGACACGGCGCGGGAGGCGCAGGCAACCTTCGAGAAATTCATGACGGAAAACGGTGTGCCGCGGGCAGGTGAGGGGAACGCCTATTCCTGGGCGTGGCCGCGTACCGAAGCCACTGACGACGCCGCGCTTGGCAGCTATGGCCGCGTGTTCGACCTGATCATGCTGGGCCGCCCCGGCCGTGACGTCGAGAACCCGCGCATGCCGCCACTCGAGGCGGCGCTTTTCGAGAGCGGCAAGCCGGTGCTCATCGTGCCGAAAACCGCGCCGGCTGCGCTCGGCCAGAACATCCTGATCGCATGGAATGGCTCGACCGAACAGGCGCACACGAATGCCTTCGCAATGCCATTCCTCAAGCGGGCGGCCAAGGTCACGGTGCTCGCCTCCGAAGGCCATACCGGCGACGGGCCGGGCGCCGAACAGGCAGCCCTGCATTTGCGCAGGAACGGTGTGAAAGCAACGGCATTGACGGTGAAGACCGGGGACCGTACGACCGGCGAAGTGATCCTCGACCATGCAGCGTCTCTGGGCTGCGACCTTCTGGTGAAGAGCGCGTACACCCAAAGCCGCCTGCGGCAGATGATCTTCGGCGGCGCGACACGTCACATCCTCGCGCACGCGTCACTTCCGGTGCTGATGGCGCACTGAGCGGGGACGCGCGGCGCCTTACCTGTTGGGCTTCTCCAGTTGGCGGACGGACACGATCAGACGGACGGCGCCACGGTCCCGGCAAAGCATCCGTCTTTCCTCGCCGTCTTCCCCTCGATCATGCTGCCGATGTTCCTGGCGGTGGTGGATCAGACCATCGTCGCCACGGCGCTGCCGGCGATCGCCGCGGCGACCGGCGAAGTCGAGCGCGCCTCGTGGATCGTCGTCGGCTACCTGATCGCGACGACCGTCGCCGCGCCGATCTACGGCCGGCTCGGCGATTCCTTCGGCCGCAAACGCATCATGTTCGTCGCACTGACGCTCTTCATGGTGGCCTCGGTATTGTGCGCGGCGTCGCCGACCATCCTCACGCTCACGCTCGCGCGCGTCCTCCAGGGTCTCGGCGGGGGCGGGCTGATGACGCTGTCGCAGGCGCTGGTCGGCGAGACCATCCCGCCGCGCGAGCGCGCCCGCTATCAGGGTTATCTCGCCGCCGTCGCCGTCTGCGCCAACACGTTCGGTCCGGTGGCCGGCGGCTATCTGACCGAACATTTCGGCTGGCAATCGATCTTCCTCGTCAATTTGCCAATCGGCATCGGCGCCATGGTGCTCGCGACGCGACTGCCGCCGCCGCGCGGCGAGCGCCTCGCGTGGAAATCCGATGCCGGCGGACTTGCCTATTTCGCGCTCTTCGTCGCGACGATATTGCTCGCGCTGGAGCAGGTTCAGCATGTCGATGCAGCGCAGTTGCCGACCGGCGCGGCGCTATTTGTCGTCGGCCTGATCGCGCTGGCGCTGCTGATCCGGCATGAGAACCGCGCGGACTCGCCACTAATACCGCTGAAGCTCCTGCGCATGCCGGCGATCTGGCGCAGCGACGCGATGGCGGTGTGCCACGGCGCCGCGCTGGTGTCGCTCATCACCTTCATGCCGATCTTTCTTGAGGTCGTGCGCGGCGCCTCACCGTCGGAGACCGGCCTGTTACTGGTGCCGCTGACGATCGGCATCGGCACCGGTTCGCTGCTGACCGGGCGGCTGGTCAGCCGCACCGGTCGCTTGACCATCTTTCCGGTGGGCGGGCTCATCCTGGCGACCGGCACGCTCCTCGCCCTCGCGATCTGGGCGCCCAATATGAGCAACGTCACCATTTCGATTGTCCTCATGCTCAACGGCCTGTTCATGGGACCGGTCATGGGCGTGGTGCAAGTGATCGTGCAGAACGCGGCCGGCGGACAGCGGCTCGGTGAAGCCGCTGCCTCGGTGCAGTTCTCGCGCTCGATGGGCGCTGCCTTCGGTACGGCGCTGGTCGGCACCGTGCTGTTCGCTTATCTGGCGCTGAGCAACCCGGAGGCTGCGCGCGTCTTCGCCGCGATGGTGCAGCATCTCGGCGGCGGCACGAAAGCCATCTCTCCGGCCGAGCTTCAAGCCGTGCACGGCGACATCGTCGCGGCGTTCCGGGCGGCTTTCTTCCTGATCGGCGTGTTCACGACGACGGGCTGTATCCTCGCCTGGACGAATCCGCAGCGGCGAATCTAATTCGCTAATCGCGCAGCAGCGCAGCCAGCAACCGTTCGCGCGTCAGCGGCAGGTCGCGAATGCGGATGCCGAGCGCGTGCGACACGGCATTGCCGATCGCCGCCGCAGTCGGGCCGGCAGTCGCTTCACCGACTCCGAGCGGTACCGGGTCGCGCGTGTTGATCAGTTCAATGTCGATTTCCGGCACCTCTGAGAACTTCAGCACCGGATAAGTCTGCCAGTCGAACGACGCGACGCCGCCGTCGAAACGCACCTGTTCCTTGAGCACCCAGCTCGCCGACTGGATGATGCCGCCTTCGAGCTGGTTGATGGCGCCGTCCGGATTGACGACCAGCCCCGCGTCGGTGGCGCACCAGACATGGCGCAGCCTGATCTCGTCTCCGACCTCGAGTTCGACCACGACGGCCGCATAGGCGGCCTTATTCTTGTAGCGGGCAAAAGCGAGACCGCGGCCGATGCCGGATCCGGACGGCGCGTCCGGACGCCAGTTTGCCATCGCCGCCGCCTTCTCGATGACGGCACGGGCGCGCCGGTCCGACGTGATCGAGAGTCGGTAGTCGACCGGATCGCGGCCCGCACGTTCGGCGAGCTCGTCGATGGCGCATTCGAGCGCGAAGACGTTCGGCATCGCACCGAGGCCGCGCAATGACGACACCCGCACCGGCGTCTCGGTGACCAGATGCTGGAGGATGCGCTTCTGCGGAATGTCGTAGAGCGGCTCGGCATTGCGGGTGGCGCCGCCGCCGTTCGATTCCGGCACGTCGCCCGGCGGCGGATCGGGTGGATGCTCGGGCAGGGCATAGGCGCCGAGCAGGTTGGCGCCGCTGCCCGGGCGGCCATTATGCGTGCCGCTCCAGATCTCGGCGGTCCAGTCGGACGGGGTGCCGTCGGCGTCGAGGTGGGCGTGCACCTTGACGACCATCGCGCTGGTCTTCGGCTCGTAGACGAATTCCTCCTCGCGCCGCCAGCGGACGCGCACGGGCGCACCGGGAACGTGCATGGCGATGATGGCGGCGTCGGCGGCGGCATCGTCGGCGCCGTTGTGGCCGTAACAGCCCGAGCCCTGAACATGAACCACGGTCATGTTTTCGGGTGCGAGCTTGAGCGTGCGCGCGAGCGCGCCGCGTAAGGGGAACACGCCCTGGCAATGCGTCCAGACGGTGAGGTGGCCGTCTTTGTAGACCGCCAGGCCGCAGGAGGGCGAGATCGAGGCATGGGCGAGATAGCCGCGCGAATAGGTGGCGTCGAAGCGCGTCGTGCCCGGCGCGGCCGGCGCCTCCGGCGCGCCGTACCTGATGTCGATCATGGGGCGCTGCAACAGCCACCCCGCTTCCTGCTGCGAGGCGGCCGGCTGCTCGACATTGTTCCAGCGCACGGCGGTGAGCGCGGCGATCGCGGCGCGCTCGACCGCGGTCTCGTCGTCGCCGACGATGGCGAGGAAGTTGCCGTTGCGGACGATCTCGACCGGCGCCTTCGCCGCCCGCTTGAGCGAGGCCTCGTCGATCGTCTCGATCGCGGCATGAAGGCTCGGCTGGCGCACGACGCGCGCATGGCGCATGCCGTCGAGCCGCATGTCATGGATGAAGGCGGGCGCGCCGAAGATCTTGTCCGGCAGGTCGAGGCGCGCCGTGCTGGTGCCGACGGCTGTAAAGTCCGTTGTCGCCATCGCCGCTCCGTTCGCCTCGACGGCGAGATTCACGGATGGCGAGAGCGTCCAGTAATTCTCGGCCGTGGGCACGCCGTCGCGCAGCACCGCGCCGTCGCGAATTGTAAGCGCGCTCGCATTGCAGCCGAGCTTCTTCGCGGCCGCGGCCATGAACAGCGCGCGCACCTCGGCGCAGGCCTGGCGCAGCGCCATGGCCCCCGACTGGATCGACTGGCTGCCGGCGGTGTAGCCCTCGTTCGGCGTCACCGCAGTGTCGCCGGAGCGCACCGTGATGCGCGCGAGCGAAACGTCGAGCGCGTCGGCGGCGATTTGCGCCATCGCGGTCAGCACGCCCTGGCCGAGCTCGACGCGGCCGGTCAGCACCGTCACCTGTCCTGGCGCCGCAAAGGCGAGCCAGCGGTCGAGCCGCGGATTGTCCTGGAGCGGTCCGGGCAGGGGCGCGTTCATCGGCCGGCCCCGTTTCGCATCATGGCCGCGGCCTTTCCGACCGCGCGCAGGATGCGATTGTGCGAGCCGCAGCGGCAGATATTGGCGTCGAGCGCCGCCGCGATCTCGGCGCGCGTCGGCGCCGGATTCTTGTCGAGCAGCGCCTTGGCCGAGACGATGATGCCGGACAGGCAGTAGCCGCATTGGCCGGCCTGCTCGTCGAGAAACGCCTGCTGCAAGGGGTGCGGCGCCTCGCTCGTGCCCAGGCCTTCAATGGTGGTCACGGACTTGCCCGCGACCGACCACATGGGTTTGGCGCAGGACTTCTCGGGTTGCCCGTCGATGAGCACCATGCAGCAGCCGCACTGCTCCAGTCCGCAGCCGAAGCGCGTGCCCATCAGTCCGAGCGTGTTGCGCAAGACATCGAGCAGCGGCGTGTCGTCGATCGACGGCGTGACGCTCACGCGCTTGCCGTTCACTTCGAATTCGAAGGCTTGCATCATCGAAGGCCCCCGCCCGGATTGGTCAGACGCCGAACTGCTCGCGCAGGATGCGGTCGTCGAGATTGTGTCCGGGATCGAACAAGAGATTGATCGCGATGGCGTGGTCCATCGTCACGTCGACGCTGCGGATCGAGCGCACCTCGTCGTGATCGGCAACGGCGGCGACCGGACGCTTCTCCGCCTCGAGCACTTCGATCGTGATCGTCGCCTTGTCGGGCAGGAGAGCGCCGCGCCAGCGGCGCGGCCGGAACGGACTGATCGGCGTCAGCGCCAGGAGCGGCGCGTTGATCGGAATGATCGGTCCCTGGACCGACAGGTTATAGGCGGTCGAGCCGGCAGGCGTTGCGACGAGCAGGCCGTCCGCGATCAACTCCTGCATGCGCTCCTGCCCGTCGATGCGCACGCGCAGGTGCGCGGCCTGCGCGCTCTGGCGAAACAGCGACACCTCGTTGATGGCGCGATGCTCCTGCACATTGCCGCGGGGATCGGTCGCGCGCATCAGCAACGGATGGATCACGGTCTCTTTTGCGGCCTCGAGACGCGCGCGCAAATTTCCGGGAGCGTAGTCGTTCATGAGGAAGCCGACGGTGCCGCGGTGCATGCCGTAGATCGGCTTGCCGGATTTCATGAACTTGTGCAGGGTTTGCAGCATCAGGCCGTCGCCGCCGAGCGCGACGATGACGTCGGCCGTCTCGGGCGCGGCATTGCCGTAATCCGCCGACAGCCGGCCATAGGCTTCGCGCGCTTCCGGCGTCTGGCCGGCGACGAAGGCGATGGTGTGAAAGCGGCTCATTGAGGACCCAAAAGCAATGGAACGCGCGGTGCTCGTGTATACGACCTGGGCCTCCGTTGTCGAGGCGGAGCGCTCCGGCCGCGCCCTGGTCGAGCGCCGGCTGGCCGCCTGCGTCAACATCGTGCCCGGCATGGTTTCGCACTATTGGTGGCAGGGAAAGCTGGAGCGGGCCGAGGAGGCGGTGGCGATCTTCAAGACGCGTGCGAGCCTCGCCGAACCGCTGCGGCAGGCGGTGAAGGAGGCGCACCCCTATGAGACGCCCTCGATCATGGTCGTGCCGGTCGAGAGCGTCGACTCCGACTATTACGCCTGGATCCTGAAGGAGACGGAGCGCTAGCCGCGACGTCGCCGCAAGCACTGGGCGCTTCCTCTCCCCCTTGGGGAGAGGGTCGGGGTGAGGGGGCTCCTGACTCTCGGATGCTGTAACCCCTCACCCGGTGCACTGCGTGCGCCGACCTCTCCCCATGGGAGAGGTGAAGCGAGCGTGACTGCTGCTCACGTCACAACCAGCCCGCCCATCGGCTTCACGCCGGCGCTGCCGGGGAAGACCTGGTCGTCGAGCGCCCGCGCATCGACGCGGACGTGGTCGCGCAACACGCCT
>DASTGR010000042.1:0-10671 GCA_035718885.1 Pseudolabrys sp. | reverse complement strand
CAATTCCATGATGTCGGTGATTTCTGCGGCGTCGAGCTCGGCGAACAGCGGCACGCGCGCGATCATCGCCCAGGTGACGATGAAGTCGCGCCGGTGGATCTGCTCGGCGAAGGCGGTGGCAATGATGCCGACCGGCAGGGCCATGAGCACGAGGCCGGCGAAGATCGTGCCCGTCGCGATCAGCTTGCCGATCGCGGTGACCGGTACAACGTCGCCGTAGCCGATCGTGCCGATGGTCACGATCGACCACCACAGGGCGTCGGGGATGGTGCCGAGCTTGTCTGGCTGGACGCGCCCTTCCGCAAGATGCATCAGCGCCGCCGAGACGAGCGCGGTGCCGAGCGTGATGACGAGGCAGCCGAACAGCGCGCGCCGCTCGCGATAGAGCACGTCGAGCAGCGAGCGCATGGCCGGCGAATAGCGCGCGATCTTGAAGAAGCGGACGACCCGCAGCACCTGGAGCACGCGCAGATCGCTGGGCACGAAGGGCGCGAACCAGAACGGCATCACGGCGACGAGGTCGACGAGACCGGCCGGGCTGAGAGCGTAGCGCAGCCGCGCGGCAACCGGCGACATGTGCCGGTATGGTCCGTATTCGACCGCGCACCAGAGGCGCAGGCCGTATTCGACGGTGAACACGACGAGCGAGAGAGCCTCGATCGCCTCGAAGGCGAGCCCGTAGCGGTCACGCAGGTGCGGGATCGATTCCAGCGCGACCGCGACCAGATTGACGATGATCAAGAGAACGAGCAACCGGTCGACGGCGACGGAGGCGCGGTCGCCGACCGGGCCCTGCTCGAGCACCTGGTAGACGCGCCGGCGCCAGTTCCTGATCCCGTCGTGTGCCATCTGCGCTGCGCGAGATTCGCCTTGGTCCGACCCTAGCAAACCCGGATCAGGTGTGCAGCTTTGCGGTCAGGATCTTCACCCCGGCATAGCCGAAAGCGAGCGCGAAGACGCCGTCGAACCAGCGGCGCAATTTGAGATAGCCGCGCACGACGACCGGATTGGAGAACAGCACCGCATAGCCATGCAGCACGATCGCGCTCTGGACACCGACCAGCACCACGATCATGGCGAGATCGAACAGGGTCGCATCCCCCGGCACGCCGAACGAATAGAGGGAGCCGAAGAACAGGATCGCCTTGGGGTTGGTCAGATGCAGCGCCAGACCGCGCGCATAGGCGCGGCGCGCCGAGGCGAAGACGAGCCCCTGCGGCTCCACATAGCCCGGCTTCATCGCCGCGCGCGCCGACTTGAAGGCGAGAAAGAGGAGATAGGCCGCGCCGCAATAGCGCACGATCTCGATCACCCAGGCATTGGCGAGCATGACGGCGCTCAAGCCCGCCGCCGCGCCGATCGACCAGGCGAGCGAGCCGGTGGTGACGCCCGAGGCGAAGACAAGCCCGGTGCGGCGACCGGCGCGCATGGAGGTGCCGGCGATCGCCAGCACCGCAGGTCCGGGGCTGGCGACGGCGATGAATGCCGCGATCATGATCAGCGTGAGATGGACGTGGCCGACCATGGCCGCGACTCCGTACGTTGCCGCGAAGAATTCGCCTCAGCCGGCGAGCGCGGCTTCGACGGCCTTGAGCGCCGCGTCGGCCTTCGCGCCGTCGGGGCCGCCGGCCTGCGCCATGTCCGGCTTGCCACCGCCGCCCTTGCCGCCCAGCACTTCCGACGCCTTGCGCACGAGATCGACCGCCGAGATCCTCGCCGTGAGGTCCGCCGTGACGCCGATCACAATCGACGCCTTGCCGTCCTCGCTGGTCGCGACCAGTGCGACGACGCCGGAGCCGATCTGCTTCTTGCCTTCGTCCGCGAGGCCCTTCAGGTCCTTGATGTCGATGCCGGACACGGTGCGCGCCATCAACTTGATGTCGCCGACGTTGCGGATGTCGCTCGCGCCGGCACCCGTCGAAGAGCCGCCGCCCATGGCGATCTTCTTCTTGGCGTCGGACAATTCGCGCTCGAGCTTGCGGCGCTCGTCGAGCAGCGCGGCGATGCGTGCCGGCATGTCGTCGACCGGCACTTTCATCTCTGACGCGGCGTGCTTGAGCAAATCACTCTGGTGGTTCGCGGCCTTGCGCGCCGCGCGCCCGGTCAGCGCCTCGATGCGGCGCACGCCGGCGGCGACGCCTGAATCGGACAGGACCGTGATGAGGCCGATGTCGCCGGTGCGGCGCACATGCGTGCCGCCGCACAATTCGACCGACCAGCCCAGCGTATTCCCCAGAGAACCTGAAGTGCCATCGCCCATCGCCACGACGCGCACCTCGTCGCCGTATTTCTCGCCGAACAGCGCCCGCGCGCCGGAGGCGATGGCGTCGTCGACTGCCATCAGCCGCGTCGTCACGGCCGAGTTCTGAAGCACGATGTCGTTGGCGATGTCCTCGACGCGGGAGAGTTCGTCGGCGGTGATGGGCTTGGGATGCGAGATGTCGAAACGCAGGCGGTCGGGCGAAACGAGCGAGCCCTTCTGCGCGACGTGATCGCCGAGCACCTGGCGCAGCGCCTCGTGCAGGAGATGCGTCGCCGAGTGGTTCTGGCGGATGGCGCCGCGGCGGGAATGATCGACCTCGAGCAGCAGCGGATCGCCGACCTTGACGCTTCCCTGCTCCACCTTCACCGCATGCGCGAACAGGTCGCCGGCCTCTTTCTGCGTGTCGGTGACCGTGAGCCTGACGCCCTCGCGGCGCATTTCGCCGGTGTCGCCGACCTGGCCGCCGGATTCGCCGTAGAAGGGCGTCTGGTTGACGATGACGAGGCCGCTGTCGCCGGCCTTCAGCTCGGTCGCCTCGCGGCCGTCCTTGACCAGCGCGGCGACGATGCCTTCGGCGCTCTCGGTCTCGTAGCCGAGGAATTCGGTGGCGCCGAGCTTCTCGCGCAGCGCAAACCAGATCGCGTCGGTTGCGGTTTCTCCCGAGGAGAAGCGGGACTCGCGCGCCTTGGCGCGTTGGCGCTCCATCGCATCGGTGAACGAGGCGAGGTCGACCGAGATGCCGCGCGACTTGAGGGCGTCCTGCGTCAAATCGAGCGGGAAACCGTAAGTGTCGTACAGCGTGAACGCCGTCTCTCCGTCGAACATGTCGCCTTTGCCGAGCGACTTCGACGCCTCGTCGAGGATCGACAGGCCCTTCGCCAGCGTGGCGCGGAAGCGCGTTTCTTCGAGCTTGAACGTCTCGGTGATCAGCGCCTCGGCGCGGATCAGTTCGGGGTAGGCCTGGCCCATCTCGCGCGTGAGCGCCGGCACCAGGCGCCACATCAGGGGATCCCGGGCGCCGAGCAGTTCGGCATGGCGCATGGCGCGGCGCATGATGCGGCGGAGCACATAGCCGCGACCCTCGTTCGACGGCAAAACGCCGTCGGCGACGAGGAACGCGGAGGCGCGCAGGTGATCGGCGATGACGCGATAGGAGGCGCGGTTCTCGCTGGTCGGGCCGCGGCCGAGCGCGTGCGACACGGCTTCGATCAGCGTGCGGAAGAGATCGGTGTCGTAGTTCGAATGCACGCCCTGAAGGATCGCGGCGATGCGCTCGAGGCCCATGCCGGTGTCGATCGAGGGCCGCGGCAGCGGCACGCGGTTGCCCGGCGCGATCTGCTCGTATTGCATGAACACCAGGTTCCAGAACTCGAGGAACCGGTCGCCGTCTTCGTCGGGCGAGCCCGGCGGACCGCCTTGCAGCGCGGGCCCCTGGTCGATGAAGATCTCCGAGCACGGACCGCAGGGCCCGGTGTCGCCCATCTGCCAGAAATTGTCGGACGTGCCGATGCGGATGATGCGATCGTCGGAAAACCCCGCGATCTTCTTCCACAGGCCATGCGCCTGATCGTCGTCGGCATAGACCGTGACGAGGAGCTTGTCCTTCGGCAGGCCGAATTCCTTGGTGATCAGCGTCCAGGCGAGCTCGATCGCGCGTTCCTTGAAGTAGTCGCCGAACGAGAAGTTGCCGAGCATCTCGAAGAAGGTGTGGTGGCGCGCGGTGTAGCCGACATTGTCGAGGTCGTTGTGCTTGCCGCCGGCGCGCACGCATTTCTGCGACGTCGCCGCGCGCACATAGGGGCGCTTCTCCAGCCCGGTGAAGACGTTCTTGAACTGCACCATGCCGGCATTGGTGAACATCAAGGTCGGGTCGTTGCGTGGCACCAGCGCCGAGGAAGGCAGCACGGCATGTTCGTTGCGCGCAAAGTAGTCCAGGAAGCTCTTGCGGATGTCGTTGACGCCACTCATCGGGTTTGACTGCTTAAGCCCCCTGCGCCGGAGGGGCTAAATCCCCAACAGGCTTGATGTTTTCGAGGGGCTTTTTAGCGGCGGGGGGCTGAGGAGTCTAGGAAGGGCGGGGCTTCCTTCCTTCTCCCCGTTCTCACGGGTAGAAGGTGGCGAGGACCGTCCGGTCCGAGCCGGATTGAGGGGCAATCCCATGCTCTACACTGCGGATGCGCCCCCTCACCCGCCCGCCTTCGCTCCGCTCAGGCGCGCGACCTCTCCCCGCTCGCGGGGAGAGGTGAAAGAAAGCGCGGCGAGAGGGTGAACGCAGCGATCGCACCGCTTCGCATAGCCCGCCAGGAATCGCCTTCGCCCCCGTCCTCGGTGGCGGCCGCTTTACGCAGCCGGGTGCCGACGGGGGCGATACGCGAGACTGATTGGCCTTGAAACTTGGCGGGCGCGGGGGTGGCCGCGCCCGGCCGGCGGAGAAGCGATACGCCCTCCCCCGCCCGCGGCGGCTTACTCTTCCGCCGCGTCGTCCTCCGCGTCGTCCTTCTCGGACTCGCCCGTCACGATCGCCTCGGCGATCGGACCGGCATTCTGGCGCACCGCCGCCTCGATCTTGGCGGCCATGTCCGGATTCTCCTTGAGGAAACCCTTGGCGTTCTCGCGGCCCTGGCCGATGCGCACGCTGTCATAGGAGAACCAGGCGCCCGACTTCTCGACGACGCCGGCCTTGACGCCGAGGTCGATCAGTTCGCCGAGCTTGGAAACGCCCTCGCCGTACATGATGTCGAACTCGACCTGCTTGAACGGCGGCGCCAGCTTGTTCTTGACGACCTTGACGCGGGTCTGATTGCCGATGACTTCGTCGCGGTCCTTGATCGCGCCGATGCGGCGAATATCGAGGCGCACCGAAGCGTAGAATTTCAGCGCGTTGCCGCCCGACGTCGTCTCGGGCGAGCCGTACATGACGCCGATCTTCATGCGGATCTGATTGATGAAGATGACCATGGTGCGCGACTTGGAGATCGACGCGGTGAGCTTGCGCAGCGCCTGGCTCATCAGACGCGCCTGCGAGCCCGGCTGCACGTCGCCCATCTCGCCTTCGAGTTCGGAGCGGGGAACCAGCGCCGCGACCGAGTCCACAACAAGCACGTCGACCGCGCCCGAACGGACGAGCGTGTCGGCGATCTCGAGCGCCTGCTCGCCGGCGTCCGGTTGCGAAATCAGGAGGTCGTCGGTGGAAACGCCGAGCTTGCGGGCATAGACCACGTCGAGCGCATGCTCGGCGTCGACGAAGGCGCAGATGCCGCCCTTCTTCTGCGCTTCGGCAATGGTGTGCAGCGCCAGCGTCGTCTTGCCCGAGGATTCCGGCCCGTAGATTTCGACGATACGGCCGCGCGGCAGACCGCCAATGCCGAGCGCGATGTCGAGCCCGAGCGAGCCGCTCGATATCGCCTCGATGTCCATGGCCTTGTCGTTCTTGCCGAGCTTCATGATCGAGCCCTTGCCGAACTGGCGCTCGATCTGGCTGAGCGCGGCAGACAGGGCTTTCGACTTATCCATGGACGATCCTTCGACGAGACGCAGGGCAGGCTGACTCATGTCGCGCTCCTTATGGCCGGGATTCGACGGACCGACAACGCGAGGCCGAATGGCTCTCACCGCCGCCGGAATCGGCTGGTGAAAGTGAATGTACCCTATTTGTTCTCAGTTCGCAATATGTTCTTTTCGGCTGGCGCCGGTCTCCCGCGACCGGCTGCGCATCCGGAGCCACAGCCCATTGAAAACACGAGGCGATCAGCTTGTCCTTGCGCTGGCCTATGCGCTGCGCGGCACGCGGCTGCGCGGCCGCCGCACCGGCGTCCTGTCCGAAGAAGACCGGTATGCGATCGCCGAACTGGTCGTGGCGAGCCTGCGCGCGCACGGCGACCCCTGGCGGCTGGACGACGACCTGCCGCCCTTCTTCCACGGTCCGCCGACGCAGGGGTACCGATAAAGTTATCTCTCATATGTGGCCCATCGCGCAGACTTCGATTTGAGAAAAGTGGCTAACTGGTCTTTTGGGGGAAATCGACATGACCGACCTTCCCAAGGACAGGCTCGCGGCGCTTCGGGAGAAAGTCGACCAGCAGCGCAACACCATCGAAACGCTCAGGCGCGAAGGGCACCAATGCCCCGACGCGGAGTTGCAGCTCAAGCAGATGTTGATCGAGTTGCAGGCCAGCGAGCAGGCCGGTCGGCGGATGTGAGACTGGGACGCGTCACCATCGGCGGCGCCGATCGCCATGCGCGTCGGTACCTGGTCAATTGAAAGTCCGCCCGCCGGCGAGACCGCGCAAAAGAAAAGCCAGCCGGGGTTCAAAGCGAGGGGGAAGTCGCTTGGGGGACGAACCGCGCCGGCTGGCCTTGGCCGAATAAGTCGGCAATACCGCGTTCCGTTCCGTCCCCTTTTCGAGAAATCTCGCAGCCGGTTGTAACGCGCGCCCCGGCACGGAAGGCGGTAATAAGACCCTCCTCGGGTTGAATCTTTCGGCCTGCAACCTTGACAGGCAAAATGGTACTCGGATACGAAAGCGGTGGCTCGAACGGGTTGAGTCGGGAAACCGCCGCATGGCCTATCCGACGGTCGATGCAGGGAAAAATCAGGTGCCGCCGCTTGATCGGCGCGACACGATCGCAGCCGCGCCGACGCATCGCGAGCGCCTGCGCGCCGGCCTGATGCTGGCGGGTCTGCTCTCCCTCGCCGCGGTGTTCTGGATCGCCATGATCCGCCTAGCGGCGATGGTCTGACCGCACCGGCGGAGGTCAGCCCCTTCCCTGCCCATACATTCAATGCTACGTATGTCAGGCAACGGACGTACCATGGGAGGGGACCATGGATCGGTTCATTCATGACGAAAACCTGCGCCACTATCGGCGCCTGCTCGAGCGCACGAGCAATCCCGCCGAACGGGCCCGCATTCTGAGCCTGCTGGCGGAAGAAGAGGCCCGGGTCGACGAGCCGAACCCGGCGCCGGCCGATCGTCGCATCGGCTGAGCGGCGGCCGCTAATTTACCAAAAAAGCCAATAGTTCCATCGCCTTATTGGAACGAAGCACGCGGCAGCGCGTTCGCAGATGTGTCAAATGACACACGGCCGCGTGCCGTTCGTGCAATCCGCCCACACGGGAGGGGACCCCCGTGACCGCTCCGGAACAATATCGCGCCCTCGCCGCCCGCTTTCGCGCCCGTGCGCGCATGGGTGAGAACGCGCGCCTGGCCGCCGAATGGGAGCACCTGGCCCGCTGCTACGTGCGCCTTGCCGAGCAGGCCGAGCGCAATCTTGGGCTCGATCTCGTCTACGAGACGCCGCCGCCGCGGCCTGAGGGCCCTCCGGAGAACCCCTGACTTGCCGGAACCGCCGGTACGGCCGATGTCACCACCATGCCGACCACACAACCGGACACCGCCTCCCCGCAACCGCCGACCTGTCGCTGCAATGGCGAGGGGCTCGAGCTTGTGGTCACCGCGCCGCGCGTCGGCCCATTTCCCGAGTTGCGGACATATCGGTGTGCCGAATGCGGGCATGTGGTTACCGTCGAGGCCGAATAGCCGCACCGACAGCGTCTTGCGGTTCGAGCCAATAAGTTTGCGGAATAATTTGTCCGGATCGGTTATGACAACTCCGCGCCGCGTGATTGCACGCGCGGCAGAACAACAATAAGCGACGCCGATTCAGATGTGGGGATCTCAATGCAGGCACAAATGGGCATTGCCGCCTATCTTCGAAATATCGCAGTACGATGTAATCACATCGCCCGCGCCTGCCCGGACGCGAAGACGCACGACGCGCTCGCCGCGCTCACCACCGAGCTGGCGGACAAGGCCGAGATCCTGGAGACCGCCTTCCGCGTTCCCAAGGACGGGGCCTGACAGCCGGCGGAGCCAGCTACCACTACGGCGTGCAGGCCCCCTTCGCGCCCGCGCCTCTCTGGGCTAGAATTATATCAAGAAACCGATCGAGCGAGGCCGCGCGTCCATGGACCGCACCGTGGCGCATCTCAACATCGAGCACTACCGCCGCCTCCTCGAAAAGGAGACGGACGAGGCGCGGCGCCGCACGCTGATGCGCCTGCTCGCCGAGGAAGAGGCCAAGATCGCCGACAATGCGCCACCGGACCGCAAGCGCGGCTCGCCTTAGGCCGCCGCGCCGTCCTTCGGCCGCGCGTCCCAGCGCCGCCAGTGCGTCGGGTGGACTTCCAGCCGCTCCCTGGTTTCCGCGTTCATCCAGCCGTTGAGAATGCGACGGCACGGGAAGACGAGCGCATGCGCGCCGTCTTCGTCGATGACGGCGAGCTCGATGTCATTGTCGAAGGGCGCGGTCGCGATAGTCTGCCACATCAACTAAGCCTGCCGCAGCGCGCAACATCCGTTTTGACCTAGGTCAGACGTGCCCGGCCTTTTTCCATCCGCGGCATCGCGCCGCGAATTGATCTGGATCATGTCGCCGGGCGTGGAATCGGCCTTGCTGGCCGGGTCATGCCGCAGAATGCCCCCGTCCCGCTTCGCCACTGCCCCCTTTGTGGAATTGCCATGCAGGCCGCCAAATCGGCCGAGCACCTGCCCAAGGCCGACCGCTTCGAGTGCCTGAGCTGCGGCACGCTCATCGAGGTGCCGCACGGGCGCACGGATAAGCGCAAAGCCCCGTGACTCGCGGGATTGGCCGAAAGTCTGGTTCCCGATAGTACGTTCCGAAAATTGTGACGCCGGCACAACGGGATAGCCGCGCATATTTTTTCGGAACCAAGGGCCTTTCCGTGCGTTGCGCCTGTGCTGGAGCCTGGAGTCCGGTCGCATCGCAGGGGGACCTCATCCGATGCAGGAGAATGCCAAGTCCGCCGTGACCAAACGTTCGGTCGTGATCGGCGGTCACAAGACAAGCGTAAGCCTCGAAGAGCCGTTCTGGACCGAGGTCAGAGCCATCGCCAACGCCGAGCAGATCACCGTATCGAGCCTGCTCAGGCGCATCGACCGCGAGCGGTCGAACGCCAACCTCTCCTCGGCGATACGCGTCTACGTGCTCGAGCACGTGCGCGACCGCGCCAATGGTCTGCATCCCAAGCCCGATATGCAGCCAGCCTACGTCAACGGGGTTCACCCCATCTGACCGGCGCTAACCTTCGCAGTCAAAGCGCGTGCCGGACGACCCGGCACGCGCTTGACCGCGAATGTCGCACTTCCGACAATCGGCTTCCGCTTCGGCCTCGGGAGTCCGACCGACAATGACGCGCGAACCGAATGCCGTGGACTTCTGGCGCGGCTTCGCCCTCATCACGATCTTCATCGATCACATTCCCGGCCTGTTCTACGCCAGCTTCACGCTGGCCAATGTGTCGATCTCGGACGCCGCCGACCTGTTCGTCTTCCTCGCCGGCTGGTCGCTGCGGCTGATGGCGGATGGGCGCGGCGAACCGAGGCCGATCGGCGAAGTCATGCTGCGCCTGTTCGGTCGCGCGCTGACGATCTACGCGGCGCAGATCCTGATCACGATGCTGGCGATCGCGCTGCTCGCGGCGTCTGCCATCGCGCTCGACAATCCGCTGCTGCTGCAGACGCATAATGCCGACGCCGTGTTCAACGATCCCGTCCCGACGCATATCGGGCTCGCGCTGCTCACGCATCAGCTCGGCTACTTCGACATCCTCCCGCTCTACGTCGTGCTGATGCTGATGGCGCCGTTATTTGCGCTCATCGACCGCGTCGCCAAACCGCTGCTCGTCCCGATCTCGCTCACGCTCTACCTGCTCGTGCTCGCGTTCCGCGTGACGCTGCCGACCTGGCCGGTCGCCGGTACGTGGTTCTTCAATCCGCTCGCCTGGCAGTTCATCTTCGTGCTCGGCTTCGCGCTTGCCGACGGCAGCGCAGGCTTCGGCGCTTTTGCGCGACGGCACATCAGGACGCTGCGGCTGATCGGCGTGCCGATCGTCATCGCCGGCTTCGTGGTCGCCCACTTCGGGCTCGGGCCGGATCCGACCAGCGTGCCGAACCCGAAATTGTTCTTCCTCGCCGACAAGACCTTCAACACGCCGATGCGGGTGATCCAGTTTCTCTCGCTCGTCGCGGTGTTCTCCGCCGCCTGGCCGAGCATCACCCGCGCGGCGGATCGCCGCTTGGGCGCGCCGGTGCGCGGGCTGATCGAGCTGCTGACGATGCTCGGGCGCAATTCGCTCTACGTCTTCTGCGTCGGCTCGCTGCTGAGCTTGGCGGCGCAGGTCGTTCGTCTGTACTACCGCGGCTCTCTCGCCTCCGATACGTTCGTCGTATTGGCCGGCATTTTCGTGATGGCATTCACCGCATGGCTCGCCGAAGCACGTGTTCGACGACGGCCCGCGCCGGCCTCGTCACTCTCGCCGCAGCGCTCTTCGCCGCAGGCCTGAGCCCCGCACCGGCGGCTGAGCCGTCGGCCGAGCAGGCGCAAC
>DASTGR010000041.1:0-2103 GCA_035718885.1 Pseudolabrys sp. | reverse complement strand
ACGAAGCGCAACGTCAGATCGGTGAGCGCGCGCACGTTGAGATCGATCATCGCGAGCTGCTGCGTCAGATCGAGATCGCCGGCCTCGCCGAGCAGGCCGAAGCCGGCATTGTTGACCAGGATCGCGACTTCCAGCCCGCGTGCGGCAAGCTCCGCGGCGAGGCGGTCGATGCCCTCGGCCGAGCCGATGTCGGCGGCGATGACGTCGGGCCGCGGCTTACCGCCGCGGGCGATCGAATCGGCCAGCGCGTCGAGCTCGGCCTGCCGCCGCGCCGTCAGCACCAGCGCGTGGCCGTTCCGGGCGAATTCGCGCGCCAGCGCCGCGCCGATGCCGGAGGAGGCGCCGGTGACCAGGCAGACGGGTTTGCCCGCGGGTGACATCACGCGATGAATGCTCGATATTCCCCGCAAGAGCAATGAGGGGAGGGGCCGTGGCCGATCTCAGCGGGAAAATCGTGTTCGTCACCGGCGCGGCCGGGGCCATCGGCGCCGCCATCTGCGCCGGCATCGGCGCCGCCGGCGGCACGGTCATTGCCTCGGATCTCAAGGCGGGCGGCGGCATCGACCACGCGCTCGACGTGACGAGCGAAGAGGGCTGGACGCGTGTCGTCGCGGCGGTCGAGGGCAAGCACGGCCGGCTCGACGGCCTGGTCAATGCCGCCGGCATCGCCACCGTCGGCAACATCGAGAAGACCGACTTCGCCACATTCAAGCGCGTGATCGCCGTCAATCTCGACGGCACTTTCCTCGGCTGCAAATACGCGTTCCCGCTGTTGCGCAAGAACGGCGGGTCGATCGTCAACATGTCGTCGGTGCTCGGCCTGATCGGCGGGCCGAACCTGACGGCGTACAACGCCTCGAAGGGCGGCGTGTCGCTGCTGACCAAATCGGTCGCGCTTTACGGCGCGCGCTACAAGCCGCCGGTCCGCGCCAATGCGCTGTGCCCGGCATTCATCGCCGGTCCGATGGTCGACGAGATCGCCGGCGGCACGAAGAATCCGGACGCGGTGAAGCAGAAGCTCGCGCTCGACATCCCGCTCGGCCGCCTCGGCGAGCCGGAGGAGGTGGCGTCCGCCGCGCTCTATCTGTTGTCGGACGCGTCGGCCTTCATCACCGGCGCCGACGTGCCGGTCGACGGCGGGCTGACGGCGAGGTGAGCTTCTTCTTACCCTCCCCCTTGTGGGGAGGGTCGGCGAGCGAAGTGAGCCGGGGTGGGGGTGCCTGCAATTGCAATTACCCCCACCCCGCTCACCTCGCTCCGCTCGGTGAGCGACCCTCCCCACAAGGGGGAGCGTGAAGGAAGGAGCAGCGTGGCGGCTTCTTACCCCTGCATCAGCGCCGTGACGTGCGCGGCGGCGGAGCGCGACAGGCCTTGGAGGTCGTAGCCGCCCTCGAGCATCGAGACGATGCGGCCGTTGCAATTCTCGTTGGCGATCTGCATCAGCTTCTGCGTCACCCAGGTGAAGTCGGCCTCGACCAGGTTCAAATTCGCCAGCGGGTCGCGCGTGTGCGCGTCGAAACCGGCGGAGACGATCAGCACGTCCGGCTTGAAGTCGCGCAGCCGCGGCAGGATCACCGTCTCGAACGCCTCGCGGAACTGATCGCCGCCGTCGCCTGCGCGCAAGGGCGCGTTGACGATGTTGTTGAACTGGCCGCGCTCGGTGATCGCGCCCGTGCCGGGATAAAGCGGCATCTCGTGCGTCGAGCAGTAAAGCACGCTCCGGTCCGACCAGAAGATGTCCTGCGAGCCGTTGCCGTGGTGGACGTCGAAATCGATGAGCGCGGCGCGCTCGGCGCCATGCTTCTTCTGCGCGTAGCGCGTGGCGATCGCGGCGCTGTTGAAGAAGCAGAAGCCCATCGGCTTTGCCGTCTCGGCGTGGTGGCCGGGCGGTCGCACGGCCACGAAGGCGTTCTTCGCCTTGCCCGTCATCACCTCGTCGACCGCGAGCACGCCGCCGCCGATGCAGCGCAGCGCCGCCTCGTAGCTGCCGGGCGACATGGACGTGTCGGCGTCGAGCCGCACCATGCCTTCGTCGGGCGCGGCGTCCTTGATCGCCTCGATGTAGTCCATCGGATGGCAGAGCGAGATCGTGTCCCATTCGCC
>DASTGR010000040.1:0-5239 GCA_035718885.1 Pseudolabrys sp. | reverse complement strand
AGCAAGGTGACGCAGCCGGCCGCGATCGGCGGCCCGTTCCAGCTCACCGACCAGAACGGCAAGGCCTTCACCGAGAAGAGCCTGAAGGGCAAGCCGACCCTGATCTTCTTCGGCTACACCCATTGCCCCGACGTCTGCCCGACCTCGCTGTTCGAGATGTCGGAAGTGCTGCGCGCGATGGGCAAGGATGCCGACAAGGTCAATGCCGTCTTCATCTCGGTCGATCCCGAGCGCGATACGCCGGCGACCATGAAGGACTACCTCTCGAGCTTCGATCCGCATCTGATCGGCGCCACCGGCGATGAAGCCGCGCTCAATAGGGTCGAGAAGGAGTATCGCGTCTATGCCAAGAAAGTGCCGACCGGAAAGGACGGCGAATACAGCATGGACCACAGCGCGATCGTCTATCTGATGGGCAAGGATGGGCAGTTCGTCGCGCCGTTCAGGCTCGACCGCAAGCCGCAGGACTCGGCTGCCGAGTTGCGCAAATACCTCTGACCAGTCTTCACGCGATTTGCGTGTAAAATTTTACTTTACACCGGGCGCTGCCTATTCCGCTGAAATTTATCGATCATAACCAATCTTTATCGACGCGAAACGGACACGGAACGGCGCGTTAATTTTGGTACCGCGGTGTGTCACCGATCTGATTCTACAGGGAACAAGCGGAATACGACGTGTCGGGTGTCCGGCTTATCGTTTTGCCGAACGATCCGGGTGCCGGTTGCGGCGGGGGCCGGGAGGTGGGGGTCCGCGCCGGCTTTCGGCGGTGCTCAGGCTGTGGAAAGCCGGGAAAAGGCGAGGATTCGCACGCTCGGCCGCGGCCGCGCGCCGCCGCCCCGGAAAACCTCGATTCGACTCCCTAAGATAGGGGCACCGATTCGCCCCAGCCGGCCAACCAGAGCACCCGCGCCGCCGCGCGCCAGCACCCATGCGCTTCACGCCCCAGTTCCTCGATGAACTGCGCGCCCGCATCCCCGTTTCGGAGATCGTCGGGCGACGGGTGAAGCTCATTCGCGCCGGGCGCGAGATGAAGGGTCTGTCGCCCTTCAACAAGGAGAAGACGCCGTCTTTCTTCGTGAATGACGCGAAGATGATGTGGTTCGACTTCTCCTCCGGCAAGAACGGCAACATCTTCGACTTCCTGATCGAGACCGAGGGCTGCTCCTTCCCCGAGGCGGTCGAGCGCATGGCGCAGCTCGCCGGCGTGCCGCTGCCGACCGTGTCGCGCGAGGACGAGGCGCGCGAGGCCAAGCGCAGGTCGCTCTACGAGGTGATGGACCTCGCCGCGAAGTTCTTCGAGTCGAGCCTCGCCGCGCGTGCCGGCGCAAAGGCGCGCGGCTATCTCGCCGATCGCGGCCTCGACCCCGCGACGCAGCTCAAGTTTCGCATCGGCTACGCGCCGGCCGAGCGGTTCGCGCTCAAGGAGCATCTCGGCGCGCAGGGCGTGCCGGTGCCGTACATGATCGAGGCGGGCCTGCTCGTCGCCGGCGACGAGATTCCCGTGCCGTACGATCGCTTCCGCGACCGCGTCATGTTTCCGATCTCCGACCTGCGCGGCCGCATCATTGCCTTCGGCGGGCGCGCGCTGGAGAAGGACGTCCCGGCCAAGTATCTCAATTCGCCCGAGACGCCGCTCTTCCACAAGGGCGCGACGCTCTACAACATCTTCACGGCGCGGCAGGCGGCGCATGACGGCGCGACCGTCATCGCGGTCGAGGGCTATGTCGACGTCATCGCCATGGTCACCGCCGGTTTCGCGGCGACGGTCGCGCCGCTCGGCACGGCGCTGACCGAAGACCAGCTCGGCCTGTTGTGGAAGATGGCGGACGAGCCGGTGCTCTGTTTCGACGGCGACGGCGCCGGCGTGCGGGCCGCCTACCGCGCCGTCGATCTGGCGCTGCCGCGGCTCAAGCCGGGCAAGAGCCTGAAATTCGCGCTCTTGCCGCAGGGCCAGGACCCGGACGATCTCGTGCGCTCGGCCGGGCGCGAGGCCGTGGCCGAGGTCATCGATGCGGCCAAGCCGCTGGCGGCGATGCTGTGGGCGCGCGAGACGCAAGGTCACCAATTCGACACGCCGGAACGCCGCGCCGCGCTCGAGGCGCGCATCGGCGAGGTGACGAACGCGATCGGCGACGAGACCGTGCGGCGCTATTACCGCGAGGATTTTCGCGCGCGGCTGTCGGCCTTCTTTGCACCGGCCCAGACGCAGCGCCAGCCGTGGCGTGGGCAGGGGTTCGGCCAAAATTTCGGACAAGGACGCGGGCAGGGCGGTTTCGGCGGCGGACAGCGCCGCGAGTGGCAATCGCGTCAGGGCGGCGGCTTTGCGCGGCCGCAGCCGGGACGGGCGACGCCCTATGTCGTCGCCAGCCAGCAGCTTGCGGCAAGCCCCGTGCACCGCGGCCACCGCACTTCCGTGCCGCTGCGCGAGGCGCTGATCCTGCAAGCCGCGCTCAACCACCCGTGGCTGCTGCATGACCACCTCGAGGAGCTGAGCCAGCTCGAGTTCCGTCATGCCGACGCCGAGCGGCTCAAGGCGGTCCTGATCGACGTTGCCGCGCATGCCGCCGCGCTCGACGTCGCCGGGCTCAAGGCCGAGCTCGCCGCCCGCAACCTCGGCGACGCGGTCGAGCGCATCGGCGCCGCCATCACCACCGGCTCGGTCTGGGCGGCCCGCGAAGGCGCCGCGCCGGACGACGTTCTGGTGACCTGGGGCCAGCTCGTCAGCTTGCATCGTCAGTGGCATTCACTACTTAAGGAGCTCAAGGAAGCCGAGCAGGCGCTCGGTGCTGACGCCAGCGAAACCAACTATCTGCGGTTGCGGGACGTGAAGGAGCGGCTCGCCAGGATGGATGGAACCGAGGCCCAAATTGAGGGCTTCGGAGCCTCTTCCGGCCGGGGTGCGCGTGGCGTATGAGGACACGCCCGCGGACGGCGGCCCCCTATGGGCGCGAAACCTCCGGCGGTGCGGAAGGCGCGGATTGATCAGGGTCGACAATCCGCCGTTTTTGACAGAGTTAAGAGGGGCTTAAGCGAGGCCCCGCAACATTGGCGGCCTGATTCGGACTGGCGCAATTGGGTTTGGCCGCGCTGGCCCTTATTGGCGACACGCCGGCGTGACGGCCAGAACGGCCTGCAAACACGGCCGGTAGAGAGAGACAGAGATGGCGAGCAAGGCGAAAGCAGCGCAGGCGAAGGAAGAGACCCAGGAGAAGGAGGGCGAAGGCGCCCCCGACACGCCGCTGCCGCTGCTCGACTTAACCGACGCCGGCGTCAAGAAGATGATCAAGGCCGCCAAGAAGCGCGGCTACGTCACGCTCGACCAGATCAATGAGGTGATGCCCTCGGGCGAGGTGTCCTCCGACCAGATCGAGGACATCTACGCGATGCTGTCCGAGATGGGCATCAATGTCGTCGAGAACGAAGAGGCCGAGGAAGGCGAGGAGAAGGCCGCCGACGAGGCCGCCGACGACGACGAGGAGGACAACGGCTCCGAGATCGTCGAGTCGAAGTCCAAATCGCTCGCCACCACCGAGAAGAAAGAGCCGTCCGAGCGCACCGACGACCCGGTGCGCATGTATCTGCGCGAGATGGGATCGGTCGAGCTGTTGTCGCGCGAGGGCGAAATCGCCATCGCCAAGCGCATCGAGGCCGGCCGTGAGGCGATGATCGCCGGGCTTTGCGAGAGCCCGCTCACCTTCCAGGCCATCATCATCTGGCGCGACGAGCTCAACGAAGGAAAGGTCTTCCTTCGCGACATCATCGACCTCGAGGCCACCTATGCCGGCCCCGACGCCAAGAACATGCAGCCGCCGCAGATCGGCCCCGACGGCAAGCCGATTCCCGGCTCGCAGATGGGCACGCCGGTGCCGGGCGCGCCGCATCTCCAGGTCGTGCAGACGCCCGCGCCGCCTTCGGCGCCGCCGGCCGCGACGCCGTTCAAGTCCCCCGACGCCGGCGACGGCGACGGCGAGGAGAAGGACCCGGGCGAGGCCGCCGCGGAGTCCGATTTCGACGAAGACGACATGGAAGGCTCGCTCTCGCTCGCCGCGATCGAAGCCGAGCTCAAGCCGAAGGTCGTGCAGACCTTCGACAACATCGCCGACAGTTTCAAGCGCCTGCGCCGCCTTCAGGAGCAGGACATCGAATTCCGGCTCAAGAGCACGTCGCTGTCGCCGGCCCAGGAGCGCAAGTACAAGAAGCTCAAGGAAGAGATCATCGGTGAAGTGAAGTCGCTGCGGCTCAATCAGGCCCGCATCGATTCGCTCGTCGAGCAGCTCTACGACATCAACAAGCGCCTCGTCTCGAACGAGGGCCGCCTGATGCGCCTTGCCGAAAGCTACGGCGTCGCGCGCGAGGACTTCCTGCGCAACTACATGGGCGGCGAGCTCGATCCGCGCTGGCTCAACCGCGTGTCCAAATTGTCGGCAAAGGGCTGGAAGGGCTTCGTCGCCCACGAGAAGGACAAGATCAAGGACATCCGCGGCATGGTGCACGACCTCGCCGCGCAGACCGGCGTCGAGATCGGCGAATTCCGCAAGATCGTGCAGATGGTGCAGAAAGGCGAGCGCGAAGCCCGCCAGGCGAAGAAGGAAATGGTGGAGGCGAACCTCCGCCTCGTCATCTCCATCGCCAAGAAATACACCAATCGCGGCCTTCAGTTCCTCGACCTGATCCAGGAAGGCAACATCGGCCTGATGAAGGCGGTCGACAAGTTCGAGTACCGCCGCGGCTACAAGTTCTCGACCTACGCGACGTGGTGGATCCGGCAGGCGATCACCCGCTCGATCGCCGACCAGGCGCGCACCATCCGCATCCCCGTTCACATGATCGAGACGATCAACAAGATCGTGCGCACGAGCCGGCAGATGCTCAACGAGATCGGCCGCGAGCCGACCCCGGAGGAGCTCGCCGAGAAGCTCGGCATGCCGCTCGAGAAGGTGCGCAAGGTGTTGAAGATCGCCAAGGAGCCGCTGTCCTTGGAGACGCCGATCGGCGACGAGGAGGATTCGCACCTCGGCGATTTCATCGAGGACAAGAACGCGATCCTGCCGATCGACGCGGCGATCCAGTCGAACCTGCGCGAGACGACGACGCGCGTGCTCGCTTCGCTCACGCCGCGCGAAGAGCGCGTGCTGCGCATGCGCTTCGGCATCGGCATGAACACCGACCACACGCTCGAGGAAGTGGGCCAGCAGTTCAGTGTGACGCGCGAGCGCATCCGGCAGATCGAGGCCAA
>DASTGR010000039.1:0-3596 GCA_035718885.1 Pseudolabrys sp. | reverse complement strand
TCGACCGTCTCGCGCCGCGAATAGTCGGTGAACCATTCCGGGTCCGTGCGGAAGCTCGCACGCCCGTCGGCGTAGATGCGCGCCGTGGCGCGGCGCGACGACAGGCAGAACATGTGCACGCTCATCGGCATGCCGCCGGTGTGGCAGTAGCCGACCTCGATATGGCAATCGACCACCATGGACGAGCCCATGAAACCCATGGCGCCCATGCCGATGGAATTGCCGAGCGTCTTGAACTCCTCCTCCAGCGCCGCGATTTTCGGGTCGGGATTGCGCGATCCGACCGTGCGCAGGCACGCCGCCTGCTTGCCCAGCACCATGCACGTGTCCTTGTTGCCGCCGAGGCCGACGCCGACGATCGCCGGCTGGCAGGCGAGCCCGCGCTTGCCGAACGCGATCAGCGTGTCGAGGTAGAAGCGTTTGATCCCGTCGAGGCCGTCGGCCGGGAACAGCATGCGGTAGTCCGAGCCGAACAGGCCGCCTTTGTGCACCGTCGTCAGCTCGATCCAGTCGGCGTCGGGATGGAACGCGTATTCGATCTCCGGCGCGCCGATGCCGACATTGTTGTTGTGATCGGTCCGCCACAGCGGGTGTACCCGGTTCGGCCGCAGCGGCACCTCGGCGGTCGCGTTCGCCGTCGCGCGCCGAAGCGCCGCCTCCAGCGCGACCGGCCCGCCCTCGATCCGCGCCTCGTTGCCGATCTTGACGTACCAGCGCGGGCAGCCGGTGTCGCCGCACATCGGGCGGCGGTCTTCTTCCGCCGCGTCGTAATTGTCGAGCATCGCCTTGATGACGAAAGCCGACAGATCGCCCTTCTCGGTGTCGGCGCAATGGCGCAGGCCGTCGAGATAGTCGCGCGGGATCTCTATGGCGGCTTTCGCCATCAGCCGTTCCGCCACGTCCTGAAGAGATGACAGGGGGATCATCGCGACCTCCTTCATTCGGCTGCAATGGACGGCTGCAACAGGCTTTCACCTGGCCGCACGCGGGTGAACTGGACCGGCTCGTCGTCGATCGTCTGCCGGCCTTGCTTGTCCTGACGGACGACCGTGTAGGTGGACGTGTCGAGATCGCCGGGCTCGGGGAAATCGGAGCGGAAATGCGCGCCGCGCGAGTTCTCGCGGCGCTTCGCAGCAAGCGCGATGACGCGGCTGGTCTCGGCGAGCGAACGCAGGTTGAGCCAGTCGTGCCAGGTGAGATTGAAGGCCGCGCCTGTATCGGGCACGCCGGTGCGCAGAAGCTCGGCCTCGAGGTCGGCCAATTGGCCGAGCGCGCGGTCAATGCCCGCCGCATCGCGAATGACGCCGACGTCGTCCCACATCAGGTCGAGCAGCCGGTCGCGCAATCGGTTGACGTCGCCGGGCTTCGCCGTGAACGGGTGGAACGCGCGGGCGGCTTCGAACGCGATTGCGTCCTCGTCCGGCGCGCGATGGTGCGGATTGTTCGCGATCCAGCCCGGCATGACATCGCCGGCTATGCCGCCGAACACGGTCGAATTGGCGACTCCATTGCCGCCCAGACGATTGGCGCCGTGCATGCCGCTGGCGTCTTCGCCGGCGACGAACAGCCCGTGCATCTCGGTCGAGGTATCGACGCCGCACACGACGCCGCCCATGAAGTAGTGCGCGGTCGGGACGACTTCGACGAGGCCGCCGGCGAGGTCGAAGCCGCAATCGCGGCAGCGATCGACCATGCCCTTGAACATCTTGGCGACCTTGTCGGGACCGAGGTGGCCCATCTGGATGTAGACGCCGCCGAGCGGCGTCGTGCGCCCGGCTTTCATTTCCGCATAGATCGAGCGGCTGACGACGTCGCGCGTCGCGCGCTCGAGCTTCGGATCGTAATCGGCCATGAAACGGCGCTTGTCGCCGTTGAGAAGATAGCCGCCGGAGCCGCGCAGCCCCTCTTCCAGCACCGTGCCGGTCATGCGCGTGTCGGGCCCGGCGAGCAGCCCGGTCGGGTGGAATTGCACCATCTCCATGTCGCGCAGCGGCAGCCCTGCCCGCAGCGCCATGGCGAGCCCGTCCATGCTCTTGTCGCCCGACGGTGTGTGATATTTGTACATGGTCGGGCCGCCGCCGGTCGCGAGCAACACGGCCTTTGCCTCGACGAACCGCAACAGCCCAGTTCGGATGTCGACGAGCAGCACGCCGGAAATAGAATTGCCGTCCCGGCCCGGAATGAGCGCCAGCGCGCGATGCTCTTCCAGCCGCGCAATGCCGGGCCGCGCCATCACCTGCTCCATGAGCCGGTTGATGATCTCGATTCCCGTCAGGTCGCCTTTGTGCACGGTGCGGTCGAAGGTCTGCCCGGCAAAGGCCTTGCCGTGCAGGCTGCCGTCGGCATTGCGGTCGAAGAAGCAGCCGATCTCGTTTTCCAGTTCCTGAACGCGCTCGATCGCCTTTGTGACCAGCGTCCAGGCGAGCTCCTGATTGGGCAGCCACTTGCCGCCCTCGATCGTGTCCATGAAATGACGTTCGATCGAGTCGCCCTTGTGCAGCGCGACGTTGTAGCCGCCCTGGACCATGCGCGTGCAGCCGCATTTGCCGAGCAGGCCCTTGGTCGCGATCGTGATCTTCAGCGCCGGGTTGGCCGCGTGAGCGTGCAGCGCGGCGAACAGACCTGCCCCGCCCGAGCCGAGGATCAATATGTCGGTCTTTTGCCGTTCCACATTCATCGGATGTCTCACAGCACGCGAACCAGGAAGACGATGGCAAGAGCGACGGCAGCGCCGATCGCGCCGAGCGCCACCCGCGCCTGCCCGCCGCGCCAGCTCGTATTTTCGAGGAGCAGCAGACGCAGGCCGCCCAGCGCATGGACGACGAGCAGGAACACCAGCGCGCCTTCCGCGATCTTGACCGCCGGCTGGTCGGTCCAGCGCAGGAAGCCCTCCAGCTTCGCCTCTCCGTTCAGCGCGAAGGCCAGCACGTAGAAATGGACCGGCAGGAACGCCGCCAGGGTCAAGCCGGAAATCCGGTGAATAAACGCGGCGATCCAGGTCGGGTTCGCGCGGCGATTGTCGGTGAACGTCGTCATAGCACCACCGCCATGACCGCTCGCAAGCCGAGCGCGACAAGGAGCGCGCCGAAGCACGACCCGAAGATCAAGGCGCCGCGTCTGCTGAGCGAAAACCATTCGACCAGCGGCGCCTGAATGCCGATGGATCCGTGAATGGCCGCGGCCAGCACGAACGTCGAATAGAACGCTCCCCAGGCAATGCTGCCTCTGGTGCGCGCCAGGATGTCCGCCGCCGACAAATGTTGCCCGCTCGCGTAGAAGATCACGCCGAGGTGCACGGCGATCAGCGCGACCAGCAGGACCGCGGTGCCGCGCTGCCAAAGATATGCGCGAACGCTCATCAGCCGATCTCCCCCTTGAGACGGCCATGGGCGATGCGGCGCTTGAGGCCGGCGATCGCTCCGGTCGGGTTCAGCGACTGCGGACAGAGCTGCTGACAGGACTGGTGCGAGTGACAAGAAAAGCAGCCGCCCTCACGCGCGAGCGCCGCCAGCCGATCTTTCTTGCCGGCGTCCCGGGCATCGTTGACGAGCGACCATGCGCGGTTGAGCGCCGCCGGGCCGAGATAATCGGAGTCC
>DASTGR010000038.1:0-8218 GCA_035718885.1 Pseudolabrys sp. | reverse complement strand
CTCGCCGAGCACGTCGTAGCCCGCCAGCGCGTCGGGCGGGATGGCGCCGATCGCCGCCATCAGGCCGAGCGCGATCGGCAGGTCGTAATGGCTGCCTTCCTTGGGCAGGTCGGCGGGGGCGAGGTTGACGGTGATGCGGCGGGCCGGCAGCGCCAGTCCCGACGCGATCAGCGCCGCGCGGACGCGTTCCTTGGCCTCGGACACGGCCTTGTCAGGCAGGCCGACAATGTTGAAGGCCGGCAGGCCCGGCGCGACCTGCACCTGCACATCGACGGCGCGGGCCTCGATGCCCTCGAACGCCACGGTGGTGACCCGCTGGACCATACGCCGCCCTCGTTTGCTACCCAGAGTAGTAGCGGAAGTTGTGGACGGCGACAAGAACATTTGCAGAACAAAATTTGTCGGCTACACTGGCGGCGCAACCGAGGATGGGGACGGCCCATGATCGACCGCCAAGCCATGCAAGACGACCTCGCCCGCGCGCGCCAGGCGCGGCTCGAGGCGGAAGCCGCCAATGCCGACGTCGAGGAGATGCTCTGGGAGATCCAGCACATCCGCCTCGGCCATCAGCGCATGGTGTTCTCGATCGACGGATTGCTCGAACAAGACCTCGCCGCGTAAGCGGCAACGCTAGAGGCATCTGTCTTCGCAGCGATCCGGCTCGCGTGGATCCGCAACACCGCCCGCCGGTGTCAAATTCCCGACGCCTGGGGCTCGCGCGCGCATGGCAACTCTGCGTGCGCCCCCGTAGGCGAACGCAAAACAATCTATAAATTCCCGGCTCGCGCGAACGACATCATTCGTTTCGTTGACTCCACGCATCACCGGAATTCATTAAATGGTTTCGACCGCGCTCGCCGCCACGCTCGGCCGCCGGAACGTCCACTACGGATGGGTGGTCGTCGGCGCAACGTTCTTCACGATGCTCGTCACTGCGGCCGCAATGGGCGCGCCGGGCGTGCTCATCGTGCCACTCGAAAAGGAATTCGGCTGGACGACGTCGGAAATCTCAGCCGCGCTCGCCGTGCGTCTCATTCTCTACGGGCTGCTCGGACCGTTCGCCGCCGCTTTCATGAATCGGTTCGGCGTGCGCCGTGTGGTCGTGTTCGCGATGGCGCTCATCGCCACCGGCTTCCTCACGTCGACCATGATGACGCAGCTCTGGCAGTTGATGCTGTTGTGGGGCCTCGTGATCGGCGTCGGCACCGGCCTGACGGCGATGGTGCTGGCGGCGACAGTGTCGACGCGCTGGTTCAATCATCGGCGCGGCCTGGTGATGGGCATGCTGGCGGCGAGCGCCGCCACCGGCCAGCTCGCCTTCCTGCCGGTCATCGCCGCGTTCACCGAACGCTATGGATGGCGCACCGCGCTTGTCTTCGTGTGCCTGTTGCTGCTGGCCGCGGCGCTCGTCGCGCTTGTGTTGGTCCGCGACCGTCCGGCCGATCTCGGCCTGCCGCTCTATGGCGAATCCGAACTGACTCCGGCGCCGGCCTCGGGTGCCGGCCTGATGTCCCTGATGATGTCGCCGCTCTCGGTGCTCACTGAGGCCGCGCGCACCGGCGCGTTCTGGGCGCTGTTCGCGACGTTCTTCGTGTGCGGCCTGAGCACCAACGGTCTGATCCAGACGCACTTCGTATCGCTGTGCAACGACTACGGCATGGCCGCGGTGACGGCCGCGGGCGTGCTGGCGATGATGGGCATGTTCGACTTCGTCGGCACCATCGGCTCCGGCTGGCTGTCGGATCGCTATGACTGCCGCTGGCTGCTGTTTTGGTATTACGGGCTGCGCGGCCTGTCGCTGCTCTATCTGCCGTTCACCACCTTCACCTTCTACGGCCTGTCGCTGTTCGCCGTGTTCTACGGGCTCGACTGGATCGCGACGGTGCCGCCGACGGTGAAGCTCGTCGCCGACCGCTTCGGCCGCGAGAAGGCGGGGTTGGTGTTCGGCTGGGTTTTCGCCGGCCATCAGCTCGGCGCTGCCACGGCCGCCTACGGCGCAGGCTTCACGCGCACGGAGTATTTGACCTACCTGCCGGCCTTCATCGTCGCCGGCGCAGCGTGCATCGTCGCGGCGCTGTTGGTGCTCAGCATCGGACGTTCGTGGACGTCCGGCCGCATGCAGGAAGCGGCTCCGGCGCGCGCCTAGGCGCGCCGCTTCGCCTCGATCTTGTCCCAGACAAGCTTGGCGATGTCCGGGCCGCCGAGATTCTTGATGGCGCGGATGCCGGTCGGCGATGTGACGTTGATCTCGGTGATGTTGTCGCCGATCACGTCGATGCCGACGAGCAAAAGCCCGCGCTCGCGGAGCGCCGGGCCGATGCGGTCGCAGATCTCGCGCTCGCGCGGCGTGAGGTCCGTCTTCGCCGCCGCACCGCCGCGCACCATGTTCGAGCGCAGATCGTCGGCCGCCGGAATGCGGTTGACCGCGCCGGCGAATTCGCCGTCGACCAGCATGATGCGCTTGTCGCCGTGCTTCACCGCCGGCAAAATTTCTGCACCACCCATTGCTCGCGGAACGTCACGGCGAACATGTCGTAGAGCGAGCCGAAATTCAGGTCGTCACGGGTGATGCGGAAGACCGCGCCCCCGCCATGGCCGTATAGCGGCTTCATGACAATGTCGCCGTGCTCGGCGCGGAACGCCTTGATCTCGTTGAGGTCGCGCGTGATCAAGGTCGGCGGCATCAGGTCCGGGAAGAGCGTCACGAACACTTTTTCCGGCGCGTTGCGCACATGCGCGGGATCGTTGACCACCAGCGTCTTCGGATGGATGCGCTCGAGGAAGTGCGTCGTCGTCACATAGGCGAGGTCGAACGGCGGGTCCTGACGCAGCAGGATGACGTCGAATTCGGTCAAATCGGCGCGGCGCGCGGTGCCGAGGGTGAAATGGTCGCCGGCCTGGTCGCGCACTTCCAAGGGCTCGACCGAGGCGAAGAGCTTGCCGTTCAGCAAGGCCAGCCGATCCGGCGTGTAATACGAAAGACGATGCCCCCGCGCCTGCGCCTCCAAGAGCATGGCGAAGGTCGAATCGCCCTTCACGTTGATGCGGGCGATCGGGTCCATCTGGACTGCGACATTGAGGCTCATGGCGGGCATGCTCTGAAGGTGGGGCTATGTCGAATAAGGAAAATAGTGCGTTAACACATTGTTGCCAGTATGCCCCCGACACGCCGACAGGGGCAGGCTGTGACCTTTCGTAAGCTCTCCATTTCCGTCAAGCTCTATGCGAGTTTCGCGCTGATGGCCACCGGCGCCCTCGCGTTCGACGCGGCCCTCGACGCCGACGCGCCCTTGTGGGTCACCGTGCCGCTCGCCGCGGCCATCGCATCGACGGTGGTCTTCGCGGTCATGGCCGCCCGCGGCGTCTCGCAGCCGATCACCGAATTGGCCCGCGTCACCGACAGGATCGCCGCCAACGAACCCAACGCCACCGTCCCCCATTGCGACCGGCAGGACGAGATCGGTGCGCTCGCCCGCTCGATCCGGGTCTTCCAGCAGGCGATGCTCGCCAACGCCGAGCTCAATCGCACCGTGTCGAGCGACGCCGAGGACCGCACCCGGCGCCAGAACGCGGTGTCGGCCGAAATCGCCCGCTTCTCCGGCGACATCGAGACCACGCTCGCCGAACTCGGCCGCATCTCCGAGCAGATGCTTGCGGCCTCGGCCGCGCTTGCCGGCACGGCCGACGTCGCAACCGGAAAAACCGCGCGCGCCGAGGCGGCGTCGTCCGAGGCATCCGCCAATGTGCGCGACATCGCCTCGGCGGCCGATGAGTTGTCGGCTTCCGTCAACGAGATCGACCGGCAGGTAGCCCAGTCGAACGCCATCGCCGGCAAGGCGGTGGCGGAAGCCGAAGCGACCAACGCCGCGGTCAAGGAATTGGGCGACGCGGCCGCGCGCATTGGCGACGTGGTCAAATTGATCACCGACATCGCCGAGCAGACCAACCTGCTCGCCCTCAACGCCACCATCGAGGCGGCGCGCGCGGGTGAGGCCGGGCGCGGCTTCGCCGTCGTCGCCGGCGAGGTGAAGGCCCTGTCGGGCCAGACCAGCCGCGCGACGGAAGAGATCCGCACCCAGATCGCCGGCATGCAGCGCGCGACCGCGCGCTCGATCGAGGCCATCAGCGCCATCGAGCAGACGATCCGGCAGATTGGCAACATATCGAGCGCGATCGCCGCGGCGGTGACGCAGCAGGGCGCGGCCACGCAGGAGATCGCGCGCGGGGTCGAGACCGCGGCGCGGCGCACGGTCGACACCGCGGCGGAAGTCGGTGAAGTCGGCGCCGCGACGGCCGATACGCGCGCGAGCGCCGCGACTGTGAAGATCGTCGCCGACGGTCTCGGCCAGGTCGCCTCGCGCATGCGCGCGCAGGTGGACGAGTTCTTCGACCGGCTCAGCGCCTAGCGCTTGCCCCGGGCGCAGCGCGGCACGGAGTGGTGCGCTGCTGAACCGGGACCGTACAAGGCTCCGAATTCTCGAAGGTCCCGGATCTGCGGTGCACCGCTAGCGCGCTGCACCGCGTCCGGGACAAGTCACGTCTCGAACGCGCCGGGAATGTGCCGCGGCATCTTGCCGGGCGCGACGAGGATTGCGTCGAAGCGCATCTCGGTGACCGACGGATCGGGATAGGTCGCGACGAAGGCTTCCGCCGCATTGGCGATCCGCGAGCGCTGCCGCATCGTCACCGATTCCGCAGCCTCGTCGAGATTGTTGCGCGCCTTCACCTCGACGAAGACCATCAGAGAGCGGCGGCGCGCGACTATGTCGATCTCGCCCACCGGGCTCTTCCAGCGTCGCGCGATGATGCGGAAGCCCTTGGCGACGAGCAGCGCGGCGGCGCGGCTCTCGGCGGAGAGGCCGGTACGGAAGGCGGCGACGCGCTCAGGCGCCGGCTCGGCCTTGTCGGCCTTGGGCGGCTTCGGGCGCAGCCCCGGCGATCGGAATTTGCGCGGGTCCATTAGTCATCGCCTTTCGAAAGCGCGAGCGCGCGCTGGTACACCTCGCGCTTGGGCTTGCCGGTCGCCAGCGCCACCTCGCCGACGGCGTCCTTGACCGACACGCGGGCCAGCGCCGCCTTGAGCAAGGCGTCGACATCCGCGGCCGGCGTCTCCTCTTCGCGAGGCGGCGCGACCACGACAACGAATTCGCCGCGCGTCTCCGCGCCCTTCGCGTAGTCGTGCGCGAGCTGGTCGAGCGGCGCGCGCCGCACCTCCTCGTGCAGTTTTGTCAATTCGCGGCACACGGCGGCGTCGCGCGGCCCGAGGCCTGCGGCGAGATCGGCGAGCGCGTCGGCGATGCGCGGCCCGCTCTCGAACAGGACGAGCGTCGCCGGGATTGCGGCGAGCGCGGCGATGCGCTTCTGCCGGCCGACCGTCTTCGGCGGCAGGAACCCTTCGAAGAAGAAGCGGTCGGTCGGCAAGCCGGCGACCGACAGCGCGGTCAGCACCGAGGAGGCGCCGGGCGTGGCGATCACGTCATGGCCTGCCGCCTGGGCTTCCTGCACCAGACGGTAACCGGGATCGGAGATCAGCGGCGTGCCGGCGTCCGACACCAGCGCGACCGCCTCGCCGCGTGCGAGCCGCGCCAGCAGCTTCGGCCGCGCCTCGGCGGCGTTGTGTTCGTGGTAGGGCGTGAGCGGTGTCGCAATGCCGAAGCGGTCGGCGAGCTTGCGCGTGACGCGCGTGTCCTCGCAGGCAATGACATCGGCGCCGGCCAGCGTTTCGAGGGCGCGGAGCGTGATGTCCCCGAGGTTGCCGATCGGCGTTGCCACCAGATAAAGCCCTGCCTTCGCCTTCGACGCCTCGATTGCTGCGCCGAACGGCGCGTAGGTGCGGGCCTTCGTGGCGGCGGCCCTGTCGATTTCGGTCATGAACGCACTCTAGACGCGGCCGCCGGCGGCGTCAGCCGGGCGGCGGATTCCTTCGCCTTTTCACAGCCTTAACTTTTGCGCGACAAAATCCCGGAGAGTCGCTAGGACTTGGCCCCAGGGAGATCGGGGAGCCGCATGGCGGGCAAGGACGAGGGCTACAGGTCGCGCGGTCGTCGCCGGCTGCTCGGCCTATTCGGCGCCGCCGCTGCGGCGCTTGCGGTGGCGGCCTGCTCCTCGACCAATCTCGATCAGTTCAGCACCAACGAGCCGCCGCCCGCGCAACCGGCCGAGCCGCCGCCTGGACCGGCGACCATCGGCAACGGCCAGATCCGCGTCGGTCTGATCCTGCCGCTGTCGGCGCAGGGCAATGCCGGCGTCGCCGCGCAGTCGATGAAAAACGCAGCGGAGATGGCGCTCGCCGAGTTCAAACAGCCGAACGTTTCGCTGCTCGTGCAGGACGACGGCGGCACGCCGCAGGGCGCCGCCAATGCCGCGCAGCAAGCGATCGCGCAGGGCGCCGAGATCATCGTCGGCCCGTTGTTCGCGCAATCGGTGACCGCGGTCGGCCAGGTCGCGCGTCAGCGCGGCATTCCGGTGATCGCCTTCTCGACCGACGCCAGCGTCGCCGCGCGCGGCGTCTACCTGTTGAGCTTCCTGCCGGAAAGCGATGTCAGGCGCGTTGTCGATTATGCCGTGTCGCGCGGCAAGCGCTCGTTCGCGGCGCTGCTGCCCGACAATGCCTATGGAACGGTGGTCGAGGCCGCGTTCCAGCAGGAGGTCGCGCGCCGCGGCGGCCGCGTGCTGGCGCTGGAGAAATACCCGGTCGATCCCGGCCGCATGTCGGAAGCGATCCGGCGCGTCGCGCAGGCCGCGAACCGTGTCGATGCGATCTTCATTCCGGACGACCCGGCGACGGCGGCGCGCGTGGCCGAGCAACTCGCCGCGGCTCACGTCAATCTCAAGCGCGTGCAACTGCTCGGTACCGGCCTGTGGGGCGGCGACGGCGCGCAGGCTGCATCCGACAAGAACCTCGACGGCGGCTGGTATCCGGCGCCGGAAGCGGCCGGCTATCGCAGCTTCGTGCAGCGCTATCGCGCCCGCTACAACCAGGAGCCGGTGCGCACCGCGACCTTGAGTTACGACGCGGTCGCGCTGGTCGCCGCGCTGGTGAAGACGCAAGGCACGCAGCGCTTCACCGATCAGGTGCTGACCAATTCGTCGGGTTTCGCCGGCATTGACGGCGTCTTCCGCTTCCGTCCCGACGGCACCAATGATCGTGGGCTGGCTGTGCTCAAAGTCGCGCCCGGCGGACCGCAGGTCGTGAGCCCCGCACCGAAGACGTTCGGCTCGGGCACTTAAGCCGCCAGATCGGCGACGACCGCGTCGAGCACCGGGAAGCCCGATGGCGTCACGCGCAGGCGGCCGTCGGCCGTGGTCTCTACCGCGCCTTCATCGCGCAGGATGGAAATGCGCCGCGGATCGAGCGTGCGGCCAGCGAGCGCGGTGTAGCGGGACGGTTCGATGCCTTCGACCAGACGCAGGCCCATCAGCAGGTATTCGTCCGCCATTTCGCCGGGCGTCAGCGCTTCGTCGACGATGAGACCGTGGCCCTTCGCCTCGACGCGCATGATCCAGCTCTCGGGCCGCTTCTCGGTCTCGGTAGCGCAGCGGTGGCCGTCGACGGTCAGGCGGCCATGCGCGCCGGGGCCGACGCCGGCATAGTCGTGGCCACGCCAGTAGACGAGATTGTGCCGGCACTCGGCGCCGGGGCGGGCATGATTTGAAATCTCGTAGGCCGGCAGGCCGGCGTGGGCGCAGACCTGTTGCGTCAGATCGTAAAGGTCGCGGCCGAGATCGTCGTCCGGCGTGATCAGCTTGCCGGCCTTGTGCAGGCCGAAGAACGGCGTGCCCGGCTCGATGGTCAATTGATAGAGCGAGAGATGCTCGGCCGCTTCCGCGATGGCGTGCTTGAGTTCGGCCTCCCACGCGACGAGCGTCTGGCGCGGCCGCGCATAGATGAGGTCGAAAGAATAGCGACCGAAGATCGAGCGCGCGACGGCGACGGCGTCGAGCGCTTCTCGCGCCGTGTGCAGCCGGCCGAGCTCCTTGAGCGAGGCGTCGTCGAGCGCCTGCACGCCGAGCGAGACGCGGTTGACGCCGGCGGTGCGATAGCCGCGGAAGCGCGTGGCCTCGACGCTGGTCGGGTTGGCCTCGAGCGACACTTCGACGTCTGGTGCGACGCTCCAGTGTTTTGCAATTGCGTCGAGGATCGCCTGCACCGACTGCGGCTGCATCAGCGACGGCGTGCCGCCGCCGAAGAAGATGCTCGACACGGTGCGACCCGGCG
>DASTGR010000037.1:0-11905 GCA_035718885.1 Pseudolabrys sp. | reverse complement strand
CAGGCCTCTTTTGAAGGCCTATCCACCGCTGCGGGCCCGGACGCGTGTCCTCGGCTTTCGACCAGCCTCAAGCCACACGCCATCGATGGGACCCAGCGACGTGCGGTAGGCACGCCGGGACGAGCGCGGCTTGAACCGCCGAGGGGAAAGAACCGCGCCGCATCTCCGACGCTTCCCCCCGGCCACCGCATCCCGCCCCGCGTCTGGAGACGCTTGATCAGACGCCCCTCGGTAACGGGGCGGGACGTCCGTTATATAGGTCTATCAGCCTAGGAATGTCAACAGTCCTATGAAAAGAATTTGTGCTGCACCGCCGCAGGGCGCGTTGACCCCCGGCGTAAGGCGCAGTCCAGGGCACAAACGGCGGATTACTCTGCGCTCGTCCGCCCTACGGGCTGCCGGCTACGCACACGCCTCATGGCCGCAGGAGAGATGCTATAAGGACATCCCGCCCCTCGCCTCAGCCGAGCCCCCATGCCCCTCGCCCCTGTCGACCGCCTCGAAATCCTCGTCCTCGTCGACAACGCGACCGACATGCTGTCGACGACGCCGGCGCATGTCGAAAGCGAATCCGCGCGGCTCAACCGCCGCGGCTTCAAGTCGCTGGCGAGCCGCTGCCTGTGCTGCGCGGCGCACGGCCTCTCCTGCCTCGTCACCGCGACGCGCGGCGGCCAGTCTCACACGGTACTGTTCGACACCGGACCGGAAGACTACGCCTTCGAGCGCAACGTCACGCGGCTCGGCGCCGACCTGAGCGTGGTGGAGTCCATCGTGCTGTCGCACGGCCACTGGGACCATGCCGGCGCCATGCTGCTCGCGCTCGGCATGATCCGCGGCAGGACCGGCGGCAAGACGATCCCGTGGTACGGCCATCCGCACATGTTCGGCACGCGCGGCGTGAAACTGCCGAACGGCACCGTGCGGCAGATGGAGGACATTCCGACGGCCGCCGACCTCACCGCCTTCGGCGCCGAGGTGATCGCCACGCGCGAGCCGCAGGCGATCCTCGACGACATGTTCTACGTCTCGGGCGAGATCCCGCGCGTCACCGGCTACGAGCGCGGCTATCCCGGCCAGGTGCGGCGCAAGGACGACGGCACCTGGGAGCCGGACGAGCCGCTGATCGACGAGCGCTTCCTCGCCGTCAATGTCGCGGGCAAGGGCCTGTTCGTGTTCAGCGCCTGCTCGCATGCCGGCATCGTCAATGTGCTCACGCATGCGCGGGAGAGTTTCCCCGGCGTGCCGCTGCACGGCGCGATGGGCGGCCTGCATCTCTCCGGTCCCAATGAGGCGATCATTCCGCAGACGGTCGAAGGCCTGCGCGGCTTCGACCTCAAGACGCTCGCCGCCGGCCACTGCACCGGCTGGCGCGCCATGACCGCGCTCGCCAACGCCTTCGGCGATAAAGTGCTGGCGCCGACCGCGGTCGGCAAGACCTATACGTTCTGACGGTATCGTCCGGCGCATTGCCGCGGCCGGCTCGCATTGCTAAAGCGCGCGCGGGGGCTTCGGCGCGGGACGTGAACCGGATGCTCGCTCTCAATCACCAACTGTTTCTGTTGATCAATGCCGAGCCCGGCGAGTCGCATGTTCTGATCGCGCTCGGCCGCACCGTCGCCGGCGACGTCATCGGACTGGTGCCGCTCCTGCTGATCCTGCTGTGGGTTCGCGGCAATCCGGACCGCCGCGGCGGCCTCGTCGCCACGGCCATCGCCGCCGCGCTCGCGCTCGGCGCCAACCAGATCGTCGGCCAGTTCTGGTACGAGCCGCGCCCCTTCATGATCGGGCTCGGCCGCACGCTGATGGCGCACGCGCCGGAGAACTCGTTCCCGAGCGATCACACGACCTTCATGCTGACGGTCGGCATCGGCCTGATCGCGACCGGCGGCGCACCGCGCTGGGGCCGCATCGTCACGCTCGCCGGCCTGCTCGTCGCGTGGGCGCGCATCTATCTCGGGCTGCACTTCCCGCTCGACATGCTCGCCTCCGCGATCATTGCCGGCATCTTCGCGGCGCTGAGCGTGCTTCTGGTTGGGCCCGCGCGGCGCTTCGTCGTGCCGCTGGCGAACCAGCTCTATGACCGCGTGCTCGATCGGATGCACTTGCCCGATCGGCTGTTCCCGCGCGTCACCCGCGCGAACTGATCGGAACTCTGTGATCTGCAACCGGAACTGTATTGCCTCAATCGATGACCGTCCCCACAATGATGACGGGGACTTTCAATTTGGGGGCTTTATGCGCGCGTTACGCCGAATGATTTGTTTGATTCCGGGCATTGCCGTGCTGGCATTCGGATCGCTGGCGCTGGCCGAAGGTTCGTCGCGTCCCTACGCGAATGGCGGCCCGATCGGCGCGCCGGCGATCATCCAGCGCTACAACAAGTCCGGCGAACTCTTCCGGATCGAAGGCACGTGCAAGTCCTCGTGCACGATGCTGCTCGCCATCAAGAACTCCTGCGTCGAGCCGGGCGCGACCTTGATGTTCCACGCGGCGCTGTTTCCGAACGAGCGCGACCAGAAGCCGCCGCCGAAGCGGCAGGCCCTGATGCTGAGCATGTACAAGCCGAAACTACGCCAGTACCTGGTGTCCAATCATTACGTGGACACCTTCGAATTTCATTCGATCTCGGGAAGCGAGCTGATCCAGAAGTTCGGTTATCGGTCCTGCGCCGGACGATAGCGAAACGCCTCAGACGAGGGACGCCGCGGCGCGGCTGCGCATCCGCACCCACATCAAGAGCGCGAACACGACGATGACGACGGGGATGACGACCTCGTTGATCGCCGCCCAGCCGACCGTCTCGAGCAGTTGCCCGGACGAGAACGACGACACCGCCATCGCGCCGAAGACGAGGAAGTCGTTGAACGACTGAACGCGCGTGCGCTCCTCGGGCTTGTGGCATTGCGTGACCATCGTGGTCGCGCCGATGAAGGCGAAGTTCCAGCCGACGCCGAGCAGGACCAGCGCGCTCCAGAAATGCGCGACGGTGATGCCGGAAATGGCGACGATCGCCGTCAGGACGATGAGGCCGAGGCCGATCGACGTGATGCGCTCGACGCCGTAGCGCGCGATCAGGCCGCCGGTGAAGAAGCTCGGGGCGTACATTGCGAGCACGTGCCACTGGATGCCGAGCGTGGCGTCGGTGACGGAATGGCCGCAGCCGACCATGGCGAGCGGCGCCGAGGTCATGACCATGTTCATCATGGCGTAGGCCGCCATGCCGCAGGCGACGGCGACGACGAAGCGCGGCTGACGGATGATGGCGCCGAGCGGACGAGTCTCGTGGTGCGCGCGCGCCTTGAAATGCGGGATGCGCACGAATTGCAGGACGGCAGCGGCGATCAGCGCGCAGGCCGACTGGCCGAGAAAGCTCGCCGCGAAGAGATGCGGCGACAGGATGTCCTTGGTCCAGATGACGAGCTGCGGTCCGAGCACGGCGGCGAAGATGCCGCCGGCGAGCACCCAGGACACGGCTTTGGGACGGAACCGCTCGCTCGCCGTGTCGGCGGCGGCGAAGCGGTAGGACTGGTGCGCGGCGGCGTAGAGCCCGCCACAAAACGTGCCTGCGAGCAGGATCCAGAACGAGCCGTGCATCACCGCCCAGTAGGAGATGAGGCCGGAGGCGATGCCGAACACCGAGCCGGTCTGAAGCGCGAAGCGGCGGCCGTAGCGGCGGGCGAGCGCGCCGACAGGCAGCGTCCCCGCCCACATGCCGAAGACCATGAAGGTGATCGGCAGCGTGGCCAGCCCTTTGTCGGGCGCGAGGATCGAGCCGATGATGCTCGAGGTCGAGACGATGACGGTGTTGTTGCCGCCGGCGAGCGCCTGCGCGGCCGCCAGCACCAGCGCGTTGCGGCGCGCCAGCCGGTCGTCATGGGCCGCGTGCGGTATCGGTTCGGCGATTGCCGACATCTTTCGAGTCGCCCCGGAGAAAAGGATGCCCCTCTTAGCGGGGTTCGGAGCACGGGGCTACTGCGGCGGGCGCAGGGCTGGTGTGCCACCCTCCCCCACGAGCAGCGAACACCTGCTTTGTCATCACCGGGCCGGCGCGGAACGCGCCGAGTCCCGGTGATCCCGATGAGGCGGGCATCGTGCTCCCCTAAGCGGGATGGCCGGGACAAGCCCGGCCATGACAAGGAAGGGCTTTTCGTTGCCGATCAAAACTTGATCGCCGTCGGGTGCAGGATCTTCGCCTTGCGCGCGTCCTCGATCGACAGCGCCCCGATCTGGCCGAGCGAGGCGCGCAGTTCCTGGATGTAGAGGTCGATCAACTGATCCGGCCCCTCGTCACCGAGCGCGCCGACCGCCCACAGGAACGACTTGCCGGCGAACGCGGCATTGGCGCCGAGCGCGAGCGCCCGCATCACGTCCTGGCCGGAGCGCACGCCGCTATCGAGCAGGATGGTGGCCTTGCTGCCAACCGCGGCGACGATCGCCGGCAGTGCGTCGATCGACGGCACGACCGCCTCGATCTGGCGGCCGCCATGGTTCGACACCCAGATGCCGTCAATGCCGATCGCCACCGCCTTCTCGGCGTCCGCCGGGTGCAGGATGCCCTTGAGCGTCATCGGCCCCTGCCAGGAGTCGCGATAGCGCTTGATCTCTTCCCAGTTGAAGGCGCCGCCCATGCGCGCACGGGCAAAGGCGATGATCTCGTTGGTGTTGGCGCCGGGGCGCGCGTAGTCGCTGATCGTGGCGAAGCGCGGATAGCCGTTGCGCAGAAGCGCCATGAGCCAGCGCGGGCGGATCATCATCTCCCAGATCATGCGCGCGTTCGGGCGGAACTCGTGCGCAAGGCCCGCATAGGTCTCGCGCGAGCGCGTCGTGCGCACCGGCACGTCGACGGTGAGCGTCAGCACTTTCACGCCGACGGCTTTGGCGCGGCGCACGAGGTCGAAGCCGATTTTGTGGTCGTCGGCGTAGAAGCGGTAGAGCTGGAGCCAGAACACGTCGGGCGCCGCTTCCGCCGCGGCCTCGATCGTGGCGCCGCCGGCCGTGCTCAATGTGTAGGGCACGCGGGCACGCTGCGCGGCGCGGGCGCAGAACAGATCGGCGCCGGGCCAGACCAGCGACGGCCCGCCCATCGGCGCGATGCCGATCGGGGCCGCATAGCGCGTGCCGAACAGGTCGACGTCGACCGGGGGCAGCGTGTTGGTGACCCCGTAGCGCGGCACGATGGTGACGTTGTCGAAGGACGACCAGTTGTGCTCGATGCCGACATCGTTGCCGGCGCCGGTATCGGCATATTCGAAGGCGAAGCGCGGCACGTGCTTGGGCGCTTCGCGCCGCATCCAGGCCGAGGTCGGAAAGTGCTTGTGGTATTTCGCGAAGTTCGGATGCTGCGTGATCGCCGTGATCGCGTCCTTCTTCGCCGTCATGTCGTGCATGGCGCTTCTCATCCCCGATTTTTGTTGAGACGACTATAGCGCGCAGCCTGAGCGCCTGTCATGGCGCCTGTGGCGCTGTCAGAAATGCGAAAACGACAGGCGCTTGAAGCTCAGCTCGCCGCCCCGGTCGAAGAAGCGGGCGCCCTCGCCGGCCTCGACGGCGCCGATGTCGGTGACGGGAACCCGGGCGGCCGCGGCCGCCGCGCGGAAGGCCGCGACCAGCGGCTCCGGCACGGTGCACAGCACTTCGAAATCGTCGCCGCCGGTGAGCGCCGTCTCGCGCATCGCCGGATCGGCCGCGACCGCCGCGCGCGCAGCGTCCGACAGCGGCACGGTGCCGACGTCGATCCTCGCCGCGACGCCCGAGACGCGGCAAAGCTTGGTGAGGTCGCCGGCAAGGCCGTCGGAGACGTCCATCGCCGCCGAGGCATAGGCGCGCACGGCATCGGCCAGCGCATTGCGCGGCTGCGGCAGCAGATAGCGTGACAGGAGATGGTCGCGCTGCGCAGCCGTGAGGTTCCACGACGCGTTTTGGCGCAGCACGAGGCCGAGCGCGGCGTCGCCGATCGTGCCGGTGACGAAGACGCGGTGCCCGGGCTTGGCGCCGGCGCGGCGGACCATCGCGCCGGACGGCACGCTGCCGAACATCGAGACCGACACCATGACCGGCCCCGGCGTGCGATCGGTGTCGCCGCCGAACAGCGGGCATTGATAGGCCTCGGCGTCTTCCCGCAATCCGAGCGCGAAGCGCTTCAGCCAATCGGCGCCAATGTCCTTCGGCAGCACGAGCGAGACGAGGAAGCCAAGCGGCGTCGCGCCCTTGGCGGCGAGGTCGGAGAGATTGACGCGCAGCGCCTTGCGCGCGACGTCGGCCGCGTCGTCCTCGGGAAAGAAGTGCACGCCGCCGATGATGGCGTCGGTCTTGAGCACCACGTCGGTGCCGGGCGCGGGCGTGAGAAAGGCCGCATCGTCGGTCAGCGCCAGCGCGCCCGGATGCGTCGCGATCGGCTTGAAGAAGTCCGCGATCAGGCGATCCTCGGCGGAGAGTTTGTCGTCAGATGACATTCGTCCCTGCCCAGCCTCTGTCATGGCCGGGCATAGCCCGTCGAAAGACGGGCGTAAACGCCCTTATCTCCCGGCCATCCCGATCATGAGGCACCATGCTCACCTAAGCGGGGTCACCGGGACAAGCCCGGTGACGACAGCAAGCATTACTCAGCCGGCCGTGAACTCGTCGGCGCGGAGCTTGCGCGCGAGCTGGTCGAGCACCGCGTTGACCATGCCGGTCTCGTCGCGGCCGACGAAGGCGGCGGCGACGTCGGCGTATTCGGTGATGACGGCGCGCGCCGGCACGTCCTTGCGGTGCATGAGCTCGTAGGCCCCGGCCCGCATCGATGCGCGCAGGACCGTCTCGATGCGCTTCAGGGGCCACGACTTCTGCAAGGCCTCGTCGATCATCGGGTCGAGCACGCGCTGCTCGCGCAGCACGCCGGAGACGACGTCGCGGAAGAACGCGGCCTCGGCCGGCAGGTATTGCGCGCCCTCGACCTCGCGGCCGAGCCAATGGCTTTCGAACTCGGCGAGGATTTCGTTGAGGCCGGTGCCGGCGAGATCCATCTGGTAGAGCGCCTGCACCGCGGCGAGACGGGCGGCGCCGCGCTTGTTCGCCTTGCGCGCCTCCTTGTCGTCGCGTTTCAACTCACGCGCCATCACTTGCCCTTCAGGCTGCGTTTGAGCCGCGCCATGACCAGCGCCGCGCGCGCGGCGTCGATGCCCTTGTGGCCGTGGTCGCCGCCGAGGCGCTCCTTGGCCTGATGCTCGTTGTCCACGGTGAGGATGCCGTTGCCGAGCGGAATCTCGCGCTGGATCGACAGGTCCATCAGGCCGCGCGCGGACTCGTTGGAGACGATGTCGAAGTGATAGGTCTCGCCCTGGATCACGCAGCCGAGCGCGATGGCGCCGTCGTATGGCTTCGCCCCCGCGGCCGAGACGGCCATGGCGATCGCCGCCGGCACTTCGAGCGCGCCGGGAACGGTGACGACGTCGTAGGTGCAGCCGGCCTCGTCGAGCGTCTTCTTGGCGCCGGACAGGAGCTCGTCGGCGATGCCGAGGTAATAGCGGGCCTCGACGATGAGCATGTGCAGGCCGTCGCGCTTCGGCGCGGGCTTCGGAACCGGCTTGGCCGCGCTCGCAGCCGCCTTGGGCGCGGGCTTCGCCGCACTCTTGGCGGCGCTTTTCGGCGCGGGCTTGCTCGTCCGTTTCTTGGCCATATGTCCGGGTCCTGATCGCGGGCGGGTCGTAGCAAGCGCAGGTGGCGCGAACAAGGGCCGCCCAATCGAATGTCATGGCCGGGCATAGCCCGTCGAAGACGGGCGTGAACGCCCTGATGTCCCGGCCATCCCGATCAAGGACGCACCGTGCCTTCCTAAGCGGGGCCACCGGGACGAGCCCGGTGGCGACAAGCTACTTGGCTTCCATCAACCTCGCCGCATACCGCGCCATGGTGTCGATCTCGAGATTGACGTCGTCGCCCGCCTTCAGCGCGCCGATCGAGGTGACCTTCAGCGTGTGCGGGATGATCAGCACCGTGAAATCGTCGCCGTCGACCGTGTTGACCGTCAGCGACACGCCGTCGAGCGCAACCGACCCCTTGGCGGCGATGTAGCGCGAAAGCTCGCGTGGCGCACGCAAGGTGAAGCGCACCATGTCCGTCATGTCCTCGCGCGCGACAACCTTTGCGAGTCCGTCGACGTGGCCCGAGACGATGTGGCCGCCGAGCTCGTCGCCCACTTTCAGCGGCCGCTCGAGATTGATCCGCGTACCATGCCGCCAATTGCCGACGCCGGTCACGCGCAGGGTCTCGTCGGCGGCGTCGACCGCGAACCAGGTGCGGCCGTCCTCCTCGCCAGTGTCGACCACGGTCAGGCACACGCCCGAGCAGGCGACCGACGCGCCCTCGACCAGCTCCGCGCGCGGATAGCGCGTCAGGATGGTGATGCGGTGCAGATTGTTCGCCCGCGCCTTGATCGAGCGCACCTCGCCGAGATCGGTGACGATGCCGGTGAACATTACTGAACCTCGTGTCCCGGGCGCGGTGCAGCGTGCAACGCTGGACCGCAGATCCGGGACCCCGGTTGCTTGCAGCGCGACAGCGGGACCCCGGGTCTGCGCAGCAACACTGCGTGTTGCAGCGCGCCCGGGGAACGCAAATACATATGCCGCGGCGTCATCACGACTGCCGCCCGTAATGTTCGAGCGTGTCGACTCCGAGCTTTTCCGAACCGAGCATGCTCATGCCTTCGGTCAGCGCGTCGAGCTTCATGCCGGCGAGCGCATCGAGGCCGTTGGCGCCGATCGTGACGGCGCCGCGCAGCAGCGCCACCTCGTCGACGAAGCCGGCAGCGACGAAGCTCGCGGCAACCGTCGGGCCGCCTTCGACCATAAGCCGGGTGATGCCCTCGGCGTTCAGCCGCTTGAGCACCGCGTCGAGATCGAGCTTGCCGCCCGCCTCCGGCACCCGGAACACGCGCACGCCCTTCTGCGTCAGGATGTCCTCGGCCATCTCTGACGCCTTGTCGCCGCAGAAAATCCAGGTCGGATATTCGCGGTTGGTCGAGATCACCGACAGCGACAGCGGCGTGCGCAATTGCGCGTCGAGTACGACGCGCACCGGCGAGCGCTCCAGCAGGCCCGGCAGGCGAGAGGTTAGCTGCGGATTGTCGGCGAGCACCGTGCCGACGCCGACAAGAATGGCGTCGTTCTGTGCGCGCATGCGGAAGACGCGCTCGCGCGCTTCCTCGCCGGTGATCTGGATCGGCTTGCGGCCCTCGCGCGCGACCTTGCCGTCGGTCGAGACCGCGAGCTTCACCAGCACGCGCGGGCGTCCTTGCGTGACCCGGGCGATGTGGCCGGCATGGGCAAGGCGCGCTTCGTCAGCAAAGAGGCCGACATCGACGGCGATGTTCTTCTCGCGCAGGCGCGCATGCCCCTGCCCGGCGACCTCGGGGTTCGGATCGTCCATGGCAGAGACGACGCGGGCGATGCCGGCCTTGATGACGGCGTCGGCGCAGGGCGGGGTCTGACCCTGATGCGAGCAGGGCTCGAGCGTCACATACATGGTGGCGCCGCGCGCGGCGCGCTTTGCACGCGCGAGCGCTTCGACCTCGGCATGCGGACGGCCGCCATCCTGCGTCCAGCCGCGGCCGACGATGACGCCGTCCTTGACGATGACGGCGCCGACCGCCGGGTTCGGCGCGGTGCGGCCGAGTCCGCGGCGCCCGAGATCGAGCGCGAGGCGCATGTAACGGAGGTCTTGTTGGTGCTGGGATTCGTCGGTCATTCTTGCTGATTACTCTCCCGTTCGTCCCCGCGAAAGCGGGGACCCAGTTGGAAGTCAGAGCTGGATTCCCGCCTTCGCGGGAATGAACGGAGTTTGGGATATCGCCGTGTACTTCAAAACTACTTCCGTTCCGGATGCGTCGTCTCGTCGGACAATTCGGCGAGCGCTTGCTCGAAGTCTTTCGCCTCGCGGAAGTTCTTGTAGACCGACGCGAAGCGCACATAGGCGACGTCGTCGACGTCGCGCAACTGCTCCATCACCGCCTCGCCGATCGTCTCCGACGTGACCTCGTTTTCGCCGAGACTTTCCAGCTCGCGCACGACCTTCGACACCATCTGCTCGATGCGCTCGGCATCGACAGGGCGCTTGCGCAGCGCGATCTGCACCGAGCGCAAGAGCTTGTCGCGATCGAACGGCACGCGGCGGCCGTTGCGCTTGATCACGGTGAGCTCGCGCAGCTGCACGCGCTCGAAGGTGGTGAAACGGAAATTGCAGGTGAGACAAACGCGGCGGCGGCGGATGACGGCTGAGTCCTCCGTCGGTCGCGAGTCCTTCACCTGCGTATCCAGGCTAGCGCAGCTCGGGCAACGCATGCTTCCCCCCTACCCCCCTCTTCTTGTCGTCGCCGGGCTTGCCCCGGCGACCCCGATCAGGGAGGCACGGCCTTGCCCTGCTAAGCGGGATGGCCGGGACAAGTCCGGCCATGACGGTGTCGGTCACTGATAGATCGGGAAGCGCTTCAAGAGCGCGCCGACCTTGTCGCGAACCTTGGCTTCGACCAGTGAATCTTCGTCCGTACGCTTCTGCGACAGCACGTCGAGCACCTCGACGATCATGTCGCCGATCTGCTGGAATTCGGCGACGCCGAAGCCGCGCGTCGTGCCCGCCGGCGTGCCGAGCCGGATGCCGGACGTGACCATCGGCTTCTCCGGATCGAACGGGATGCCGTTCTTGTTGCAGGTGATGTGGGCGCGGCCGAGCGCGATCTCCGACACCTTGCCGGTCAGCTGCTTTGGCCGCAGGTCGACCAGCATGAGGTGGTTGTCGGTGCCGCCCGAGACGATGTCGAGGCCGTTGGCCTTGAGCCGCTCGGCGAGCGCCCTGGCGTTTTCGACGATGTTCTTCGCATAGACCTTGAACGAAGGACGCAGCGCCTCGCCGAAGGCGACGGCCTTGGCGGCGATGACGTGCATCAGCGGGCCGCCCTGGAGGCCGGGGAAGACGGCCGAGTTCATCTTCTTGGCGATCGCCTCGTCATTGCTGAGGATCATGCCGCCGCGCGGGCCGCGCAGCGACTTGTGCGTCGTCGTGGTCACGACATGCGCGTGCGGGATCGGCGTCGGATGCACGCCGCCGGCGACGAGGCCGGCGAAGTGCGCCATGTCGACCATGAGATAGGCGCCGACCTCGTCGGCGATCTCGCGGAAGCGCTTGAAGTCCCAGACGCGGCTATAGGCGGTGGCGCCGGCGAGGATCAGCTTCGGCTTCGTCTCGCGCGCAATGCGCGCCACATCGTCCATGTCGATGAGATTGTCGTCGCGGCGCACGCCGTAGGCGACCGGCTTGAACCATTTGCCCGACATGTTGACCGGCGAGCCGTGCGTGAGATGGCCGCCGGCATTGAGATCGAGGCCCATGAAGGTGTCGCCGGGCTGCAAGAGCGCGAGGAACACGGCCTGGTTCATCTGCGAGCCTGAGTTCGGCTGCACATTGGCGAAGTTGCAGCCGAACAGCTTCTTGGCGCGCTCGATCGCCAGCGTCTCGGCGACGTCGACGAACTGGCAGCCGCCATAGTAGCGACGGCCCGGATAGCCTTCCGCGTATTTGTTGGTCAGCACGGAGCCCTGCGCTTCGAGCACGGCGCGCGACACGATGTTCTCCGACGCGATCAGCTCGATCTCGTCGCGCTGACGGCCGAGCTCCTTGCCGATGACGTCGGCGATCTCGGGATCGGCCTCGGCCAGGGTGGCGGAGAAAAAGGAATCGAGGTCGTTCGCGGCGGTCTTCGGGCTTAAGGACATCGCATTCTCCAGGCGCCGAATGAGCGGCGCCGAACGGGGTCTTGAACGGGCGGCAGGAGGAGTCGTCGATAGCATACCGGCCGGAACCGGCCAAGCGGTGGGGATAAGCGGCGCTTTCAGGCGCAATATGTGGGGCTTATGCCTCGCGGCGACAGCTC
>DASTGR010000036.1:0-8348 GCA_035718885.1 Pseudolabrys sp. | reverse complement strand
CATTGTCGCGCTGCTCGCCGACGACGAACTCGGCCGCAGGCGCGAGGATCCGGACCCGCCGCTCAACCCGCGCTACATCGACGCCTTTGCGGCGATCGACGCCGACCGCAATCAGTTCCTTGCGGTGGTGGAGGAGGGCGGTGAGATCGTCGGCTGCCTCCAGCTCTCGTTCATCCCCGGCCTGTCGCGGCTCGGCCTGTGGCGGGGCCAGATCGAAAGCGTGCGCATCGCCTCGTCGCGCCGCGGCGGCGGGCTCGGCAAACGCATGTTCGAATGGGCGATCGATGAGTGCCGCAAGCGCGGCTGCGAGATCGTCCAGCTCACGACCGACAAATCTCGCGCGGACGCGCGGCGGTTCTACGAGCAGCTCGGCTTCGTCGCCAGCCACGAAGGAATGAAACTGGCTCTCTAGACGTGTGGCTTTTGAGTGACAGCCTTACGCGATTACGTCCGGGTCGCGAGCGGGACGTTAAGGTTAACCACCCTTTAAGGGCTTCGGAGGCATTCCTGTACGTGTGTGCAGTGCGCGGTTTGACCCGTCGGGGGGCCGCGTCGCGTGCGACACCGACGGGTGAGCCTGTTCGCCCGCTTGCAACCGATCTGGACCAGTCAAGGGGCCGACTCTTATGAAGATCAATTCGATTCTCCGCGCCGGCGTCGCCGCCGCGGCTCTGTTCACGGTGTCGTTCGCTGCGCATGCCGCCGACCTGCCGCGTCCCTACAAGGCGCCGGCTTACGTCGCGCCGACCTACGCCAACTGGACCGGCTTCTACGTCGGCGCCAATGTCGGCTACGGCTTCGGCAAGTCGAACTGGGACGCGCCGGCCGTGAGCCCGAGCCCGAAGGGCATCCTCGGCGGTCTGACGGTCGGCTATAATTTCCAGACGGGCACCTGGGTCTGGGGCCTGGAAGGCGACATCGACTATTCCGGCATGAAGGGCTCGGCCGACTGCGCCGGCGGCACCTGCGAGACCAAGCTGAACTGGCTCGCCACCGCGCGCGGCCGCCTCGGCTATGCCGGCTGGAACAACTTCCTGCCCTACCTGACGGGCGGCGCCGGCATCGGCAACGTCAAGGCGACCTCGCCGTTCGGCGACGCTTCCAAGACCCAGATCGGCTGGACCGCGGGTCTCGGCATGGAATACGCGATGTGGTCGAACTGGAGCGTCAAGCTCGAGTACCTCTACGTCGACCTCGGCAAGTTCGATTGCGGCGCGTCCTGCTCGGGCGTCGCGGGCTCGACCGACAACGTGTCGTTCAAGTCCAACATCGTCCGCGCCGGCATCAACTATCGCTTCTAAGCCGACCAGCCGACATTACCAATTGCAAGACCCCGGGCGCGAGCCCGGGGTTTTTGTTTTGCGGCAACCCCGGTATCCTCGGCGCGGGAGGAACTTCAATGCAGATGCGTGCCTTTGGAAAGACCGGACTGCAATTGTCGGTGCTCGGCTTTGGCTGCGGCGCGGTCGGCGGGCTGATGGTGCGCGGCGAAGCGGCCGACCAGGAGCGGACGGTCGCGCGGGCGCTCGCTGCCGGCGTCAATTACTTCGACACGGCGGTGCAGTACGGTGACGGCTTGTCCGAGACGAACCTCGGTCGGGTCCTGCGCAACCTCAAGCCGTCGAATGTGGTGGTCGGCACCAAGGTCCGGCTGCCGCCGGGCGAAACGCGCATCGGAGACGCAATCGTCAAGTCGCTCGACGCCAGCCTTGCGCGGCTCCAGATGGATCACGTCGATATCTTCCACCTGCACAATTCGGTCACCGAGGACGGGGGCGGTCCGGCGCTGAGCGTCAAGCAGATCATGAACGAGGTTGTGCCGGCCTTCGAGAAGCTGCGCGGGCAGGGGAAAATCCGCTTCCCCGGCCTGACCGCGGTCGGCGACACGCCGGCGCTGCACACGGTCATCGGCTCCGGCGCCTTCGCCAGCGCGCAAGTGGTCTACAACATGCTCAATCCGTCCGCAGGCGAGGCGCTGCACGCGGCTTATCCTGCGCAGGACTATCGCCGCCTGTTCGACGCCACGACGGCGGCCGGCACAGGAACGATCGCCATTCGCGTCCTGGCCGGCGGCGCGCTATCCGGCTCGGCTGAGCGCCACCGCATAGCAAGCCCGCCGCCGGAGCCGATCGGATCGGCCGAAACCTATGAAGCAGACATCGCCATTGCGCGCCGCTTCCTGCCTGTGGTGCAGGAGGGCCACGCCGCCAGCCTGACCGAAGCCGCGACACGTTTCGCAATTTCGAACCATGCGGTCGGCACGATCCTGGTGGGCATTGCCACGCCGCAGCAGTTCGAGGACGCGCTGGCCGCCGTAGAAAAAGGGCCCTTGCCGCCAGTCGCGCTCGAGCGCATTGCGGCGCTGCGTTCATAACTCAGGTCACTTGGGATAGCGCGTCACCGGAGCGGCGAAGGCTAGTGCCATGCCGGCGAGCACGACTGCCGTGCCGGCCCATTCCAGCGGCTGCGGCCATTCCGACAGCATGAGGGCGCCTGCGACAGCCGTCGTGATCGGCATCAGCGGAATGAACATCGCCGCGCGCACCGGGCCGATCAACTCGACGCAGGCGGTGAACAAAAGCGTCGCGACCACGCCGACGCCGAGCCCTTGCACCAGCGCCTGCCACAGGATCGCGATCGCGCTTGCCTGCGCAAATCCGGAGGACAGCGCGAAGGCCCATAGCGGCAGCGTCAGCAAGGACAGCACGGAGACGGTCGTCGTCGCCGCGCGCGCCGGCACGTTCCACGCCTGCACCAGGCGCGCATAGGTGACGAACAGGACCGCGTTGCAGCAGAAAAGCAGGTCGCCGCGCCACGCGCCCTGACGCGCGCCGGCGTCGACAAGCGCGTGCCACGAAAACAGGATCAGGCCGCACACGATCATCAACGCGCCGAGCGCGCGCAAGGGGCCGGCGCGTTCCCGTGCGTACAGAACGCCGACCAGCATGGCCAGCACCGGGTTGGCGCCGGACGCAATGACCGAGGCGTGGATCGCGGGTGCGAAGGCGGCGCCGCCGACCAGAAGCAGACTGTAGAGCGGCCCGATCAGCACCGTGAGCGTGAGCGCGCGCCTGAGCCCGAGCGCGCCGATCGCGAATGGCCTCATGCGCAGCGCGAGCGGCATCAGGACGAGGCCGGCGACGGCGAAGCGGAGAACGGTGACGTCGCCGGCCGTCAGCCCTTCCGCGACCGACTGCCGCGACACGACCGATTGCAGGCCCCAGATCAGCGCCGCGCCGGCGCCCGCGGCGATGCCGCGCGCGAGCCGGCTGCGGTCGAAAGCCGCGGAGGCCGGCGTTGGGCCAGCTTGGTCGGTTGGGAAGGGCTCGTTCATCCGCAAAACCTGATCCGTCCTGTTTACCGGTGTTTCCGCCAAGCGCGATAGGCGGGCGCCGCGCATAGGCCGGCATCCTGCACAGCCTCCTTGCGTCAAATGACACCACGGAGGGAACCTTTTCCGTCAGCGGAGCGTTGAATTTCGTTGCAGGTCAGACCGGGGGGTCTTCTCAGGTGTCGGTGTTGGAGCACGCGGGCAGCAGCCCTCCGGGTCAGCCCGCCGAGCAGATTTTCCCTGGCTCCAGCGAGCTGGCCGGCCTGCTGCGCTCGTTCGACTGGGCCACGACCCCGCTCGGCGCGCCCGAGAGCTGGCCGCGCGCGCTCAAGACCGCCGTCGGTATCATGCTCACCTCGCAGCAGCCGATCTGGATCGGCTGGGGCGAAGAGCTCATCTATTTCTATAACGATCCCTATAAGTCGATCATCGGCGGCAAGCATCCGTGGGCGCTCGGCAAACCGACGCGGCAGGTGTGGCGCGAGATCTGGGGCGACATCGGCCCCATGCTGGCGCAGGCGCGGCAGGGTTCGATCGGCACTTACGTGAAGTCGCAACTCCTGATCATGGAGCGCAACGGCTATCCGGAAGAAACCTACTACACCTTCTCCTACAGCCCGATCCGCGACGATGCCGGCCTTCCCGCCGGCATCTTCTGCGCCAACACCGACGACACCGACCGCGTCATCGGCGAACGCCAGCTCAAATTGCTGCGCGAACTTGCGGCGCAGACGGCGCAGGCACGCTCCTGGCAGCAGGCCTGCGAGCAGAGCGTCGCGGCGCTCAAGACCGGCGACCGCGATCTGCCCTTCGCGCTGCTCTACATCGTCGACGAGGACGGCGCCGGCGCGACGCTGATGGGCGCGAGTTCGACGAATGGCGGCCATGCTGCCGCGCCGAAGAAGCTCGTCGCGGGCGACGGGCCCTGGCCCTTCGCCGAGGCGATGCGCGCGCACACGCCGCTCCGCGTGAAGGCCCCCGCGCTTTCCGCAGAATTGCCGCGCGGCGCCTGGGACCGGCCGCCGCAGGAGGCCGTGGTGCTGCCGATCGCTGCCAGCGGCGACACCGGACGCACCGGCGTGCTCGTTGCCGGTCTCAATCCATACCGGCTCTACGACGACAAATATGCCGGCTTTCTCGATCTCGTCGCCGGATCGATCGGTGCAGCCATTGCCAATGCCGAGGCCTACGAGCAGGAACGCCGACGCGCCGACGCGCTCGCCGAGATCGACCGCGCCAAGACCGCGTTCTTCTCCAATGTCAGCCACGAATTCCGCACACCGCTGACCCTGATGCTGGCGCCGCTCGAGGATGTTCTCAACAAGCCCGAAGCCGGGGTGAAGTCCGAGAACCGCGAACTGGTCGAGGTCGCGCACAGGAACGGCGTGCGGCTCCTCAAGCTCGTCAACACGCTCTTGGATTTCTCCCGCATCGAGGCGGGGCGCGTCCAGGCGAATTACGAGCCGATCGACCTGTCCGCTTACACAGCCGAACTCGCTTCCAATTTCCGCTCCGTAATCGAGCGCAGCGGCATGCGCCTCGTCGTCGATTGCCAGCCGCTGCCGGTGCCGGTCTATGTCGATCGCGACATGTGGGAGAAGGTCACCCTCAACCTTCTCTCCAACGCGTTCAAGTTCACCTTCGACGGCGAGATCAGGGTCACGGTCCGCGCCGACGGCGACAATGCCGAGATCGTCGTGGCCGATACCGGCACAGGCATCCCGTCCGAAGAACTGCCGCGCCTGTTCGAACGCTTCCGCCGCGTCGAAGGCGCGCGCGGCCGTTCGCACGAGGGCAGCGGCATCGGCCTCGCGCTGGTGCAGGAGCTCGTGCGCCTGCACGGGGGCGACATCCGCGTCGAGAGCACGGTCGGCGAGGGCTCCGCCTTCATCGTGACCTTGCCGTTCGGCACGCAGCATCTCGATCCGGCGCGCGTCGGCGCCGGACGCACGCAGGTATCGACCAATCTGCGGGCGCAGGCCTATATCGACGAGGCCATGGCCTGGCTCGCCAATGAACAGGCGGCCGACCTGCCTGCGCCGTCCGCGGCCGACGATCTCGCGCGCGACGTACCCTTGGTCGGCGACCAGCAATGCGTCCTGCTCGCCGACGACAATGCCGACATGCGGCACTATGTCGAGCGGCTCCTGAGGACCGCAGGTTATCGCGTCGACGCCCACCCCGACGGCGAAGCCGCGCTGGAGGCGGCGCGGCGCGAGGCGCCGGATCTCGTGCTCACCGACATCATGATGCCGAAGCTGGACGGTTTTGGCCTGCTGAGCGCACTGCGCGCCGACCCGGCGCTGCGCGACGTCCCGGTCTTGCTTCTCTCGGCACGCGCGGGCGAAGAGGAGAAGGTTGCCGGGCTCAAATCCGGCGCCGACGATTACCTGACCAAGCCGTTCTCGGCGCGCGAACTGATCGCGCGCGTGCAGACCAACATGGAGCTGGCGCGCGTGCGCCGCGAGGCCAAGGCCGCCTTGCGCGAGGAGGCGGCGGCGCTCGCCGAATTGCACAAGGTCAGCCTCGCCATTTCATCCGAGCTCGACCTCGAGCGCATGGTGCAGGTCGTCACCGATGCCGCAGTCAGCCTGTCGGGCGCGTCGTTCGGCGCGTTCTTCTACAACGTGCTCGATGCAAAGGGCGAATCCTACGTCCTTTACACGCTGTCCGGCGTGCCGCGCTCGGCCTTCGAGAAATTTCCCATGCCGCGCAACACCGGCGTGTTCGGCCCGACGTTCCGCGGCGAGGGCATCGTGCGCTCGGGCGACATCACAAGGGACCCGCGCTACGGGCATAACCCGCCCCATAACGGGATGCCTGAAGGCCATTTGCCGGTGAGGAGCTATCTGGCCGCGCCAGTCATGGGCCGCGACGGTTCGGTGATCGGCGGCCTCTTTTTCGGTCATCCGGAGCCGGACGTTTTCACCGAGCGTGCCGAGCGTCTGGTCGCGTCGGTCGCGGTCATGACCGCGATCGCGATGGAGAAGATTCGGCTCTACGAGGCGGCGCAGCGCGAGATTGCCCAGCGCCGCGAAGTCGAATCGCTGCTGCGCGAGAACGAACAGACGCTGGAGAACCGGATCGCCGAGCGCACCGCCGAGCTCGCCGACACCAACGCGCAACTACGCGCCGAAGCGGCCGAGCGCGAAAAGGCCGAGATCGCGCTGCGCCAGGCGCAAAAGATGGAGTCGATCGGCCAGTTGACCGGCGGCGTCGCGCACGACTTCAACAATCTGCTCACCGTTATCATCGGCAATCTGGAGACGCTGGATCGCCAGGCGAAGAGCGAACGTCCCGATGCGGCGCGCATCGTCCGGTCCGCCGATCTCGCCATGCGCGGGGCGCGCCGCGCCGAGGCACTGACGCAGCGACTTTTGGCCTTCTCGCGCCAGCAGCCCTTGGTGCCCAAGGCAATCGATCTTTCCCGCCTCGTCGTCAGCATGTCCGATCTGCTTCGCCGCACGCTCGGCGAGCAGATCGAGGTCGAAACCGTGTTGTCGGGCGGCGTGTGGCGCGCGTTCGCCGATCCGAACCAGCTCGAGGTCGCGATCCTCAACCTCGCGGTCAACGCACGCGACGCCATGGCGCAAGGCGGCAAGCTGACGATCGAGACGGCCAACGTCTATCTCGATGAGCGTTACGCCGCCGGCCAGACGGAGGTCACGCCCGGCCAGTACGCGATGATCGCCATCTCCGATACCGGCGCCGGCATGCCGCCGGACGTGATCGCGCGCGCCTTCGAGCCGTTTTTCACGACCAAGGACATCGGCCACGGCACCGGCCTTGGGCTCAGTCAGGTCTACGGCTTCGTCAAGCAGTCGGGCGGCCACGTGCGCATCTACAGCGAGGTCGGCAGCGGCACGTCGGTGAAGCTCTATCTGCCGCGGCTCCTGAGCGACGTGGCGGCCGACGCGGAGGAGACGACGGTGACTTCCGCCGGCGGCGCGGGCTCGGAGACTATTCTCGTCGTCGAAGACGACGAGGACGTGCGCGCCTACACGACCGAAACCTTGCGCGACCTCGGTTACCGCGTGCTCGAGGCGGGCACCGGCGAGGCCGGCCTCAAAGTGCTGCGCGAGCATCCGGAGATCGCACTTCTGTTCACGGATGTCGGTCTGCCCGGCGGCATGAATGGCCGCAAATTGTCGGAAGCGGCGGTGGCGCAGCGTCCCGACCTGAAAGTGCTGTTCACCTCGGGCTACACCCGCAATGCCATTGTGCATGACGGGCGTCTCGATGCCGGCGTCGAACTCATCAGCAAGCCCTTCGCGCAAGCTGTGCTGGCGTCACGGCTGCGCGACATTCTCGATGCGCAGGCAGGCCCCGCGCGCATTCTGGCGGTCGAGGACGAGGCACTGTTGCAGATGCTGCTCACCGATATGCTGGAAGACGCAGGCTTCAAGGTCGATGTCGCGGGCTCGGCGACCGAGGCGCTGGCCAAACTCAAGCTCATTCCGGGCGGCGTGCGCGCCGCGATCGTCGACATCGGCCTGCCGGACCGACGCGGCGACATGCTGGTGCGCGAACTGCGTGCGCTCTATCCGACGCTACCGGTCGTGGTGGCGAGCGGTCGCGCCGCCGCCGACCTCAAGGCGCACTTTTCCGGTGAGGCGCGAATCGCGGTGATCGGCAAGCCTTATTCCGCGCGCGACCTGATCGCGGCGCTGGAGAGCGCCGGCGTAACGGCCGGGAAAAGCGGCTAGGGCGTCGCGACGCGCGGCGGTGGAGTTTATCGCAACAACAGCTCGCTCACGTCGTCGAGCAATTGCTGGGACTCGACGATGATTGCCCGTGTCCGCCCCACCGTATCTCTGATCGATTCGACGCTCTCGGTGAGCGTACGCAGTGTTGCTTCTGCCTCGCGCAGGCGGACGGAGAACTGTGCTGAAAAAATCGCCCGATCGACCATGGGCGCGCTCCTCTCCCGTTAACAGGCGGGAGCGCAATCGGTCTCTCAGCCACCGACGCCTGCGAGCCAGAGGCCGCTGCCGGTGATGTCCGATAATGGACCGAA
>DASTGR010000035.1:0-7877 GCA_035718885.1 Pseudolabrys sp. | reverse complement strand
GTGGGACGAGTTCCAGCTTCACGACGTGCTGATCGTGACATTCGAGGTGGTTGGCGCCGTGGTGCTGCTGTCGGCCGTGCTCGGCGTACCCGCCGCCTATGCGCTGGCGCGGCGCAATTTTCCGGGCAAGCAACTCGTGCTCCTGCTGTTCCTGCTGCCGATGATGATCCCGCCGATCACCTTCGGCATCCCGCTCGCCACAGTGCTCTACCAGGCGCATCTCGGCGGCAACATGTCGGGTGTCATCCTCGCCAATCTGGTGCCGACCGTTCCGTTCGTCGTACTGGTGATGATCCCGTTCATCGAGCAGATCGACCCGCGTATCGAAGCGGCGGCGCGCGTCTTCGGCGCCGGCACCGGGCGCCTGTTCGTCCACGTGCTGGTGCCGCTGCTCACGCCGGGCATCCTCGCGGCGCTGCTGCTCGTCCTTGTGCGCACGATCGCAATGTTCGAACTGACCTTCTTCACGGCCGGACCGGACAGCCAGACACTCGTGGTGACGCTCTACTACGCCGTCGGCGCGGCAGGCGTCCGCTCGAACCAGTCGATCGACGCCATGGCCGTCATCTACATGGTGACGACGCTCGTCTGGCTCTTGATCGCGTTGCGCTTCGTCGACCCGACGCAGATCGTGACGCGGGTGAAGAAGGAGGCCGCCACCTGACACGGTGACGGCGGGAGCGCAATCGGACGCCGCGGCAAGAGTCGTGGCGCCGCGCCGCGCGTGGTGAAACCCACTCGTGCAATCTCCACGAATTGCAAATTTGCCCGCCGGTAGTCCATGACGGCGGATGCGTTCGCGTCCGATGAGACCTGCGCGTGGCGAAGGCCGTGTGCGCTGGACATGCTGCAAAAGCCCATCCTATCCTGTGCTTACCAAAAGCGCCGGGCCGATCATCCGATACGAGACGCGGCGCATCACAGGGAGGATGAAATGGCAAAGCGTTTTCGCGGCCTGTCACGTCGTTCACTTCTGAAGGGCGCGCTCGCGGCCGCCACGGTTCCGGCGACGGCGCGCATCGCTCTCTCCGACGAAGCGCGCAAGGTCACCGAGGTCAATGGCGTCAAGACCGCGGCCGACATGGCCAAGGCTGAAGCGGAAGGTGCGATGCTGTTCTACACGCACGACAGCGATCCCGCCGGTGCCGCGATCGTCGAGGCGTTCAGCAAGGACTTCCCCAAGATCAAGGCGTCCTATCTGCGCGCGCAGAACGGCGCGCTCTATGCCAAATTGCTCGCCGAGCGCGGCGCGGGGCGTTACGCAGTCGACGTCGTGCAATTCTCCGAGGTGAGCACGGCGATCGATTTCCAGAAGAAGGGCGGCTACGAGCATTACGAGTCGCCGGAACGCGCCGCCTATCCGGCCAACGCGCTCGGCACACCGGCCGGCTATTTCTTCTTCTCGGGCATCGACTTCGTCGGCATCGTCTACAATTCCGAGAAGGTGACGGGCGCCGACGTCCCGAAGAACTGGAAGGACCTCATCAAGCCGCGCTTCCGGAACGTCATCAGCTGCAAGCAGTCGACCAGCGGCATGCAGTTCGTGCAGTGGTTCGAGCTCAAGAAGCTCTACGGCGACGACTACTGGAAGGAGTTCGGCAAGCTGCGTCCGCACGGCTTCGACTCGCGCGCGCAACTGTTCGAGCGGCTGTCCAAGGGCGAGGAGCAGGTGACGATCCTCGGCGAATGGGCGGGTTACCAGCTCGTCAAGGATCGCGGCGCGCCGGTCGTCTTCGTCGCGCCGGAGGACGGCCTGCCGGCGACGCCGCTCGCCACCGGCGTCGTCTCGAAGCCGGCGCATCCTGAATCGGCGCGCCTCTTCCTCGACTGGCTGATGTCGCCGAAGGGCCAGACGCTCTATCAGACCAACAAGTTTCTCTACTACCCGTCCATGCGAAAGGATGCGGCACCGATGCCGGGCGGCATGAAGCTCGCCGACTACAAGCTCATTTTCCCCAAGAGCATGGATGAGTACGAGAAGGCCCACCCGGCCTACGTCAAGGAATGGAATGCGATGATCGGCCTCTAGTGCCGGTCGCCGCGACGATCGAGAAGCGCACCGGCGCGCCGGCCCAGAAGCTGGTCGGCGCGGCGGTGGCGATTCTCGCCGCCGCCTTCGTGCTCTATCCCGTCTTCTACCTGTTCCAAGCCGCGTTCGACGTCGGCGATCCGAACGTGCGGCCGCCGGAGGCCTACGGCCTCGACAACTTCGCGCTGCTGCCGAACTACTCCGAGATCATGCTGAACACGCTCGGCGTCGCTTTCGCCGCGACGGTGATGGCGCTGGTGTTCGGCTTCGTGATTGCCTGGATCCTGACCCGCACCAATGTGCCGATGCGCGCCGCGCTCGAGCAATTGATGGCGGTGCCGTATTACGTGACGCCGCTGCTGGGCGCGCTCGCCTGGGCGCTCCTCGGTTCGCCGGAGTCGGGTTTCATCAACCAGCTCTGGCGCGCGGCGGGGGCCAAGGAGGCGCTGTTCGACGTCACGGGGCCGATCGGCATCGCCTGGGTCATGGCGCTGTTCGAGGGGTCGGTCGCCTTCGTCATGATCAGCGCCGTCATGAAATCGATGGATCCCTCGCTCGAGGAAGCGAGCCAGGTCATCGGCGCGAGCCGCTGGCGCACGATGATCCGCGTGACGCTGCCGCTGGTCGCGCCGGGCGTGCTCGGCGCGGCGATCTACGTCTTCGCCGAGATGCTCGGCTCGTTTTCCGCCGCGCTGGTGCTCGGCTCGCCGAACCGCTTCTACGTGATCACCACCGCGATCTATCAGCTCGTCTCGCAATATCCGCCGCGGCTGCCGCTTGCCGCCGCCATGGGCGTGTCGCTGTTCGCGGTGATGTTCGCGATGATCTATCTCTACCGGCGTATCACGCACGGCCGCAGCTACGTCACGGTCAGCGGCAAGGCGTTCCGCCCGCGCGTCATGGATGTCGGCAGGCTGCGCTGGGCGCTGTTCGCCGTTTGCGCGGTGTACCTGCTCATGTCGGTCGTCCTGCCGATGGCAACCCTTGCCTTCGCCTCGGTGCAGCGGTTGGCGACCGTCTTCCCAAAAGCATCCAACCTCACGCTGGAGCACTACGCGACGGCGTTCTCGCTCAACGCCGTACGCTCGGCCATGGGCAACAGCCTGCTGCTCGGGTTCCTGACTGCGACGATCGGCATTGTCCTGACGGGACTCCTCGCCTGGATGATCCAGCGCTCGCGCCTGCCGGGGCGCAACGTGCTCGAATACATCGTCATGTTCCCGCAGGCGGTGCCGCGGCTCGTCTTCGCCTTCGGCATGATGTGGGCGTGGCTGGTCTTTCCCCTGCCGGTCTACGGCACGCTGTGGATCCTGCTGATCGCTTACCTCACCGCGTTTCTGCCGCTCGGCGTGCGCACGATCTCCGGCGTTCTCGTGCAGCTCGACAAGAGCCTCGAGGAATGCGGCGAGGTCTGCGGCGCAAGCTGGTTCTATCGGATGCGCACGATCACCATGCCGCTCCTGCGGCCGGGGCTCATCGCGGCGTGGCTTCTGATCTTCGTCGCCAGCGTGCGCGAACTCGGCGCCTCGATCCTGCTGATGGGGCCGAACAGCAAGGTGCTGACGCCGGCCATCGTCGAGGCGTTTTTCTCCTCGTCGAGCGAACTCACCGCGGCGATGGCGCTGATCCAGACCGTCGTGGTCGGCGCCGTCATGCTCGTCTTCCTCACGGTCTCGCGCCGCGCCGCGCGTCACGGAGCCTGAAGCCATGGCCGCCGCCCCGCACATTGAGGTGACCGATCTCGTCATCCGCTACGGCACTGTCGCCGCGGTCGGCCCGATCAGTTTCACCGCGGAGGCCGGCAGGCAGCTCACACTGCTCGGGCCGTCCGGCTGCGGCAAGACGACGACCTTGCGCGCGGTCGCGGGTCTCGAAGCGCCGGAATCCGGCCGCATCCGCATCGGCGACAGGACGATGTTCGACGGCGCCGCCGGCATCAACGTCCCGACCGAGCAGCGCGGCCTGTCCATGGTGTTCCAATCCTACGCCATCTGGCCGCACATGAGCGTGTTCGACAACGTCGCCTACGGCCTGCGCGTGCGCGGCAAGAGCGCGACCGAGGTCAAGGAGCGGGTCGGTCATGCGCTCGACCTCGTGCAGATGAGCGCTTACGGCGGCCGCAGCGCCTCGCAGCTTTCCGGTGGCCAGCAGCAGCGCGTGGCGCTGGCGCGCGCCTGCGCCTTCTCGCCCTCGGTGCTGCTGTTCGACGAGCCACTGTCAAATCTCGACGCGAAGTTGCGTGGCGACATGCGCATCGAGTTGCGCGAGCTCCAGCATCGTCTTGGCGTGACGTCGCTCTACGTCACGCATGATCTGGAAGAGGCGCTGGCCATGTCCGACACCATCCTGGTGATGAAGGGCGGCCGGATCGAGCAGTCCGGGCCTCCGGCCGAGATCTACAATTACCCGCGCACCGAGTTCGTCGCCGATTTCGTCGGTTCGGCCAACCTCATTCGCGGTCGCGTGCGCGGCGATCTCGCGACCGGCGATGCGCTCGCGGTCGAGACCGGAGGCGGGCAGACCGTTTACGGCACGTCGCACGGGCGCGCGACAGCCGGCGAGGCGTGCCTGTCGGTGCGCGCGGTGCACTTCACGCTCGACAAAGAGCGGCCGCCCGGCGAGCGCAACGTCTGGTCAGCTACCGTGCACCGGTCGGTGTTCCTCGGCGACCTGACGCAGGTGCACGTACTTTGGGGCGACCGCGAACTTGTCGTGCGGCAATCGGGAATGCAGCTCTGGGAGGACGGCCAGCCGGTGTGGCTGTCGGTCGATCCGCGCCACTGCGTGCTGCTGGAGCCAAACTAGCCCGCGTTAGGCCCCGGTGCGCGCAACGACGCGCGGCGCCACTTCGCGCATGAGCCGTTCCATCGACGCGCGAACGAGCGGCTGCGGCATCAGGCCGAAGTTTTGCAGCGTCGAGACGTGGCGCACGCCGGCCTTGTGCAAGGCGACCAGCTTGTCGGCGACCGTTTCGACCGAGCCGAACAGGTGCAGGCCGTTCCTCATCGCATCGTCATAGGTCGACTTGCGCGCGTAGAGGCGCGTGTCGACATAGAGGTTGAACGCTTTTTCGGCATTGCGCCGCGCGGCGTCGTCCGATTCGGCGACGTGAGTGTGCAGCGTCACGACCGCATCGTCGCCGGAGGGCGCGACGCTGGCTTCCGCCTTGCCGCGGCGATATTCGGCGATCAGATCGCCGATCTGGTCGAAATGCTCCAGCGACGCGTAAGGCACGCACATCAGATTGTTGCCCTGCTTGCCGATGTGGAAGGCAGCCTCGCGCCGTAGAACGGCGACATAGATCGGGACCTCGCGCTGGACCGGCACGACATTGAGCGCGACGGCGTCCACCTTGCCGAACTTGCCGTCCGCCGTGACGCGCTCGCCGGCCAGGAGCCGCCGCACGATCGCGAGGTTCTCGTCGAAGCGGTCGCGCTTTTCGGATGGATCGATCCGGTAGCCGGCAAATTCGTGAGACAGGTAGCCTGAGCCGACGCCGTAGACGAGCCGCCCGCCGGACAGCACGTCGACCATGGCATAGCTTTCCGCGACGGTGAGCGGATTGTGGAAGGTGAGGATCGAAATTGCGGTGCCGAGACGCAAGCGCTTCGTGCGCTGCGCCAGGCTCGACAGCATCACCGCCGGGTTGGGCACGACCCCGTATTCGTGAAAGTGATGCTCGGCCACCCAGAACGTGTCGTAGCCGAGCGCGTCGGCAAGCTCGGCCTGGGCGATGACCTCGCCATAGAGCTGCTGCACCGTGCGCGACTGGGCGGGGTAATGGTCCTGCACCGAGAAGACCGAAAGTTTCATCGCGCTCAACCGCATTCTCCCCGGGGCCGGGCCCGCTCGTGCCGTCGCGTTGACAGCCCTTTCTCGGCTACCATACAAATTCTCTGCTCGCACAGTCGAGCCTGTCCGTCACGGCGCCCGCGTCCTTTCGACGAAGAGAAGCGCCAGGTCGGGAGGAAATGGGAGACGGGATGCTCGACAAATCGTCGTACGAGCCCTTCGGCCTCGAGCCGATCGAACGTGCCTCGCGGGACGAGATTGCCGCGTTGCAGACCGAACGGCTGAAGTGGTCGCTCAAGCATGCCTATGACAACGTCGCCGCCTACCGCGCGAAGTTCGACGCGGCCGGCGTGAAGCCCGGCGACTTCAACCGGCTCGAGGACCTCGCAAAGTTTCCGTTCACCTCGAAAGACGACCTGCGCGCCAACTATCCGTTCGGCATGTTCGCCGTCGCTCAGGACCGGATCGTGCGCATCCATGCCTCCTCCGGCACGACCGGCAAGCCGACGGTCGTGGGCTATACGCAGAAGGACATCGACACCTGGACGCATGTCATGGCGCGCTCGATCCGCGCCTCGGGCGGCCGGCCGGGCATGAAGGTTCACGTTTCATACGGCTACGGCCTGTTCACCGGCGGGCTCGGTGCGCATTACGGCGCCGAGAAGCTCGGTTGCGCCGTGATCCCGGTCTCGGGCGGCATGACCGAGCGGCAGGTTCAGCTCATTGCCGATTTCAGGCCCGAGATCATCATGGTGACGCCGTCCTACATGCTGGCGATCCTCGATGAATTCCGCGCCAAGAAGATCGATCCGCGCGGCTCGTCGCTTCAGATCGGCATCTTCGGTGCGGAGCCGTGGACGAACGCGATGCGCGCCGAGATCGAGGAGGCGTTCGACATGGACGCCGTCGACATTTACGGGCTGTCCGAGGTGATGGGGCCGGGCGTCGCCAACGAATGCGTCGAGACCAAAGACGGGCTGCACGTCTGGGAAGACCATTTCTATCCCGAGATCATCGACCCGGAGACGGGCAGGGTGCTGCCGGACGGCGAGCGCGGCGAACTGGTGTTCACCTCGCTGACCAAGGAGGCGATGCCCGTCATCCGCTATCGCACACGCGACCTGACGCGGCTCCTGCCCGGCACGGCGCGAACGATGCGGCGCATGGAAAAGGTCACGGGCCGCACCGACGACATGATGATCGTGCGCGGCGTCAACGTGTTCCCGACCCAGTTCGAGGAGCAGCTCCTGCGCTGCGACGGCCTCGCGCCGCATTTTTACATCGAGCTCTTCCGCGAGCAGCGTCTCGACAGCGTGCGCCTGCATGTCGAGGCGCGCCCCGAGACGGCCGATCACGCCTCGCGTGCCGCGCAGGCGGCGCTGCTCAAGGCGCACATCCGCAACGTCGTCGGCATTGGCGTCGAGGTCGACGTCGCCGACCCCGGCGGCATCGAACGGTCGATGGGCAAGGCGCGCCGCATCGTCGACAAGAGGCCGAAGGACTGACGACGCGGAACCGCGCCGGCGACGCGATTGGCTGGTCGTTCTGCGCAAAATAGATGCGGCGCGTTGCCGCATGGGGCGAGCCTTCTTCGCGTCCCGTCAGCCGGTCGCCGCCCATGGGCGGCCGGCGGGCGGCATCATGGCGTGGCGCTGAAGCGTCAAGAACGGTGAGTTGCGCCCGCCGGCGGGCAAGCATGGTATTCCCTAACCGATGGCTGCGGCGGCGATCCTTCCGGCAGTCCGGCGCGGACCGCCTCTCCAGAAATGTCGGGTTTCCAGCACATCGGGCGATTTGGACAAAGCCCGCGTCGCGCGTGTGGTTATGAAGCTTATATTTTCTCGTGAGTCTCTTTTACAATTGCACGCACATGAATATACAAAGTACAGGCTGCTCGCGATCCGCAGGAGCGGCCCAAGAATGAAAGAAGAAGAGATATAGAGCCTGGCTTCATGAACGTCGTCGCTCTCGCCAAACCACGGTCCGCGCCGCAACGACATCCGGGCTGCGGCGTATGCATATCGCGTGGCTTCACCTTCTGCGACGTGATCGCGGA
>DASTGR010000034.1:0-17845 GCA_035718885.1 Pseudolabrys sp. | reverse complement strand
GTCGCGCCAGTGAGCTTCCAGCATGGCGATCGTTGCCGGCACCTTGCCGAAATCGAGCTGACGCGTGAGATAATAAATGCCTGCGGCATTCGCGATCGCTGCTGCGGCGCGGAAGTATTGCGGCCGTTGCTCGAGCCGCCGGACGATCTGCGGCCGATAGGCATTGCGGCGCAGCAGGAGCGACCCGTCGACGATATTGGGCTTCTCGATGCCGGCAAGGTGGGGCGGGCGCGCCTCGCGCAGAAAGTAGACCGTACCCAGCGGCAGCGAACCGGTGGTCGCTTCCGACGGTGGGACGACGTAGTACTTTTCAAGTGTGCGGCGCACGCGCACGCCGCGCCCGATAGGCAGGTCCAGCTTCTTGATCGCGTGTGCCCACAATTTCAATTGCCGCCCGTCCGGGTGCACCTGCGGCGGACCGGTGTCGTCAAGGGAAATCGTGCAGACGTCGTCGGTCACCAGCGGATAGCCGCGTTGCGCCAGCGCCGCCGCCATCGTCGATTTGCCGGCGCCCGACGGGCCGCAGAACAGCACGGCCGTGCTGCCGACGCGCACCGCGCTGGCGTGCAGCACGATCTGCTTGCGCCGGTGCAGCAAGATGCCGAGCGCGGAGCCAAGGAGAAACACAGGAACGTCCGCCGGATCGCCGCCATCGGCCGGTGTGACCGCGATCGTGTGGTCGCCGACAAGATGGAAGCGGGCGACGCCGGGCACGTCGAGCAGGAACGCGTCGGCGTTCAACTGCCAGGTCGGCCCTTGGGCAACGGGATTGTCCAGCCTCTCCGGCGTGGCGGCCCGAACGATCCTGACATCCGCGGCGGCGCGGGGTTCGGCGGGCGCCAATCCCGGCAGGTCGATTTCGCTGGCGATGCAGAGGCCTGCGGAACGATAGAAATTCACGGATGATCTCGCCCTGACGCGTCGGGGGCGAGATTAGCTCAGAGCACAACCGCTTTCACGTGAGAATGTCGGATCGCGGGCACTTTGCGCAGTGTGTGAAATTTATAGATCATAACGAAATATTATATTCGCTGCGATGCCGCCTACACAATGAGCGTGGCGCCGGAAGCGATGAGCAACAGGCCCAGCCCCAGGCGAAACCGGCGTTCGTCGAGGCGGCCGTAAAGCTGCCAGCCGATCCATGTTCCAAGGAGAAGCGGCGGCACCACGGAAATCAGGAGCACGAGACCGGTGCGGTCGAGCGTGACCCAGACGATGCCGGCCAGCGTCACGCTTTGCACCACGATGATGTAGGGTTGGTAGACGCCGCGGGCGACCTGCTTCGGCCAGCCGCGCAATTGCGTCCAGATGGTTGGCAGCACGCCGGAATACCCACCAATGCCGCCGAGCACGCCGCCGACGAAACCGACCGCGGCATCGAAGCCGCGGCCGCCGAAGCTGACCGTATGCAGGCGCGGCGAGATCACCGCGTAAGCGCCGTAGGCAAGCAGGAACGTGCCGAGCACGACCTTGAGAATGCCGGTGTTGGTGTAGGCGAGCAGATAGACGCCGATCGGGATGCCGGCGAGCCCGCCGAGAATGAACGGCGAGACGCGCGCAAGGCTGATGTTCTTGCGCTGCGGCCAGATGGTCGACAGGTGCAGCAGCACGCCGGCGCCGGTGACCATGATGGTCGAGTGTAGCGGATCGACGCGGTGCAGCCAGATCGAGGAGGCGGCAAGCGCGAAGGCGAAGCCCGAGCCGCCGGCCGCAATACCGCCGAGCAGCGCGCCAAGCCAAAGGACCGCGATGGTGTCGAACGTCAGCCCCGCGAACATGCCGTCAGCCGCGCCGGATCGCCACGTCGCACGTCGCTGCCTCACTCATCGCTGCATGCCCCAAAGGTTCACCGTCCGCGCCTCGATAGCACGGAAGATGACCGATTCCACGAAGAGGCCGATCAGGATCACGGTGAGCAGGCCGGAAAAGACCGTGGCAGTATCGAGGTCGTTCCGCGCCTCGAAGATGTACCAGCCGATACCGCCGGAGCGCGACGACACGCCGAATACAAGTTCCGCAGCGACAAGTGTGCGCCAGGCGAACGCCCAGCCGATCTTCAAGCCTGCGAGGATCGACGGGAACGCCGCCGGAATGAGGATGAGTCCGACATAGCGCGCGCCGGTGAGACCCATATTGCGCCCCGACATGCGCAACGTTTCCGGCACGGCGCGGAAGCCGGAGAGCGTGTTGAGCGCCACCGCCCACAGCACCGAATGGATGATGACGAAGACGAGCGACGGGGTCCCGAGCCCGAACCAGATGAGCGCCAGCGGCAACAGCGCGATGGCCGGCAGTGGGTTGAACATCGAGGTCAGCGTCGACAGGATCCGCGTACCGATCGTGCTTGCGACCGCGACCGTGGTGAAGACGGCGGCGCAGGCAAGCCCCGCAGCGTAACCAAGAGCCAACGTTCGCAGCGACGTCAGCGTGCGGTTCACCAGCACGCCGTTTGCGATGTCGCGCGAGAAGGTCTGTACCGTTTCGGTGAATGTCGGAAAAAGAAGCGAGTTGTGAAGCCAGCGCGCGTAGATCTCCCAGACGACGATCAGCACGACCAGGATCATCAGCCGCTGGAAGCTCTCATTGTTGACGACGCGCTCGATCAGCGGCAGCGGCCGCTCGACGTCGCCAACGGTCACGGCCTCGCTCGGCTCGACCTCGATTTCGGGCCGCACGGGCGCGGCGGCGTCATGCACGTCGACGCTCATGCGCTCGCCGCCTCTTTCGCTCCGTCCCCGGCGAACAGCAGGTCGTGGATGCGCTTCGACAGCGTCCCGAATTCCGGCTGATCGATAGTGCTGAAATCGACGCCGCTCGCGTCGAGTTCGGCGCGGACGCGCCCGGGATGCGGCGACAGGACCAGGATGCGCGAGCCGACGATGATCGCTTCCTCGATGGAATGAGTCACGAACAGCACCGTGAAGTGGAGTTGCTCCCACAGCGACAGCAGTTCTTGCTGCATCGTCCGGCGCGTCAGCGCGTCGAGCGCCGCGAACGGCTCGTCCATCAAGAGAATGTCCGGCTCGAGCGCCATTGCGCGTGCAATGGCGACGCGCATCTTCATGCCGCCCGAAAGCATGTGCGGATGGACGTCGCGGAATTTCGCGAGATTGACCTTGGCAATGGCCGCTTCCGCGCGTTCCCTGGCCTCGGCGCGGCCGAACTTTCGTGTCACCTTCATGGGGAAGAGCACGTTCTGGAACACGGTCTTCCACGGCATCAGTTGCTCGAACTCCTGGAACACCATCATGCGGTCCGGTCCCGGCGAGACGATGTCCCTGCCGCGGATGCGGATCGCGCCCTCGACGGGCTTCATGAAGCCGCCGACCGCCTTGAGGAGCGTGGACTTGCCGCAGCCGGACGGCCCGAGGATGACGTAGCGGTCGCCCTTGTGCACCGAGAAGTCGACGCGATAGGTCGCCGTCACGAGGTGACGCGGGGTCTTGTATTGCAGCGTCACCCCGTTGACCGCGAGCAGCGGGGCATTCATGTCGGCCGTCACGTCTTGCCTCAGCTTCCCGGCAGGTTGTGGACGTCGGCGATGAACATGTCTTTCCAGCTCGCCGGCTTCACCGGGACCATCTTCACGCGCGCCATGTAGTCGGCGAAGGCCATCGTCCGCAGCGGCGTCATGGTCCACTGGTTCTCAGGGTCGCGAATGATCTTTTCTGCTTCCGCGACCGGAAGCTTCGAATTATCGGCCTTCACCCACAATTCGGCGGCGGCGTGCGGATCGGCCTTGATCTCCTTCATGGCCTCGTCGAGGGCGGCGAGAAACGCCTTCACCACCTTCGGCTCGCCTTCATAGAGCTTGGCCTGCGCCCACACGACGTTGAACGTGTGCGGACCGCCGAGAACGTCGTAGCTGTTGAGCACGCGGTGCACGCGCTTGTCCTCGAGTTCCTGGTACTGGAACGGCGCCGAGGTGAAATGTCCGGTGATCTCCGACTTGCCGCTCATCATCTGTGCAAGGCCGTCGGGATGGCTGAGCGAGACGGTGAGCTGATCGAGCTTGTGCTCCTGGCCGGCGCCGAACGCCTTCTCCGCCGCCATTTGCAGCACGACGGCCTGAATGGAAACGCGCACGGCGGGAAGCGCGATCCGGTCCTTCTCGGTGAAGTCCTTGATCGTCTTCACGTTCGGATTGATCGTGTTGAGATAGAGCGGCATCGAATTCAGCGATGCGATGCCCTTCACCTTGATGTTGTTCTGCGTGCGCGCCCAGACCGTCACCAGCGGACCGACGCCGCCGGAGGCGAAGTCGAGATTGCCGGAGACCAGCGCCTCGTTCATCGGCGGGCCGCCGGTGAACTTCAGCCATTCGGTCGACAAATCCAGACCCTGTTTCTTGCCCTCCGCCTCGAGCAGCTTCTTCTGCTCCATGATGGTGAGCGGCAGGTAGGAAATGCCGAACTGCTTGGCGATGCGCACGACTCGCGTCTCGGCCTGGCCGGGCGATGTCGCGGCCATGCTGGCAAGGGCGGCAATCGCCCCCAAGGTACAGAAATGTCTGCGGAAATTCATGGTGATCCTCCCGGGCGGCTTTGCCTTTATTCTTGTATCCGTATCATCCACTACGTCACCGCCGCGTGGCAAGCAGCGATCCGTCATCCGGAGCAGTTTCATGTCTGACCTCGTTCACCGCATCGAAACAGCCTTGGCCGAGCGCTTCGGCGAGCGGTTCCGTGCGGACTCTGCACCGGCGGGACGGGAGGCGCTTGCCGGGATGGCCGCGCACCGCGTGTGCCGCCGCTACCAGGCGCGGGACGTCGCGCCCGATCTCGTTCGGCTGCTGTCCGCCTGCGCCCTATCTGCGCCGACAAAGAGCGATCTTCAACAGAGCGATATTCTGATTATTCGCGACAAAGAAAAGCGACATGCCATCGGCGCGCTGCTTCCTGAAATGCCTTGGCTCGTCGAGGCGCCGGTGTTCGTCATCTTCCTCGGCAACGGTCGCCGCACACCGCAGCTTGCCGCGTTGCGCGGCAAGCCTTTCCCCAACGATCATCTCGACCTGTTCTTCAACGCGACGGTCGATGCCGCGATCACGCTCGCAAGCTTCGTGCATGCGGCGGAAGCGGTGGGCCTCGGCTGCTGCCCAATCAGCATGATTCGCGATCACGCGCAGACGGTCTCGGAGATGTTCGCGCTGCCAGAGAAGGTCGTGCCGATCGCTGGCCTGACGCTCGGCTGGCCGGGTGAGGATGGTGTGATGTCGCCGCGTCTGCCGCTGTCGGCCACCGTGCACGAGGAGCGTTATGCCGAGACCGACTTCGCGGCGACCATCGACGGCTATGATCGCCGCCGCGCGGCGTCGCGACCGTATCGGCGTCAGCGTGAGCCCGAACGCTTCGGTACCGCCGAGTTCTACGGTTGGTCGGAGGACAAGGCGCGGCAATATGCGAAGCCGCAACGCGCCGACTTCGGCGCCTTCGTGCGCCGGCAAGGGTTCAAGCTGGACTGATTATCGGTTTCGATCGTCGCATGCCGGTCGCCTTCCGTCATTCATTGACATAGGGTGCAGGCTGGCACCCGAGGCCTGTGCCGGTCAGCCCGGTGTGCTGCAACGTGACTGGCCGCTGCCGCGCCGCCTCGGGAGACGAAATGACTGATGAACCGGTGAGTCTCGACGGCCATAGAGGAATGGCGGCGCAAAAGGCGACCGAGGCGAGGCGGTTGCTTGCCGAGGTTGCGGAAAATGACCGTTTGATCCGTGAACGGCTGGACGCGCTTGAACGTCAACTCTCGGCTGCTCCGAGCGCAACCTGGCAGGATGCCGCGGCAAAGGCCACGTATCTTCTCGAACTCTTCGCCACGATGCCACAAGCGCAGGATCCCCGCCGTCAGCGTTTGATCGCCTCCGTTCTCGAGGAGTTTGCGCGCCTCGCCAAATAGCCGGATGCGATGAGCGTCGAGCTTTCTTCGGAAGTGCATGCATTCAAGGGGTATCGGCATTCGCGCGTGCACTCTGGCGCGAGCGCCAAAATCTGAGACAATGTCCACAAGCCAATCGGAATTTGGCGTGGTGAAATTTACAGCCTTGCAGTGAGGGTTGGAAGCATGCCTCCTTTCTTGATGAAGTCGCCGTCGCGTCGCGCGTTCGTATTCGCCGCCGCCCCCGCTCTTGTCGCCGTTGCGCTGACCTCGGCGCGCGCGGAAGACTGGCCGACGCGGCCTATCCGCGTGATCAGCCCTTATCCCGCCGGCAGCGCCTCCGATACCGTCACGCGTGTCGTCGTGGAGCAGGCCTCGCAGATCGCGGGCAAGCCATTCGTCGTCGAGATCCGCACCGGCGCCGGCGGCAGCGTCGGCTTCGGCGCGGTCGCGAAGTCCGCGCCCGACGGCTACACGGTGGCGACCAGTTCATCGTCGATGGCGACCGAAAGCGTGCTCCACAGCAAGTTGCCCTACGATCCGATCAAGGACTTCGTGCACGTCGCACTCCTCGGCACGTCGCCGAACATCCTCGTGGCGTCGAAGGCGAGCGGCTTCAAGTCGGTGGCCGACCTCGTTGCAGCGGCGAAGGCGAAGCCCAATACGCTCACGTTTGCCTCAGCCGGCATTGGCTCCTCGTCGCATATGGCAGCCGAGCGCTTTCGTCTCGCCGCCAAGATCGACGTGCGGCACGTCCCGTTCCGCGAAGGCGGGCTGCTCGAAGTGATGGCCGGCCGCATCGACTTCTATTTCATTCCGCTCGCGGCGGCTTCGTCGGCGCTGCATAACGACAAGCTGACGGTGCTGGCGGTCAGCTCGCCGCAGCGTGTTCCCGTGATACCGAACGTACCGTCGGTCACCGAAGCAGGTTATCCCGGCGCCGTCTTCCGCTTCTGGAATGGCCTGTCCGTGCCGGCCGGAACGCCGAAGGACGTGGTGCAGAAGATGCATGACGTGATCGAGAAGGCGCTGCAATCACCCGAAGTGCAGGCCAAGCTCGCCAAGCTCGGCGTCGAGCCGGCGCATATGAGCGTCGAGGAATTCGGCAAATTCTTCAGGGAAGACTACGAGGCGACGCGGCAACTCGCCAAGGATGCCGGCATTCATTCGCTCGACTGAGCGGCGGGCGCCGCTCAGGCCTTCCTGATGCGGAACGTGAGCAGGCCTTCGGCCTGCTCCTTTCCCTCCAGCGCGTCGCCGGTCTGGCGTAACAGGTTGGGAATGTCGATCGCGGCCAGCGGATCGGTGCATTCGATGACGAGCGCGTCGCCGCTCGCCATGCCGGCCAGCAATTTCTTTGTGCGCAAGGCGGGCAGGGGGCACTTCAGCCCGCGCAAACTGACCGTCTTTTCCGCCATGGCCGCTTCCATTCGCCTGCTTTTGTGGGCGCGGTGTTGCGGTAGACTGGGGCCAAGGTCAACCCCGTCATAATCTCCCGCATGGCATCCCAGCATCCCCAAGCCATTACCCGGCTGACGCCGCTCGCCGAGGCTCTCGCCCTGATCGAGGCGCAGGTGGCGCCGATCGCGCCGGTGCGCGGCCAGCCCGCGGCCGGGCGCGTCCTGGCCGAAGACGTCACCGCGCCGCGGCGTCCTGAGGCGCCGCTCGCACTGGCCGACGGATGGGCCATCAGCGCCGACGACACGCTGGGTGCCGGGGGCTACTCGCCGGCGGCGCTATCCCGCGTGCCGGAGCGGATCGAGGCCGGCCAGCCCATGCCGCAGGGCACCGACAGCATTGCACCGGTCGATTCAGTGCAGGTGACGGCCGCGGGCGCGCAGGTGCTGACGGCGGTGTTTCCAGGCGACGGCGTGCTTCAGATCGGCGGCGACGCCCATGTCGGCGAGACCTTGCGCAAGGCCGGCGAGCGGCTTCGGATCTCCGACGTCGCGGCGTTCAACGCGCTCGGCGTGACCTCGGTCGGCCTGCGCATGCCTCGGGTGAGGCTGGTGCCGACGCGCGACGAGCCTCTGGTCGCGGTGGCCGCGCAGCTCATCGGCGCGGATCTGGAGCGCCGCGGCGCGGCCCTGCGCGAGAGCGGCAGCCTCGACAATGCGCTTCATACCGGCGATGCCGACATCATCGTCGCCATCGGCGGCACCGGCACGGGCCGCAACGATTCGAGCATATCGGCGCTCAGGCGCGACGGCCGCGTGGCGATGCACGGACTCGCTTTGACGCCCGGAGATACGGCCGCCTTCGGATTTGCCGGCGAGCGGCCGGTGCTGCTCCTGCCCGGCCGCTTGGATTCCGCGCTCAGCGTCTGGCTGACGCTCGGGCGTCCCGCGCTCGATCGTTTGGCCGCCGCCAAGCCGGCCGTGGAGTTCGTCGATACGGTGCGGCTGACGCGCAAGATCGCGTCGGCCATCGGCGTCACGGAACTCGTGCCGGTGACGCGCGACGGGCGCGGCGCGGAACCGCTGGCGAGCCGCTACCTGCCGCTCTCGGCCATCTCGCGGGCCGACGGCTATGTTCTCGTGCCGGCGGAAAGCGAAGGCTATTCCGCGGGTTCGGCGGTTCGGGTATGGCCGTGGCCATGACCGATGCCTCCAAGGCCCGAACCGTCGCCGAAGCGGCCTTGATGGCCCGCATTCGCGCCGCGGCGCGGCAAGAGCAGTTTCTCGAAGTGGTATCGCCCGAGGAGGCGCAAGCGCGCTTCGATCGGCGCGTCGCGCGCACGCCGCTGCCGGCGGAGCAGGTGAACATTGCCGCTGCGCTCGGGCGCGTGCTCGCGCACGATGTTCGTGCTCTGGCCGATGCGCCTCCGTTCGACCGCTCCAATGTCGACGGCTTCGCGGTGCGCGCGCGCGACACGCTCGGCGCCAGCGAGACGCGGCCGAACGTGCTGCGGCTCAACGGAGAGGTGATCGCCTGCGGGCATGAACCGAAGCTCGATGTCGGCGACTTAACCGCCACCGCCGTCGCCACCGGCGGCATCATCCCGCGCGGCGCCGACGCCGTCGTCATGATCGAGCACACCGAATTGATCGACGGCGGCGCACCTGCGATCGAGGTGCGGCGCGCCGCCTCGCCCGGACAGTTCATCTCCTATGCCGGCTCCGACATTGCCCGCGGCGAGACGCTTCTGCGCCGTGGCGCGCGCATCGGCTCGCGCGAGATCGGCATGCTGGTCGCAGCCGGCCACGGCGCGGTGGAGGTGGTGCGGCGGCCGCGTGTCGCGGTCCTGTCCACCGGCGACGAGCTGGCGGCGCCAGGCGCGACGCTGAAGGCTGCGCAAGTCTATGACAGTAACGGCGCAATCATCGCCGCTGCGATCACGGAAGCGGGTGGCGAGCCCGTGCCGTTCGGCGCCTTTCCCGACGACGAAGCAAAACTGGAAAAGGCCGTGCGCGCGGCGCTTGCCGCCTGCGACATGGTCGTGCTGTCGGGAGGCACGTCGAAGGGCGCCGGCGACCTCTCGCACACGATTGTCTCGCGCCTTGGCGACATTGTCGTCCACGGTGTCGCGCTCAAGCCCGGCAAGCCGCTTTGTCTGGGCATCGCGCAGAACAAGCCGGTCATCGTGCTGCCGGGCTTTCCGACCTCGGCGATCTTTACCTTCCACGCCTTCGTCGCGCCCTTGATCCGCGGCTGGGCGGGGCTGCCGCCGGAAGCCACTGAAGATATCACTGCACGCGTGCCGGTGCGCATCGCCTCCGAACTCGGCCGCGAGGAGTTCGTGCTCGTCTCGCTGATCGAGAGCGATGAGGGCCCGATCGCCTTTCCGATCGGCAAGGGCTCGGGTGCGGTGACCAGTTTCTCGCAGGCAGACGGCTTCCTCGCCATCGACGCGCTCGTGGGTTCGGTCGAGGCCGACACGAAAGCGCGCGTGACCTTGATCGGCAGCGCGGCGCAGGCGCCTGACCTTGTCGTCATGGGCAGCCACGACGTCGCGCTCGACGCCGTGATTGGCGCCGTCATCGAGCGCGGCTTCTCGGCACGCGTGCTTGCGGTCGGCAGCCTCGGCGGCGCGGCGGCGATCGCGCGCGGCGAATGCGACATCGCTCCGGTGCATCTCGTCGATCCGAAGACCGGACAATATAATGTGCATCTGGTGCAGGCCGGTCTGACGCTGGTGCCCGGCTGGCGGCGCATGCAGGGCATCCTGTATCGGCCCGGCGACGAGCGTTTCGAAGGCCGCAGCGCAAAAGACGCGCTCGCTGCCGCGCTCGGCGACGCCGCGGCGCTGATGGTCAATCGCAATGCCGGCTCCGGTACGCGCGTGCTGATGGATACGCTGCTCGACGGCAGGAAGCCGCCCGGCTACGCCAACCAGCCGAAATCGCACAACGCCGTTGCCGCCGCGATCGCGCAAAGGCGCGCCGACTGGGGCCTGGCGATCGAGCCGGTCGCCAAGATGTACGGGCTCGGCTTTCTCACCGTTGCCCCGGAGCATTACGACTTCCTGGTCGCGGAGCGGCCGCGCGCGCATGCGGCGATCGCCGCGTTCCTGGCCGCTTTGAAGGATGAGCCGACGCGTGCGCGCATCCGTGCGCTCGGGATGGAGCCCGCATGACGCCGCGGCGGCATCTGGCGCTGTGGTCGCTGGTGCTTCTGCCGCTTGCCTTCAACACAGCAGATGCGCAACTGCGCGGACATGGCGGGCCGGTGCGGGCCGTCGCGGTGTCTGCCGACGGCGCCGAGGCGGTGTCGGGCAGTTTCGATACGTCGGCAATCCGCTGGTCGCTGACGCGTAACGTCGCCGAGCAGGTGATGCGCTTTCATGATGCGGCGGTGAACGCGGTGGCCTGGCTGCCTGACCGTCGCATCGTCACAGCCGGTGCCGACGGCAAGATCGCGATCTGGACCGAAGGCAGGAGCGCGCCCGACCGCACGCTCGACGGTCACGCCGCACCAGTCGCAAGTCTTGCCCTGTCGCCTGACGGCACAATGCTGGCCTCGGCCTCGTGGGATCGTACGGTGCGGCTTTGGCCCATTGCGGGCGGCGCGCCGCGCGTGCTCGAAGGGCATACGCAGAACGTGAATGGAGTCGCCTTCGCTGCCGATGGCAAAGCGATTATCAGCGCCGGCTACGACGCGACCTTGCGCATCTGGCCGCTCGCCGGCGGCGCGCCCAACATCGTCAGCCTGCCGTCGCCGTTGAACGCCGTGGTCGCCGCGCCGGACGGCGAGATCGTCACGGCCGGCGCCGATGGCAAAGTCTATGTCGTCGGCCCGGGCGGCGTGTCGCGCGCCGCGATCGCCGCGGCACAAACGCCGGTCATCGCGCTGGCGCTGTCGCCCGACGGCAAGCGCATCGCGGCCGCCGGCATCCGCGGTTCGGTGGCGATCATCGACCGCGCGACGCGGATGGTGACGCACACCTTGGTTGGACCGGGCCTGCCAGTCTGGTCGGTGGCCTTCTTCCCCGACAGCCGCACGCTCCTGACCGGCGGAGCCGACCGCATGCTGCGGCGCTGGAATGCCGAGACCGGCGAGCCGATGGACACGCTCGTTGCCGGCGCACCCGCCGATCCGCTGGCCGCCTATGGCGACGATCCCGGGGCGCGCGTCTTTCGCGCCTGCGTCGCCTGCCACACCTTGACGCCGGACGAAGGCAACAAGGCGGGCCCGACGCTATGGCACATCTTCGGACGCCGCATCGCGACGCTTGCGGGTTACAATTTTTCGCCGGCGCTGAAGGAACTCGACATCGTGTGGACGCCCGAAACCGTCTCGAAGCTGTTCGAAATCGGCCCGGCGCATTACACGCCCGGGACCAAGATGCCGGAGCAGACGATCGGCTCGGCCGAAGACCGCAAGGCGCTGGTCGACTTCCTGCAAAAGGCGACGACCCTGAATCGCTAGTGTCCGCTGGCGCACGAACGACATGCCGGCCGAAAAAATTGCAGCAAATGCGGCACTTTCGTACCGGCACGCCCCGCTATTCCCGATTCTTCCACATTTCCGGCCATCTTAGGACCAACTAAAGCCCAGCCACTCGCCTCCCTTCGCATTCAAGAAATTATAACGGAGGTGGCAATGAGTGCTCTCGGCCTCGACGATGTGAACGATCCGCGCGGGGTGCTTGCCTACGCGCCGCGGAAGCCGCGCCTGGCCGATGACGAAAGCACGATCCGGCCGGTGCTGGAGCGCCTGCGCCGCAGTGAAGGTCCGGTTCCGGGGCCGCGCCTCGTGCGCAAAGCGAACGTGCAGGACATGGCGCAGCCGCAGGTCGAGACCGTGGCCAGGAGCACTTTCCCGATGACCGCGCGACTCGCCGTTGCGGCGGGCGTGCTGGCGCTCGTCGGCGCTGCCGCGGCCGGCTATCTCGTGCCGACTTCCGCGGCTGACCACGCGCCGCAGACACCCACCGCCGCGCCTGCGGCGCTGCCGAAGCCGGTTCAGACGGTGAGCATCCAGCGTCCGGCCGATGCTCAGCCCGTAGCGCGCATCGTCAAGGACGACGCGCGGATGCCGCAGCCCGCTTCTACGAGCGCGCCGAAGGCGAGCGCATCGGCGGACGAGTCATTGCCCGCGCCGTTGCGGCCGACGCCGAACGACCCGTCGACCGCGCCGCTGAAGGCGTGGGCGGCTGTGCCTGTCGCGCCGGCGGCAGGCTGGTCGCCGGTGCCTGCGCAAGCTGCCGCCACTGAGACGCAGGCCGCAGCCGAGGCACCGAGTTCGTCCGCACCCGCGGCACCGAAGGCCAGCGAACCGGTGCACAAGGCCGCTCCCGTGCATCATGCGCGTCACGCCGTGCATCATCGCGTGGTGCATCATCGTCGGCATCGGACCGCTCAGGCCGCGCCGCCGCAGGGCGATCAATCGGCGCAGCCGGCGGAGGGGCAGCCGGCGCAAGCTCAGCCCGTCAAGAAGTTGCCGCTACAGGCTGCGATCGATCGCATATTCGGTCAAACGGGTACCGCCGCAGCGCAGGCCCCGCAGCGATAGGCGGAAGCTGTCGTCCGCCTAGGACACGACTTGCCGGACGTGCCAGAAGCGCAGGACACGTTCGGCGGTCGGCTTCGACAATTTATTGAAATCGTCGCGCGCGCGCGTCGGATCGTAACTTGCGATCCCCCCACGATCGGCCGCCACTTCGAGAATTTGCGACGTTGTTGGCCACGCCAGGTCGATTGCCTTGCAGACGAGGATGAGGCCGCCTGCTTCTTTCGCCAGAACGAGATTCTCGATCGTGTCGTATTTGAGATCGGCCGCAAGGGCGAGCCCGGCAACGACCTCTTCATAGCGGCCGTCTTTCGCGAATCTGGAAAACTCGGCGTCGCCGAGCTTGCCGGCCCCTTTCATCGTCAGGACGATCCGCTGCGCGGTCGCGATCGACTTCAATTTCACCTCGGCACGCGCGGCCGCCGTCGCCAGCAGCGCCTGGAGCCGGTCCGGCGGAATGTCCTGGCGGACGCTCAAGCCCGCGCTGAGAACATCGTCACGTTCGGCCAGGGTGACGAGGCGCTCGAGGCCCGCGCGCGACAGCCGCGCGGTCGCATTATGCGCGACGTTGCGGGCAACGTCGCGGTTACCGCGCTGGATCAGGACATCGGTCACCGGTTCGGTCAGGCCTGGGCGCTCTGAAATGGCGAGCAGGTGATCGTTGCCCTTCTCCAGCGCGATTCTGTGCAAGTCGTCTGTAGTCAAACGCGGCGATTGCGTCAGCACCGGTCCGGCCACGGCGATACGGTCGTCCGTGGCCAGCCGGCTGATGAGGCGCGGCGGCGCATTGCCGATCGGAGCCATTCGCTCGCTGAGACCGACCACGCCGTCGAGATCGCTGTCTCCGAGAAGCGACTCGAAGACGTCGTCGAAAATGCCGACGCGGCTGTCATCGAGATGTGGCGAACTCGACAGAAACAAATCGGTGACGGCGCGCAGCGTCTGGTGCCGCGTCTTCGGGTCTGCCTGCTGAAGCGCCTCTTCGATGTCTCCAAGTGAGAGCGAGGCGGGCATGACATAAGTCCAATTACATAAGGTATGAGTATACTAGCATAAAAAGTGTTTATATCAGTTTAACAGCGTCAGGTTGCAGGTGTTTTTTGCTCGCAATGCGTGTGGACGCTGAAAATTCTTTCGTCAGGGGTCGTCGCCGCCGCGCAGATAGTCGTCCGTGGTCCGTGGCCGCGGGCGTGGCGGTGCGCCGAAAGGATCGAACTGCTGTTCGGTGGTCACCGTGACGCGGCAGTCGTCGCACATCTTGATGAGATCCAGGCGCGACTGCGAGTCCTTGTACATCCAGTGCTTGCCTTCGAGCTTGGCGGCGACGCGCTCGATCGTGCTCTTCACGCCGAACGGCTTGCCGCACCGAATGCAGGCGAAGGGTTCTTCCTGCTTGATGATGCGAGCCTGCGCGGTGGCGGCGCGGAAGTCGATTTGCGGCTTCAGCGCGATCACTTTCTCCGGGCAGGTGGCACGGCACAGCCCGCATTGCACGCAGGCATCCTCGGAAAAGCGCAGCATCGGCTTTTCCGGATCGTCCGACAGCGCGCCGGTGGGACAGGCCGACACGCAGGACAGGCACAGAGTGCAGCCCGCGGTGTCGACGAGGATCGTGCCGAACGGCGCGTCCGCCGGCAGCGATATGACGTCGGGCCGGGCGGGCGCGACGGCGTGCAGTTCGCGCAGCGAATGCCGGAGGACTTCGCGCTTGCCGCCGACGGGAACGAACTGCGCCGCCATTGTTTCCGGAGGCATAGCGGCTAGCGTGCGCAAGGCTTCACCCAATGCATCCGGGTCGTCGGTCTCGATGGTCGCGGCGCGCCGCCCCTCGAAGCCGAGGCCGCCGAGGATCGGACCGGCGAGCGAGATCGTCTTGGCAAGCCCGGCCATGTCGTGGCGCGGCTTCGCGCGGAGCAGGATGCGCACGGCTGTCGCGCCGTAGGCGAAGGCGGCTGCGATCGCTTCGAGCCCGACTTGCGTCACTTCGTTGACCGCGACCGGCAGCACGTTTGCCGGCAGGCCGTCGCCGAAGCGGGCGAGCGCGTCGATCAGGTCGCCGCCATGCTCGCCATCGTGAAACAGGATGACCGGGTTGCGGCCGCCCGCCTGGGCGTAGGCGCTGAGCAGCGTGCGGAGCCTGCGCAGCAGCGTGTCGGCGGGCGGCAGCGCGTAGGCTGCCGCGCCGGTCGGGCAGGCGGCAGCGCACTGGCCACAGCCGGCGCATACCGCCGCATCGATGGCGACGTGATTGCCCGCCGGTGCAATCGCGCCGGTGGGGCAAAGGTCGAGGCAGCGATGGCAGCCGACGATGCCCGAGCGGGAATGCGCGCACAGCTCGTCGTGGAAGGTGATGTAGCGGGGTTTCTCGAAGGCACCGGTCAGGTCGCGCGCTTTCATGACCGCGCGCAGGACTGCCGCGGCGTCGCCCGGATCGGCGCGCAGATAGCCGTCGCGCAGATCGGCGGCCGGGAACAGCGGCGCGCCGCCGGAAAGATCGATGATCAGGTCGCAGCGCGAGATGGCGCCGTCGCGCGCCGGGCCGAATTTCAATTCGCCGCGCGAGGAGGGTTCCGGCGCGGCGTAGCCGTCGACCATTACCTCGAAGCCGCCAAGCGCGCCCTTGGCGTTACGGATCGTGCCGCGCACGACGGGAAACGCTGTGACGCGCGGCGGGGCGGCGAGCGCGCCGGGCGTGAGCAGCACGGTGATGTCGAGGTGCTCTTTGAGAAGCTGCGCCGCTTCGATGACGCGCTCGTCGCTGCCATAAAGAAGCGCGACGCCCTCGCTTTTGAGCGCCACGACAGGGACGGCCGGCGCCGCCTCGGCGGCGGCTGCGGCGAGCGCCGCCATCTTCGGCAGCGCGGCACGCGCCTCGCTCGACCAGCCGGCGGTTTCGCGGATATTGACGAATGTGGGCGCCGCGACGCCCAGTTCCGCGGCGACCTCGCCGAACAGTGGCGCTTCCTGCGTGCAAGTGACGGTGATCGGATCGCCGCCTTGCGCGGCAGCGCGGAAGCGGTCGAGTTCGGCGCGGCAGAATTGGCGGCCTTCGCTCACCCGCGCGCCACCGCAGGTGCGCCTGACGGCGTCAGCCGCCTGCGGCATGGTGTCGTCGCAGGAGCAGACGAGAATGTGGCGCTCGGTCATGAATGATGCCTCACTGCCGCCAATGGTATAATAGGAAAGTTCGATTGCCAAAGGTGACGCATCGCCGATGCCGCTCGACGCCCCCGCGCGCCCGTTGCGCATGATCGATCCGGAACTGCGGCTGCCGCCGCCGTTCACGCTCGTGCGCCTGCGCGAACTGGGCGACGCCTTTGCGCATGCGCAAACGATCGCGGCCGAAGCGGGCGCTGGGACGTTGGTTCATGTCGGCCGCTTCGACCTCGCCGAGTTCGCGCTCGTGCTCGAGCCGGAGGAACCGCTCGCGACGGCGCGGCGCGCTTTCATCGCCGGCATGACGGCGCTGGCGGACGCGCTGGCCGCTCATGCACAGCCCGAAACCTTGATCGAGATCCACTGGCCCGGCGCGCTGACGGTCAATCTTGGCCTCGTCGGCGGCGGCCGGCTCGCTTGGCCGGACGGCGCGCGCGAAGACGCGGTACCGGACTGGCTCGTCTTCGGCGGCATGATCCGCACCGAATCGCAGGGCCAAGAGCCGGGGCTGACGCCCAATTCCACCGCACTCGCGGAAGAAGGCTTCGGCGAGACGAGCGCCGCCGACGTCGTCGAGAGCTTCGCGCGCAATATGATGATGCATATCGACGCCTGGCAGGAGAAAGGCTTCGGCGCCGTCGCGAAGAGTTATCTGGAACGTCTTTCGGGCGAGGGGCTGCACTCGCTCGCCGACAATGGCGATCTCACCGTGCGCCGGCCGCGCGTGACGCAAAACGAACGCCATGCGCTGTCGGCCGCGCTGGCGCGCGCCGACTGGTACGATCCGGCGACAAAGGGCCCGCGCGCATGAAGCTGCTGCGCACGATCAGGCTGGACCCGTCGGATACCTTCATCTTCGATCCGCCGGCTGAGCCGGGAGAATGGGCGGTATCGGGCGGCTTCGCCTTCTGGCAGCGCGACCCGGATGCGCTCGAAGGCAAAGCGCGCACCGCGTTCCGCAGCGGCTTTCTCGGCGTGCTATCGCTCGGCTGGTCGACCCTGGTACAGATCGTCGAGGCGAGCGACGACGATCGCCGGGCGCTGGTCGAGGCCCTGGCGCGGCGTCTGGTGTCGGATTTCGGCGCGCCGAGCCTGGATCAGGCGGTGGCCGCGGCCAACGAAGAAGTCACCTTCGCCGAGTCGCTTTGCGATCAGCCACTCGATACCCTCATCGCCGTGCATCGGTCGTTCGAGGGCGGCGAACTGCGTGAGGCCTTCCGCACGCTGAAGCCGCGCACCGGCGTCAAACCGGCCCGCGCCTTCAGCTTCTTTGACGTCGAGGGCGAAGAGGAACCGGGCGACTCGGTGGATCTCATCGGGATGGCGGGACACGAGAGGCCATGAAGGACTTCTGGATTTCCTGCGGACACCATCTGCTCGATCGTGGCGCGGGCGGCGGCCTCGTCGTCACCGACGACTTCCTGAAAGTCTATCTGGCGCGGCCCGAACTGGTGCCGCCGGAGGACGCCTGCGCCGCCGAGCGCGGCCTTTACGCTTCGCTCCGCGCCGATCCGCGCCGGCCGGTCGCTGCGACCGAGATCGCAGCAATCGCCGATGCCGACGCGCGCGAGAACTGGGAGCTGATCCTCGCCTTCCGCGATCGACTGCTGCGCTATCCGACGCTCGAAGCCGCTTACGCCGCGCTGGCGCGCGAGGGCGCGCACGGCGTGCCGCCGCTGTTCGTGAACCAGCTTGTGCACGTTATCCTGCGCAACGCGCTCGACGGCGTCACGGAGGCGCGCGTTCTGCGCGCGGCGGAACTGTTCTTCCGCCCGCAGCGCGTGACCTTGCACGAGGGCGCGCTCCTTGCCGCTGACGAAGAAACGATCGGCGGCATCAATCCGGCGCCGGTCTCGCCGCTGGT
>DASTGR010000033.1:0-3351 GCA_035718885.1 Pseudolabrys sp. | reverse complement strand
ATCGGTCATCGCGGCCGAAGGTGACCGCTTGCCGCCCGGCGCGCAATGGCGCCACGGGGCGTCAGCACAGGTTTTCGGCCAGCTTAGCGCCCGAACAAGAACGGGAAGGGCGGCGGGGGATTGTCGTCGCGATAGCGGCGCACGACGTAGGGCCGGCGATAGGCGTAGCGCTGGTCGTCATAGCGCGGCTGCTGCGCGTAATAGCCGTTGTCGTAGTCGCCGTTAGGGGCGGCGTTGCCATAGTCGCGCGAGTAGGTGCCGTTGCCATAGCTGCGCGAATAGGTGTTGTCGGGCGGGATCGACCCGGTCATGTCGTAGTCGTTCTGCTGCGGCTCGATCGAGAGCGGCTGTCCGGCGTCGTTGCGCCTGGCGACCAGCGCGCCGGGCTGCGGAAGCTGACCGTTGAGTACCACCTTGGTGTGGCTCATGCCTTCGGCCTTGACGAGATCCCACAGCTTCGCCGCATGCGCCACCGAGAGGCGGACGCAGCCATGCGACGCGGGCCGCCCGATCGAGCTGTGATTCGTGCCGTGGATCGCATGGCCCTGCTTGGTGAAGAAGATCGAGTAGGGCATGGGCGCGTCGTCCCATTCCTTGGAGAAGTGCTCCTTCTCCATGCGGAAGGGCGTGAAGTCGCCGGACGGTGTGTCGTATTTGGCGACGCCGGTCGAGACCGGCCAGACATAGCGCGGCACGCCGTCGACGGTGACGGTCATGCGCTGCGTCGATTTGTCGACGTTGATCAAGAGGTCGGCATAGGCCGGCGCGGTCAGCGCGAGGACAAATGTGGCTGCGGCCAGCGCGCCGATCCGACGAATACGCATAAGGATACTCCCGAACCTGCCCCATTTGAGGTGAGGCGAGCCTTGGCTGCCGCCAAGGCCCGAATAAGGCAATCACGGGAATTTCAATGCTTTGGCGGCGTTGGCGTTCCGCCAGGCCTCACATCAGGACCTTGCCGCGGGCGTCGAGCATCTTCTCGATCTTGACCATGGCGGCGATGCCGGTGTCGGCGCCGACATGCGTCTGCTCGCGCGGCAGCAGCATGGAGAACACCTTCTGGTGCACCGGGCCGCTCTCGACCAGCTCGACCTTGCCGAAGAAGCGGATGAAGCCTGACTCCAGAATGCCGTCGCGCTGTGCCTTGAAGCTCGCATACATGATGCAGACGCGGCGGTCGTGGCCGAGGTTCTCCAGCACGCCCTTCTTCGAGCGCTCCCACCAGGCGAGCGTGGTGTCGTCATAGGCAATCATCGAGCCCTTGGGCGCGATGTTCGGCCCCAGCGGGCCCGACGTGGCGACGAGCAGCGGATAGCCGTCGTCCCAGGCGGAGCGGATCAGCGATTTCATCGTGTCGGTGAGGGGCATGCGGGGGACTCTCGGTGCGGACAGGCGCGAACAGGACCGCATGGGGCCGCCGCGGTCAAGCGGGGATGGAACTTTGCCCGGGATCGGGCATTCTCCGGCTGGCTCAGGGATAAAAGGGGAGGGGACGCAATGCATTTCAGCGATCAGGGCATTCTCGTCATTCTGCTGGTCGGCCTGGTGGCCGGCTGGCTCGCCGGCAAGATCGTCCGCGGCGCCGGCTTCGGCATCATCGGCGACATCGCCATCGGCATCGTCGGCGCCTTCATCGCCAGCTGGCTGATGCCGCGCCTGCACATCGCGCTCGGCACCGGGATGGTGCGCGAGATCATCAACGCCACGCTCGGCGCGGTGGTCCTGCTGCTGATCGTCCGTCTGGTGTCCGGGGGCGGGCGGCGGTGGTGATCGCGGCGGCGGCGCCTACATAGAAGGCTCAGGAGAGAGCCCATGTCCGAGCCGCTCGTCGTCATGATCCCGCACCGCCTCGGCAAGGACGAGGCGCTGCGCCGCATCCGCGACGGCCTCGGCCGCGCCAAGCGCGAATTCGCCATGCTCCTGACCATGGAGGACGAGCACTGGGAGGGCGACACGCTGCACTTCTCCGCAAAATCGCTCGGCCAGCGCGCGCAGGGCACGATCGGCGTCTACGACGCCGCCGTGCGCGTCGAGGTGCGCCTGCCCTGGCTCTTGCAGCGCTTCGCGGAGGCCGCGCAGCGCGTCATCGGTCAGAAGGGCCAGCTCATGCTGGAGAAGAAATAGAAGTCTTTGCCCCGGACGCGGTGCAGCACGCAGCGTCAGCGGAGTGATGCACCGCAGATCCGGGGCCGCCGGAAGGAATGAACCTGTGACGGTCCCGGTTCAGCAGCGCACCACTTCGTGCTGCGCTGCGCCCGGGATACGATCACTTCTTCTTCCCCGGCTGGAGTGCCTGCTCGACGGTGCGGGCGCGCTTGCCCCCGAACACCTGCGCGTCGCAGGGCTTGTCCGGCTCGCAGGACACGATGCAGTCCGTGCCCTTGGCGCCCTTGCAGTCGGTGGCGCAGCCATAGCGGCCGCCGCCCTCGGAGTAGGAGCCGCCGACCTTCTCGCACACCTGCTTGAGCTCGGCGGAGGTGGTCTTCGGCAGGTGCAGGTCGCGCGCCATCGCGGCCGAGCCGATGACGAATATCCCGCTCGCGACGAGCAGGGCGGTCAGAATACGCACTGTGAAATCCCCCGGTCCGCGTCGTCCCCTTGGGCGGGCATTATAAGCGCGATGGGGGCGGAGGATAGCCGGGGGACGTTCCCCGGGCGCGGTGCAGCACGAAGTGGTGCACCGCAGATCCGGGGTCCCGCTTTCGTTCGAGAAACCGGGGTCCCGGTTCAGCAGCGCACCACTGGCGTGCTGCGCTGCGCCCGGGACACGAGTCCAAACCTAATTCCCCAATTCCAGCACCCAGTAGGTGCGCCCGTTGCCGCCGGTGGCGGAGGCGATGCCGTAGCGCGACACGCCCTTCATGAGCATGTTGCGCCGGTGCCCGGCCGAGCGCGCCCACATCTTGATGACGCAGTCCTCGGTGGCGCAGCCATAGGCGACGTTCTCCGCCGCCGTCGACGAGATGTTGCCGAGCCGCTGGCGGAAGCCGGCATGGTCGAGCCGGCCGCGGCCGGCCAGCGCATGCGCGTGCTCGTAGGCCGCGCCGGACAATTCCGACGACACCGACAGCCGCGGCAGCTTGTGCTGGGCGCGAAACGAATTGAGATCGAGCGCCGAAGCGGGCGCGGCGAAGGCGGCCAGCGCGGCAAGCGCCGCCGCGGCCGCTATGGTGAGACGCTGCATCATGGCTTGATCCTGCCACCCCCCGCGGGGCTATGTAGCACGGCCGGCGGGGCCAGCGGGAACCCGCAATACCGCCCGGCATCCAACGCGGTGTCCCCCGAGACGAAAGGCCCCAATGCCGCCACCGACCATCGAAGGTTACGCCATCGTCTCCGCCGACGGCATGC
>DASTGR010000032.1:0-15338 GCA_035718885.1 Pseudolabrys sp. | reverse complement strand
ACGCGCCATTCGCCGCCCTGCCCATGCTCATCGCCGGCAATGAAATGGTCGACGTGCTTGCGGAAGAACGGCCGCACGTCGTCCCATGACCAGCCCGGCAGGCCGAGCTGCCGCCAGTTGTCGTAATCGGCCGACTGGCCGAGCATGTAGATCATGCCGTTGATGGCCGACGATCCGCCGACCACCTTGCCGCGCGGATAGTTGAGGCTGCGGCCGTTCAGCCCCGGCTCGGGCTCGGTCTTGAACATCCAGTCGGCGCGCGGATTGCCGATGGCGAACAGGTAGCCGACCGGGATGTGAAACCAGATCCAGTTGTCGCGGCCGCCGGCCTCGAGCACCAGCACGCGCTTGCCCGGATCGGCCGACAGCCGGTTGGCCAGCACGCAGCCGGCGGAGCCGGCCCCTACCACGATGGTGTCGAATTCGCCTTCGATCGGCGTTGCCTGCGTCATGTTTCACTCCCGCGAGAGTGGACTTTACCCCGCAGCGGCCCGGTTGCTACAGTGGCCATCGAGACCCGCGGCGCATCGTGCATGCGCGGCAGGGACGGAACGGCGGTTCCGACGTCAGTCGATCACTCCCTCAACCGACACCCCAGGTCGCCCGTGCGGCCCTGAAGGAGAGCCGCCATGTTTCGACGCCTCATCGCGCTCGCCGCCCTGATTGCCGCCCTTTCGACGCAGGGTGCGAATGCGCAGGACACGATCACAGTCTTCGCTGCCGCCTCGCTGAAGAACGCGCTCGACGATGTCGACGGCGCCTTCAGCAAGGCGAACGGCGTCAAGGTGACGGCCAGCTACGAGGCGAGCTCGTCACTGGCGAAACAGATCGAGGCGGGCGCGCCCGCCGACGTCTTCATCTCGGCCGATCTGCGCTGGATGGACTATGTCGCCGAGCGCAAGCTGATCAAGCCGGACACCCGCGTGAACCTGCTCGGCAACAAGCTGGTGCTGATCGCGCCGAAGGACTCAAAGCTCGACCACGTCGCCATTGCTCAGGGCTTCGACATTGCCAAGCTCGCGGGCGACGGCCGCATCGCGGTCGCAGACGTGAAGGCCGTGCCGGCCGGGCTTTACGCCAAGGCGGCCCTGAAAAAGCTCGGCGCCTGGGCCGCGGCCGAGCCGAAGCTGGCGCAGGCCGAGAACGTGCGCGCCACGCTGGCCTTCGTCGCGCGCGGCGAGACGCCGGTCGGCATCGTCTACGCGACCGACGCCAGGATCGAGCCGAAGGTGAAGATCGTCGGGGAGTTTCCCGACGGGTCCTATCCCGCCGTGACCTATCCGGCGGCGGCAACCGCGGACGCCCGCGACAAGGGCGCTGCGGCGCGTTATCTCGCCTTCCTGCACAGTGCTGCGGCCAAGGCCATTTTCGAAAAATATGGCTTCAGCTATCTGGTGAAGCCGACGTCGTGACCGCTCAGGCGCAAACAGAGTTCGTGTCCCGGGCGCGGCGCAATATGCAATATTGCGCCGCAGACCCGGGACCCCGCTTCCTCTCATCGCAACCGGTGCCCCGGATCTGCGGCGCACCATTTCGCTGCGCTCATGCTGCGCCGCGTCCGGGGCACAACGCTTGAATGCTTGACCTCTCGCCCCAGGAATGGACCGCGGTGGCGCTGTCGCTGCGCATCGCCGTTGTCGCGACGATCGTGTCGCTGCCGTTCGGCATCGCCATTGCCTATGTGCTGGCGCGCAAGCAGTTCTGGGGCAAGACGATCCTCGACGCGATCGTCTATCTGCCGCTCGTATTGCCGCCGGTCGTCACCGGCTATCTGCTGCTCATCACCTTCGGCCGCCGCGCGCCGGTGGGCTCATTCCTGGCCGACACGTTCGGCATCGTCTTCTCGTTCCGCTGGACCGGCGCGGCGCTCGCCTGCGGGATCATGGCCTTTCCACTCATGGTGCGGGCGATCCGCCTGTCGATAGAAGCGGTCGACCGCAAGCTCGAGGAAGCGGGCATGACGCTCGGCGCGAACGGCTTCTGGACCTTCGCCACGATCACGCTGCCGCTGATGCTGCCGGGCGTCATCGCCGGCATGATGCTGGCATTTGCCCGTGCGCTGGGCGAGTTCGGCGCCACTATCACCTTCGTCTCGAACATTCCGGGCGAGACGCAGACGATCTCGGCGGCGATCTACACACTGACGCAAGTGCCCGGCGGCGACGCCGCCGCGCTGCGGCTTGTCGCCGTCTCCGTGATCATCTCTTTCACCGCGCTCGTCGCGTCGGAATGGTTCGCGCGGCGCGCCGCACAGCGGCTGCACGGGGCGTGACGATGCTGACGATCGCCGTGAAAAAGAAACTGGGAGACTTCGCCCTCGACGCGTCATTCGACAGCGCCGGCGCGGCTGGTCTCTTCGGCCCGTCGGGCAGCGGCAAGACCAGCCTCATCAGCATGATCGCCGGCCTTTTGCGTCCGGACGATGGCCGCATCGCGCTCGACGGCGACGTGCTGTTCGATGCCGCCGCGCGCATCGATGTGAAACCGTGGAAACGGAGAATTGGCACCGTCTTTCAGGAGGGCCGCCTGTTTCCGCATTTGTCGGTGCGGCACAATCTGGATTACGGCCGCTGGGCGAGCGGGCTCAAGCCGGATATCAGGGCCTTCGCGCACGCGACCGAATTACTCGACATTGGCCATCTGCTCGACCGCCGGCCCGGCAAATTGTCGGGCGGCGAACGTCAGCGCGTCGCCGTCGGCCGCGCGCTACTGATGCAGCCGCGGCTATTGCTGCTCGACGAGCCGCTCGCCTCGCTCGACGCGGCGCGCAAGGCGGAAATCCTGCCGTACCTCGAGCGCCTGCGTGACGATTCGAAGCTGCCGATGATCTATGTCAGCCACGACGCAGCCGAGGTCGCGCGCATCGCCACGCACGTGGTGCGGCTCGAGGCGGGGCGCGTCGTCGCAAGCGGCGGCGCGGAGGTGTTGCCGCGCAGCTAGCATTTGCATCGCCGACGCGCCGCAATTGAGAGCGGGCTGCCTCTGCCCGTTGGGGAGAGGGAAGCGTGCCTGCGGCTCGGTTCCGAAGAGTTACCGCGGCTTGGCCACAGGTTTCGCCGCCGTCTTGGCGCGGTGCCGCGGCGCCGGCTTCTTCTCCGGCGGACGCGCGCCGGCCGGATCGAAGCCGACATAGACGACGTACGAGTCGATCAACCCCAGCGGCCGTGGCAGCGGGAACGAAATCGTGTCGTCGATATGGGTGAAGTTGGCGCGATCGACCTGGTCGTTGAGCGTGACCGTCTCCTTGCCAAAATTGGACACGATCGTCTTGGGGTTCAGGCCGTCCTGCACCACGGCAACGCGCAGCGGCACGTCGACCGCGCCGGGGCCGCCGGCCGGGCCGGTGATGACACGGCCTTCGATGCCGACTTTCATGGTCATCACGCCGGCAGCGACATGACACTCGCGCGCGGTGCGCACGATCGTGCCTTGATAACGCACGTCGAGCGGAGACGGCGTCTCCTCCTTCGGATTGCTGCCGATGGTCAGCGTGGCGGCGCCGGTGCGGATAACGATGCCGGGGCACTCGACGTCGGTCGGCGTCTCGGCTCCCTCACCCGCGGAGGCGTTGGCCTGCGTCGCCTTGGACGAGTTGCTGAACAGGTCCAGGGCCGAGCCGTTGAACATGCTGCTGTTGCCGCCGCAGCCCGATAGAGCAATGAGCGCCCCGGCCGCCGCCAGCCCGGCACCGGCCCGCGCGGCCCATTTTCGTACTCGACCCATACCCCGATCCCGCTGTTTTACTGACCCAATTGCCCCACTTATAGCAAACCGGCCGTGGCAAGCCCAAGGCGGAGAAAGGCCGGGAACGCCGGCGCAAAGCCTCAGTCGGCGTCGGTCCGCAGCCGGGCAAAAAGCAGGTGGTCCTGCCAGGCCCCGTTGATGCACAAGTAGCCCCGCGCATAGCCCTCGCGCTGGAAGCCGCATTTCTCCAGGAGCGCGATCGAGGGCTTGTTGGTGGGGATGCAGGCGGCCTCCAGACGGTGCAGGCGCAGGCTGCCGAAGCAAAACGGGATGAGAGCCCGGACTGCCGCGCTCATGTAGCCCTGGTTGGCATAGGGCTGCCCGACCCAGTAGCCGATGCTGCCGGCCTGGGCGACGCCGCGGCGGATGTTCGCGAGGGTGAGCCCCCCGACCAGCGCGCTGTCCTGGGTCCGGAAGATGAGGAAGGCATAGGCCTGGTCGGCGCGCTGATCCTCGGAATAGCGGCGCAGGCGGCGGCGGAACGCGGCGCGCGTGAGGTCGTCCGGCGGCCAGATGGGTTCCCAAGGAGTGAGGAAGTCGCGGCTCTGCTCGCGGAGGCTCGCCCATTCCGGAAAGTCTCCGGCGACGGGCATGCGAAGGAATACGCCCTTGCCGGTCACGGCCGGCAGCACCTCGCCGAAGCTCACGCTGCGAAAAAACGCCATGGCCAGTCCCGCCGAGCGGTCCCCCCGCTTCGCTCAAGCGGCCCGGCGCACCAGACTTTCCGCGATTGCAGCAGTGCTTTCAAGGCCGTTGCCGGGACCGAGCGCGGCGATCGCCGGACGCCCGCGATCGACAAGGGCGCGGCCCGCCGCGCGCGCGCTTTCGACCGTAACGGCGTCGACCTTGGCGACGATCTCCTCCAGCGGGATCGGCCGGCCATAGGCGAGCATCTGCCGCGCGATCTGTGCCACGCGCGCCTCCGAACTCTCCAGCGCCATCAGGAGGCCCGCCTTCATCTGCGCCTTGGCGCGATTGACCTCGGTCTCGTTGAGCGTCTCGGTGGCGTTGCCGATCTGGTCGATGACGACGCGCATCAACTCCGGCGCGTCGGCCTCGTCCGTGCCGGCATAGAGACCGAACAGCCCCGTGTCGCTGTAGGGCATGTGAAAGGCGCTGATCGTGTAGCAGAGGCCGCGGTTCTCGCGGACCTCTTGGAACAGGCGCGAGGACATGCCGCCGCCGAGCACGTTGGTGAAGACCTGGAGGCTGTGCAGCGACGTGTCCTTCACGGGCACGCCATGCAGCGCCATGGCGATATGCACCTGCTCGAGGTCGCGGGTCTCGACGCGTGTGCCGCCGGAAAACGTCGCCGCATCCGGCTGCGGGCCGGCAGGCCCTGCGAAGCTCGCAAAACGTTTCTCGGCCTCGGCGACGACCTGCTGATGATTCACCGCGCCGGCGGCGGCGACGAGCATGTCGGGCGCGCGGTAGTTGCGCGTGAGATAGGCGCGCAGCCGCGCCGCCGTGAACGAGCGCACCGTCTCCGGCGTGCCGAGGATCGAGCGGCCGACCGGCTGCCCCGGAAAGGCGATTTCCTGGAGTCGATCGAAGACGAGGTCGTCGGGCGCGTCCTCGGTCGCGCCGATCTCCTGCACGATCACGTTCTGCTCGCGCTTGAGCTCCTCCGGATCGAAGGTCGGCTCGGAGAGGATGTCGGAGAGCACATCGAGCGCGAGCGGGACGTCCGCCTTGAGCACGCGCGCGAAATAGCCGGTCGATTCGACGCTTGTCGCGGCATTGAGATCGCCGCCGACAGCCTCGATCGCCTCCGCGATCTGGCGCGCCGTGCGCCGCTTCGTGCCCTTGAAGGCCATGTGCTCGAGCAGATGCGAGATGCCGTGCTCGTCGGGACGCTCGTCGCGGCTGCCCGCGCCGATCCAGACGCCGAGCGAGGCCGATTCGAGATGCGGCATGCTGTCGGTGATGACGGCGAGACCGGACGGAAGACGGGTGACCTCGACGCTCATGCCGCTGCTCCTTCCTGCGCGGCGCGCGAAACGCTCGCCACGAACTTCTCGACCGCCGGCTGGTCCGGCGGCAGCACCGTGATGCGCTCTTGCCGCGCGTTGAGGTCGCCGACCCAGTCGGGCAACGCGGGCCACCGTCCGCAGGCGGACTTCACAGCGTCGGGGAATTTCGCCGGGTGCGCGGTCGAGAGCACGACCATGGGCACAGTCGGATCGCGCGGCTCCTTCTCGGCGACCGCGAGCGCCACCGCCGTGTGCGGATCGGCGCAGTAGGAGGCCTCGCGCATCCAGGCGCGGATGGTGGCGGCGCTCTCCTGCTCGTCGGCGCGGCCGGCGGCGAAGAGTTCGCGCATCGCTTCGAGCGCGTGCGCCGACACCGAGAAGCGCTTCGACTGCGCCAGCGAATTCATCAAATTGCGAACCGCGCCGGCGTCACGCTTGTAGGCGTCGAAGAGAAGGCGCTCGAAATTGGACGAGACCTGAATATCCATCGACGGCGAGGTGGTCGCCTGCACGCCGCGCACTTCATAAGTGCCCGTCGCGAAGGTGCGCGCGAGGATATCGTTGACGTTGGTCGCGACCATCAGCCGGTCGATGGGCAGCCCCATCTTCTGCGCCACATAGCCGGCATAGACGTCGCCGAAATTGCCGGTCGGAACCGTGAAGGCGACCTTGCGGTGCGGCGCGCCGAGCGCGGCCGCGGCGGTGAAATAATACACCGTCTGCGCCACGATCCGCGCCCAGTTGATCGAATTGACGCCGGACAGGCTGACCCGGTCGCGGAAGGCGTGATGATTGAACATCGACTTCACCAACGCCTGACAGTCGTCGAAGGTGCCTTCGATGGCGACAGCGCTGACATTCCCCTCCGGCGCGGTGGTCATCATCCGCCGCTGCACCTCGGAGATGCGGCCGTGCGGGAACAGCACGACGAGATCGACCTGGTCGCGGCCGCGGAACGCCTCGACGGCGGCACCGCCAGTGTCGCCGGAGGTGGCAACAACAATCGTCGTGCGCTCGCCCCGCTGCCGCAGCGCGTGGTCCATCAGCCGCGCCACGAGCTGCATCGCCAGATCCTTGAAGGCGAGCGTGGGCCCGTGGAACAGTTCGAGCACGAAGAGGCCGGGATTGAGCTGCGTCAGCGGCGCGGTCGCCGGATGGCGGAACGTGCCGTAGGCCTCCTGCGCCATGCGTGCGAGGTCGGCGTCGGAGATCGTGCCGCCGGTGAAGCGGCGGATGACCTCGGTCGCGACCTCGGCATAAGGGCGTCCGGCAAAGCCGGCGATCTCGTCGTTCATGACCGTAGGCCATGTCTCCGGCACATAGAGCCCGCCGTCGCGGGCCAGCCCCGCCAGCATCACCTCGACGAAATCGAGCGGAGCGGCCTCGCCCCGGGTTGAGACGTAACGCATTGTATCTTCTTATGTTTTCATGGCAGCGAGCGATCGCGCCGAGCCACACTAACGGCCGCGATAGGCTTGTACAAGGAAACCTCAGGCCGGGCGGCGGAACCGGCCGAACACCCAGAAGCCGTAGACTCCGACGAGCGCGGCACCCAGACCGAACCAAGTGATCGCGTATTGCAGGTGGTTGTCGGGCAGGTTGACGACGATCTTGCCGGGCGCCGGCAAGCCGCCAGGCGGGACCGGCGCTTCCTGATCGACGTAGAACGCGGCCACATCGCCCCAGTGCCGGGCCGCCGCCATTGCCGCGGGGTCGCGCAGATACCAGACATTGCCTTTGACGTCGTCGGCCGGCGTGAACAGGCCGCGGCTTTCCGGCCAGCGCAGATAGCCGACGACGTTGATGGGCCCCTGCGGCTCGCCTTGCGCGCGGGCGGCCTTGTCCTTGCGATCGAGCGGGATGAACCCACGATCGACGACGACGGTGCGACCGTCGGCAAGCTTGCCCGGTGCAAACACGAAATAGCCCGGGCCTTTGATGTCCGCGCGCAGAGCCGAGCCCGGCGTATAGACCAGCGCCTCCTCGCCAGGAGCGAACGTCGCGGTGAAGGCGACGTGGCGGAATTCACCCGCGTCCTGGGTCAAGCTCGTCCATGGCTGCGGCAGCGGCTGTGCCGGCGCGGCGAGCCGCGACGTCATCGCCGCGATGAGATTTTCCTTCCAGACCTTGCGCTGGAGCTGCCAGACCCCGAGTCCGATCAGGATCGCAAGGCACACCAGCGTGACGAGCGTCGTCGCGATGAATCCGGGGCCGGACGCACGCTTCGTCACGAGCCGCTCCGCCGCTCGATGCGGCCCTCGGCGGCCTTGTGGTGGAATTGCAGCGCGATCAGGAGGCCTTTCAGCGGCCGCAGCGGCGCGAGAGTCACCAGAAGGATCAGCGGGATCCACAGCGCGGCGTGCACCCAGTACGGCGGCGAATAGACGACCTCGACCGCCATCGCCGCGAAGACGACAATGAAGCCGCCGATCAGGATCATGAACACGGCGGGGCCGTCACCGGCATCGGCGAAGCCGTAGTCCAGCCCGCAGCGGTCGCACCCCCGGCGCAGGCCGAGGAAGCCCGTGAACAGCCCGCCTTCGCCGCAGCGCGGGCAATGGCCGCTCAGGCCGCGCATGATCGATTTCGACAATGGCTGCTCTGTCATTTTTCGCGTCTCTCAAAACAAAAGGGCGGCGCTATGACGCCGCCCTTATTTCATAGCCGTGCGCCGGCGCTCACTCCGGATGCGGCAGGCCCGCGCCCCACACGTAAATGCAGGCGAACAGGAACAGCCACACCACGTCGACGAAATGCCAGTACCAGGCGGCGAACTCGAAACCGAGATGCTGGGTCGGCGTGAAGTGACCGCGCAATGTGCGCACGAGGCAGACGATCAGGAAGATCGTGCCGATCAGCACGTGCGCGCCGTGGAAGCCGGTCGCCATGAAGAAGGTGGCGCCGTAGATATTGCCGCTGAAAGCGAACGCGGCGTGCGAATATTCGTAAGCCTGCACGCAGGTGAAGGTGCCGCCGAGCAGGATGGTGAGGATCAGGCCCCACTTGAGGCCCTGCCGGTCGTTCTCGAGGAGCGCGTGGTGCGCCCAGGTCACCGTGGTGCCCGAGGTGAGCAGGATCAGCGTGTTCAGGAGCGGCAAGTGCCACGGGTCGAAGGTCGCGATGCCCTTCGGCGGCCACACGCCGCCGGTGAAGGCGAGGCGGCCGATTTCCTTGGCGGCGTCGGGGAACAGCGCCGTGTTGAAGTAGGCCCAGAACCAGGCGACGAAGAACATCACCTCGGAGGCGATGAACAGGATCATGCCGTAGCGGTGCGATATCTGCACGACACGCGTGTGATAGCCGCCGAACTCCGCCTCGCGGACCACATCGCGCCACCAGCCGATGAAGGTGTAAAGCACGCCGATGACGCCGAGGCCGAACACGAACGGCGCGCCGGCGAACATGTGATGCATCCACGAGATGGCGCCCACCGCCATGATGAAGGCCGACAGCGAGCCGACCACCGGCCACGGGCTCGGATCGACCAGGTGGTAGTCGTGATGCTTGATATGAGCCTCAGCCATCGTCGTCTCCGTTCAAGTCCCGTGCTCGATCGGCGCCGGCGGCCGATCGGCTGATTTAAGCCGTTAGAGCTTGCTCGATTTGGGATCAGCCTGCGGCACCTGGGCCACCGGCTTCTCCGGATTGGGGATGCGATAGAAGGTATAGGACAGAGTGATGGTGTTCAGGTTGTCCTGATCGCTGTCCTTTGCGATCGATGGATCGACGTAGAACACCACCGTCATCTCCCGCGTTTCGCCCGGCTTCATCGTCTGCTGGGTGAAGCAGAAGCAATTGATCTTGTTGAAATAGCCCCCGATCTGCGGCGGCGACACATTGTAGCCGGCCTGCGCGGTGATCTCGCGCGCGGCCATGTTGGTGACCTTGTAGTGCGCGGTCGTCACTTCGCCGATGCGCACGTTGATCTCGTTTTCTTGCGGCTCGAACTTCCACGGCAGACCGGGAGCAACGTTACTGTCGAAGCGGATCGTGAGCGTCCGCCCGAGTACGTGGTCGGGCGCCTTCTCCGAGACCTGCGTCGTGCCGGCATAGCCGGTGGTGCGGCAAAACCAGTTGTAGAAGGGCACCGAAGCGTAGGCGGCGCCGATCATCAGCGCGACAACCGCACCGCAGATCGTCGCGACGGTCATGTCGCGGCGCAGCGTCCGTGTCGGGCGGGTGGTTCTGGGCGAGGCCATTGGCGGTCCGGGCTCCACCGTCAGATCGGTCGCATAAGGACGCCGGGACCCTTCACCAGCGTCATGATGTAGAAGAGGATGACCAAGGCGCCGAGCGCCACGGCAATGGCGATCGAGCGCGAGCGGCGGGCGCGCTTCTGCGCCTCGTTGAGGACGATGCCCTCCTCCTCGTCTTTGCGCGGCTCGGTCATGACAGCCTCGATGCTCACGCGGCCAGCCGGGCCAGAAGCCCGCCCCATCCACGCTCGACCAGCAGCACCGCATACAAGAGGAACAGGTACAGGATCGAGAAGGCGAACATGTTGCGGCAGGCGCGCTCGGCCGGCGACGGCTCGCGGAAGACCTGCACGGCGAGCAGCAGCATGATCGCGCCGGTAATGCCGGAGACGACGCCGTAGATCGGGCCGGCGAAGCCGAGCGCCCAGGGCGCGACGCCGAGCGGCACGAGGACGAGCGTATAGAGCAGGATCTGAAGTCGCGTGTGCGTGTCGCCGGCAACGTTCGGCAGCATCGGCACGCCGGCACGGCCATAATCGCTCTTCTTGTAGATCGCCAGCGCCCAGAAATGCGGCGGCGTCCAGAAGAAGATGATGAGGAACAGCAGCACAGGCTCGAGCGACACCGAACCCGTCGCCGCCGCCCAACCGATCATCGGCGGAAAGGCGCCCGCGGCGCCGCCAATGACGATGTTCTGCGGCGTCGAGCGCTTCAGCCACATCGTGTAGACGACGGCGTAGAAGAAGATGGTGAAGGCGAGCAGGCCGGCCGCGGTCCAGTTGACCAGCAGGCCCAGCGTCGCGACCGAAAAGCCGGACAGAGTCAGACCGAAGGCGAGCGCCTCACCCGGCTTGATGCGGCCCATCGGCACCGGGCGGCGCGACGTGCGGGTCATCACCGCGTCGATGTCGGCGTCGTACCACATGTTCAGCGCGCCGGACGCGCCGGCGCCGACGGCGATGCACAGAAGCGCGGTGAAGGCCGTGATTGGATTCATGTGGCCCGGCGCGACGGCAAGGCCGACCAGCGCCGTGAAGATCACCAGCGACATCACCCGCGGCTTGAGGAGCGCGAGGTAGTCCGAGACGCTCGCCAGGCTCGGCTCGGCAAAGCCGAGCTCGGATCCGGACAGTTTTGCGCCTTCGCTGACGAACGACATCTACACGTGCTTCCCGAAATCTGGCGCGTGGCCCCGCGGTTACGGGGCCACGCGATAGGCTTACTTGATCCGCGGCAACGTCTCGAACTGATGGAACGGCGGCGGCGAGGACAGGGTCCACTCCAGCGTCGTCGCGCTCGGACCCCACGGATTGTCAGCAGCGACGCGCTTCTTCACGAAGGCCTCGATGAGACCGTACAGGAAGATCAGGAGGCCGATGCCTGCGATGTAAGAGCCGAACGACGAGACCTCGTTCCAGCCGTGGAAGGCCAACGGGTAGTCGACGGTACGACGCGGCATGCCGGCGAGGCCGAGGAAGTGCTGCGGGAAAAAGATCAGGTTCACGCCGATGAACATGACCCAGAAGTGCGCCTTCGCGATGGTCTCATTGTACATGTAGCCGCTCATCTTCGGGAACCAGTAGTACCAGCCCGCGAAGATGGCGAAGACCGCGCCGAGCGACAGCACGTAATGGAAGTGCGCGATGACGTAGTAGGTGTCGTGGAGCACACGGTCGACGCCGGCATTCGCCAGCACGACGCCGGTGACGCCGCCGACGGTGAACAGGAAGATGAAGCCCATCGCCCAAAGCATCGGCGCGCGGAATTCGATCGAGCCGCCCCACATCGTGGCAATCCAGGAGAATATCTTCACGCCGGTCGGCACCGCGATGACCATGGTCGCGGCGACGAAGTAGGCCTGCGCTCCGGTCGAGAGCCCGACCGTGTACATGTGGTGCGCCCAGACGACGAACCCGATGCCGCCGATCGCGACCATGGCGTAGGCCATGCCGAGATAGCCGAACACCGGCTTCTTGGAGAAGGTCGACACGATCTGCGAGACCATGCCGAAGCCCGGCAGGATCAGGATGTACACTTCGGGGTGGCCGAAGAACCAGAACAGGTGCTGGAACAGCAGCGGATCGCCGCCATTGTCGCCGGCAAAGAAGGTGGTGCCGAAGTTGCGGTCGGTGAGCAGCATCGTGATCGCGCCGGCGAGCACCGGCAGCGACAGGAGCAGCAGGAACACCGTCACGAGGATCGACCACACGAACAGCGGCATCTTGTGCAGGGTCATGCCCGGCGCGCGCATGTTGAAGATCGTGGTGATGAAGTTGATGGCGCCGAGGATCGACGAAGCGCCGGCGAGATGCAGCGACAGGATGACGAAATCGACCGCAGGACCCGGATGGCCGGACGTCGACAGCGGCGGATAAAGCGTCCAGCCGGTGCCCGCGCCAAGCGAACCGGGTTCGCCCTCGACGAACATCGAGGTCAGCAGCAGGGCGAACGAGGCCGGCAGCAGCCAGAACGAAATGTTGTTCATGCGCGGGAAGGCCATGTCCGGCGCGCCGATCATCAGCGGAACGAACCAGTTGCCGAACCCGCCGATCATCGCCGGCATGACCATGAAGAAGATCATGATCAGACCGTGACCCGTAGCGAACACGTCGTACTCGTGCGACGACGGGAAGAACTGGATGCCGGGATTCTGCAATTCGGCCCGGATAGCGATCGACATCAGCGCGCCGATGACACCGGCCATGATCGCGAACACGAGGTACATCGTGCCGATGTCCTTGTGGTTCGTCGAATAGACGAAGCGGCGCCATCCGGTCGGATGATGCTCGTGCGCGTCGTGAGTGCCGTGGGCTGCCGCCGTGTTGCTCGCCATCGTCATTACCCTTCGCAGAAGATTGTCGTCGCTACCGTATTATATTCGGCTTTGAGTATGTGTCACTTGGCCTCGGCCGCGGCGACCTCGGTCGGGCGGCTGTCGTCGCTGGCAAACTTCTTCTTCGCCTGCTCGAGCCACGCGGCGAAATCCTTGTCGCTGACGACATGGACGGCGATCGGCATGAAGGCGTGGTCGCGCCCGCACAGTTGCGAGCACTGCCCGTAATAGGTGCCCTCGCGCTCGGCCTTGAACCAGGTCTCGTTGAGGCGGCCGGGAATGGCGTCGATCTTCACGCCGAAGGACGGCACCGCCCAGGAGTGGATCACGTCGGCGCCGGTGGTCTGCACGCGCACCACCTTGTTGACCGGCACGACCAGTTCGTTGTCGACGGTCAGGAGGCGCGGCTGGCCGGGCTTGAGGTCCTTGTCCTGCACAAGCAGCGAGTCGAACTCGATCTTCTGGTCGGGGTAGCTGTAGCTCCAGAACCACTGCTTGCCGGTCGCCTTGACCGTCAGGTCAGCCTTCGGAACGTTCAGCTGGTAGAAGAGCAGGCGGAACGACGGCACCGCGACCGCGACCAGGATCAGCACCGGAACGACGGTCCAGATCACCTCGATGAAGGTGTTGTGCGTCGTGCGCGACGGCACCGGATTGGCGCGCGCGTTGAATTTCACCACGACCAGGACGAGCAGCACCAGCACGAACAGCGCGATCGCGGCGGTGAGCCATAACAGGAAGTCGTGGAACCAGACGATGTTATCCATCACCGGCGTCGCCGGTGCCTGGAGCCCGAGCTGCCAGGGATGAGGTTGGCCGGTCGCCTCGTTGGCGGCATAGGCCGCGGCGCCTCCGGCGAATACGGCCACGCTGGTGACCACGAATGCGACCAACCGCTTGAGCAACAGCATTGTCGACTGCTCTCCTCGACGAGAAAATGGCCTTGCGAATCAAGGCTCCTTTTGCCGCCCACCGCAGGCGTGATGTTCGGCCGGAAACCCCTCTGAGCACGGCACTTTGCCACGGGCGTGGCAGCTTGAACGGTGCTTCGGGCGGGGAAATCCCGGCCTCTCAAACCACAATTCCGAAGCTGCCGCAATGCGCCAGATTGCGACGGCGGCAGCCGCGGCGCGCTTACCCCCAATCCCCTTGCGCCGCCGCATTTACGCCATTCCGGGGCGGCTTACGTGCGCGGATTCACCTGCGGTTGTCCGTACGGTCGGCGTCGCTTGACAGGGCAGGCCCGGCGTGAGCCAACGGGGGCGACGGGGAGACAAGAAGCCGGGCACGATTCGGCAGTCGGCGCCGCTGAGGCGCCGCGCCGCGCGCCGGGCCAAGGGACTGGACTTATGGGCTTTTTCGATCGCCTCCTGGTCAGGGCGAAGACAATGTTCGGCACGGCGGCACTCGCTGCCGCCCTCCTGGCATTCTTCCTGCCGCAGGCCCTTCTCGCTCAAGGCGCGGTCAAGTCGGTGCACAAGGACTGGCAGATTCGCTGCGACACGCCGCCCGGCGCCAAGTCCGAACAATGCGCGCTGATCCAGAGTGTGGTGGCGGAAGACCGCGCCAATGTCGGACTCACTGTCATCGTGCTGAAAACCGCCGATGCGAAGAGCCGGCTCATGCGCGTCGTGGCGCCGCTCGGTGTCCTGTTGCCGTCGGGGCTCGGCCTGAAGATCGACAATGACGATATCGGCCGCGCCGGCTTCGTGCGTTGCCTGCCGAACGGCTGCATTGCCGAGGTGGTGATGGACGACACCCTCATCGGCAAGCTGCGCAACGGCAAGCAGGCGACCTTCATCATCTTCCAGACGCCTGAGGAAGGCATCGGCTTCCCGATGTCGCTCGCCGGCTTCGGCGAAGGTTACGACAAGCTGCCTTAAGTCCGGTTGCCCATGCGCGGCGTTGGGCAAATCACAGCCCAGCGGCACCTTAAGCGCGGTCCCTCGCATTATCCGTGCCGCCGGTGAATACTGCGCGCCCGAAACAGGGCACGCGGTCATGAATCTTGGTTTTGTCGGATTGGGTGCGATGGGTTCGCTCATCGTGCCGCGGCTGATGGCCGCCGGTCACACCGTCACCGGCTGGAACCGGTCGCGCGACAAGGCAGGCGACCTGATTGCCGCCGGCATGCGCTGGGCCGACACGCCGCGCGCGGCCGCGCAAGGCGCCGACATCGTCTTCTCCATCGTCACCGACGCGAAGGCCGTGCGCGCCTGCGCGCTCGGACCCGACGGCATCGTCTCGGGGCTCAAGAAAGGCGGCATCTACGTCGACATGAGCACGATCGAGCCGGACGAGAGCCGCGCGGTCGCCGCCGAGTTCGCCAAAGCCGGGGCGATCATGCTCGACGGCCCGCTCTCCGGCTCGCCGGTGACGGTGAAGGCAGGCCATGCCTCCATTATGGTCGGCGGCGACGAAGAAGCCTTCGAGCGCGCCAAGCCCGTGCTACTCGCCATCGGCCCGAAGGTCACGCGCATCGGCGGCAATGGCCTTGCCTGCCAGATGAAGATCGCCGTCAATCTGCTGTTGATGGTCGAGGTGATCGCCTTTGGTGAAGCGGTCGCGCTCGCCGAAAAGGGCGGCGTCACG
>DASTGR010000031.1:0-3719 GCA_035718885.1 Pseudolabrys sp. | reverse complement strand
TGATCGTGCGCGTGATCGTGGTGATGATGATCGTGCCCGTGATGATCATGGCCGCGATGCACCGGCGCCGCCTGCGGCCGCAACAGGCGCAGCAGGGCCCGCCCCTTCACCCACAGGAGCCGCAATCCGATCAGCACGATCAGCGAATAGCCGACGATTTCGACCACCCGCACGGTGTCGCCCATCGCCTTGGCGGTGGCATTGAGCAGCACCGCAGCGATAGCGACGATGACGATCGCGGTGAGCGCCTGAAGAAGCGCGGACGCGAACGACAAAATGATGCCGCGCCGCCAGGTCTCGTCATTGGCGACGAGATAGGACGAGATCACCGCCTTGCCGTGGCCCGGGCCGGCGGCGTGGAAGATGCCGTAAAGGAACGAAATGCCAAGCAGCGTCCAGCCGGCGCTGCCGTCGGCCTTGGCGGCGCGGATCGTGCCCGACAGCAGCCGATAGAACTCCGCCTGCTTGGCGAGGATGTAGCCCGTCAGCCCTCCGACCGGCGCGGGCGGCGGCGCAGCGCCGCGCGGCATGCCGAACGGCTGCGCCAGTGCCGCGTCGGCGGCAATGCAGACCAGCGCCACGGCGAAAACCGCGAGCGCGCAACGCGCGAGCGGCGACATCGATCGCGTCATCGGACAAGCCCCAGGCCGCCGCCCCCGCGGAAGACTCACGGACAGTGTACCAGAAGCTTGTTGGCGAATTTCTCGCCCCAGGCCATCGTCAGGTTCGGCTGGTCGGCCGGGATGTCGCTCAAGGCCTTGCCTTCGGCGAAGGTCATCTCGCGCGGATAGACCACGTCCATCTTGCAGTGGTTGCCGCCGACGATCTTGCCCGGTTCGGTCTTATCGAAAGCGAAGTCGATGAAGATCGAGGGATCGTAGATGTCGAACTTGAGCTCCTTCGCCTTCACCGGCGTCTTCACCGGCAGCGTGAAATTCAGGGTCAGCACCGAGTCGTTGTAGTCGAGCCAGTAATCCGACGTCGGCGGCAGCAATTCGATCTTCTTGCCGTCCGCGGACGCGTAGGTGAAGTAGTCGTAGTCCTTCAGCGACTCGACGTTCACCTTTGCGAGCGGCGCCAGTTCGTCGCGCGTGTACTTGCCCTTCTCCTTGCTCTCCGTGCCCTGAAGCGCAAAGGCCGAGAACATGTCGTCGAACGCCCAGTGGTGACGGATGCCGGTGACGACGCCGTCCGGCCCGATCAGCACTTCGCTCTTCATCGTGATCCAAACGTGTGGATGCGCCGAGGCCGGTGCGGCAAGCGCGATGAAGACGGCGGCGCAAAGCAGTCGCAAAAACATGGAAAATCCGGATATCGCGCGCACCCCCTGCGCGCGGGCCACACTATAGCACTGCCGTCTGCGGCGGAATCGAGGCGGCGGCAGCGCGGTTAACGCCTCACGCCGCCTGGTCGCAGCGGAGGTTGCAGCCGCCGGGGGCAAGCTCGATCTGGATCGTCGCGTGGCAGATTTCGAAGCGATGATCGAGTTCGTGCGCGACGTCCTTCAGGAAATCATCGCCCGGGTGACCGGCCGGCGTCACCAAATGGCAGGACATGGCCGTCTCTTTCGTGCTCATCGCCCAGATGTGCAGGTCGTGCACACTCTCCACCTGCGGCAGCGAGGACAAATATTGACGAACGTCATGCGGATTGATGTCGCTCGGCGCGGCGTTGAGCGTCAGCCGGATCGACTCGCGCAACAGCCCCCAGGTGCCCCAGAGGATCACCGCCGAAATCAGCAGGCTCGCCACCGGATCGAGCCACTGCCAGCCGGTGAACTTGATGCCGAGCGCTGCGACGATGACAGCGACGGAGACGCCGGCATCGGCGAGCATATGCAGGAAGGCGCCGCGCACGTTGATGTCGGACTTGTCGCCGCGGTTGAGCAGCCAGGCCGAGACGCCATTGACGACGACCGCCAGAACCGCGACGGCGATCACCGTGGTGCTGGCAACCGGCTCGGGCTCGCGGAAGCGGAGGATCGCCTCCCAGGCGATCGCGCCGGTTGCCACCAGCAGAATCAGGCCATTGGCGAAGGCGGACAGGATCGACGCCGCGTGCATGCGGAACGTGAAACGGTTGCTCGGCCGCCAGCCGGCAATGACGATCGCGCCCCAGGCCATCACCAGGCCCATCACGTCGCCGAAGTTGTGGCCGGCGTCGGCGAGCAATGCGAGTGAATTGGCCGCGAAGCCATACCAGACCTGGCCGATCACCAGCGCGAGGTTCAGCGCCGTAGCGATGGCAAAGGGCCAACTAAAATGGTCCGGGGGCGCATGGTCGTGCCCATGACCGCCGTGGCTATGCTGCGAATGGTCGTGGCTGTGGTCGTGCGGCACGGGTTCCGAATCCCTGTTGGGGCGAACCTAATGCCGCGCGGGATGAATACTAGAACATCTCTTCGTGTTCCCGTCGTCTTCGCGCGTTTCGTTATTGTGCCCTCTCCCCTCGTGGGAGAGGGCAGCCGCAGCGGTCAGGCTAAAAAGAATGGGTGAGGGGGAAGAGAAAAGAACCCCCCTCACCCGTCAGAGAACTTTGAAAGTCTCTCAATGCCCTCTCCCACAAGGGGAGAGGGCACAACGACATTTGCCGGAAGAAGAGCTATACCCCCGCGGCGCCGCCGTCGGCGCGTGGATCGTGGCCGCCCTCGAGCGTGCCGTCGGCATGCAGCACCACTGCGCCGGCGTGCCCCATCGTGTCGGAGTATGGCTCGCCAAGCACGGCGACGTCGTGGCCGGCCGACATCATGCGGTCGATGAGGTTGCCGTCGAAACGCGACTCCATGCGCAAGTTCGTGTGCGTCGAGCCCCAGGTGCGGCCCAAGAGCCAGCGCGGCGCATCGAGCGCACGGTCGAGCGGCTGCTTGTAGACGACGTGCCGCGTGAACAGCGCGGCTTGCGTCTGCGGCTGGCCGTCGCCGCCCATCGTGCCGTAGGCCATGACGCGGCCGTCTTTCAGCGCGGCGAGCGCCGGATTGAGCGTGTGGAACGGGCGGCGGCCGGGCGCCAGCGCATTCACCGCGCCGGGCTCCAGCGAGAAGCTCGCGCCGCGGTTCTGCATCAGGATGCCGGTCGACGGCAGCACGCAGCCTGAGCCGAACTCCCAGTAGAGCGACTGGATATAGGAGACAACGAGGCCGGACGCGTCCGCCGCGCCCATCCAGATCGTGTCGCCCTCGCCATGAGGCGCCGGCCACTTCGCCGCCCTGCGCATGTCGATCTTGGCCGCCTGCTCGTCGAGGAAGGCGGGCGTGAGGAAACGATCCAACGGCGTCGTAATGCGATCCGGATCGGTGACGACGCGGTCGCGCACACGGAAGGCGCGCTTGGTCGCTTCGACGATGCCGTGCACGTGTTCGAAGGTCTCGGCCTTGTCGACGCGCAGCCGCTCGAACAGCGCGAGGATGATCAGCGAGGCGAGCCCCTGCGTCGGCGGCGGCGCGTTGTAGAGTATGCCCCATTGCGTCTGGACCGAGAGCGGGGCCTCCACCGTCGCGCGGAAGCGCTCGAAGTCTTCGCGCGTCACTGGCGAGCCGATGCGCGCGAGATCGCCGGCGATCTCGCGGCCGATGTCGCCGCGGTAGAAGTCGTCGAGCCCCGCATGGGCGAGTTGATCGAGCGTCGCGGCGAGCGCGCTCTGTTTCAGCTTCGCGCCCACTTCCGGCGCCTTGCCGGCATCGAGAAAGGCCTGGATGAAGCCCGGCGCCGTCTCGAGCTCAG
>DASTGR010000030.1:0-6359 GCA_035718885.1 Pseudolabrys sp. | reverse complement strand
CGCGCCGCCGGCGCCGGGCGAGGCGATCGCGGTCGCCGACGGCATCCTGTGGACGCGCCTGCCGCTGCCGTTCCGGCTCGACCACGTGAACGTCTATCTGATCGAGGACGAGGGCGGCTTCGCCGTGCTCGACACCGGCGTGGACACGCCGGACAGCCGCGCCGCCTGGGAGAAACTGTTCGTCGGCGCGCTGCGCGGCAAGCGGCTCACGAAAATCATCGTCACCCATTTCCATCCCGACCATATCGGGCTGGCCGGCTGGCTCTGCCGTCGTTTCGACGCGCCGCTCTATGCCGGCCTGACGACCTATCTCTCCTCGATCAACATCTCGATCCGGCCCGACTCGCTCGAGGGCGAGCATTACCGCGACTTCTATCTGCGGCACGGTCTGGCGCCGGAAGCGGCTGCGATGGTGGCGACGCGGGGGCACGAATATCTCAGGCTCGTGCATCCGCTGGAGCCGACCTTCCGCCGCATCCTCGCCGGCGACACGCTCACCGTCGGCGGCCGCAACTACCGGCTCATGTCCGGCGAAGGCCACGCGCCGGAACAGATCATGCTGCTCTCGGAGGCTGACGGGCTGTTCCTCGCCGCCGACCAGGTGCTCGCAAAGATCACGCCCAATGTCAGCGTCTGGGCGGTCGATCCCGACGGCGACCCGCTTGCACAGTATCTGAACTCGCTCCGCGGGTTGAAGGAGCAGGTCGCGCCGGACGTCCTCGTGCTGCCCGGGCATCAACTGCCCTTCTACGGCCTCCATACCCGCGCCGACGAACTGATCGCCCACCACGACCTGCGCTGCGACATGATCCTGTCGGCCTGCAAGGGCGCGCCGCACTCGGCCGCGGAACTCGTGCCCGTCCTGTTTCCGAAGGCGCTGGACCCGCACCAGATGAGCTTCGCCTTCTCCGAGACGCAGGCGCACATCAACTACCTGATCGGCCGCGGCGCGCTCGAAGCCTCGCTGAGCGCCGACGGCATCGAACGTGTGCGTTCCCTGTGATCGGGGCTTAGACGCGCCCGCGCTTCCGTGGGAACATTCTTGCTGATTCGCCGATTCAACCCTGCGGAGTCCAGCGAGGATGCCCATGGCCCAGCGCGCGAAGAAGAAACTCAACACCTACCACGCGACGATGGTCGTCACGCGTACCGAGGAATGGTGCGTCGACGCCGAGAGCGAGGAGGAAGCGCTCGCTTTGCTCGAAGCCGGCGAGGGGCACCGCTGCGACACCGGCATCGCCGAGCACGCAGAGGTCGAGGAACTGCATACGAGCCATTGATGGTCGTCGCCCTGAGGTGCGCGGCGCGAACGCGCCGCGCCTCGAAGGGCTTGTGAGTCAGAGGCCCTTCGAGGCTCGGCGGCTGCGCCGCCTCGCTCCTCAGGGTGACGGCCTCACACCTGCTCGGCGTTGAGATAAGCGAGCCGCGCGCCGCAATAGGCGGTGACGATGCCGAGCGCCAGCGCGGTCAGGCCCGCGATCACGTCCGGCGTGCCGCCGCCTTCGCCGCCCTTGCTCATGACGCCGCCGGCGGTGGCGACCGCGAACACCATGGCGATCAGGAACCGCTGCGCCAGCTTGTAGACGAAGGTGCGCTCGCGCGCCGCCGCGATCAGGTAGGCGCTGGTGGCCCAGCCGCCGGCAAAGCCGGCCGCGGCGATCGCCCACCAGGACAATGATGCGACGAGCTGCACCTGCGCGCCGAGGCTTGCGTCGCGCAGCGCCCGGTCCATGCCGAGGCCGGACACGGTCAGCACGATGTGCAGCGCCAGCGCCGCGAACACGCCGCAGGCGATGGCGGTGACATAATGCAGGCGGCGGGTGGCGTCGGCGTCCATGGGCCTCGTCTCGAACCGGCCGCACCATAGCCGATTGCGCCGCCGGCAAAAGCGGCCCCAACCCGGGAATAGAGCCCGGCCGCGGCCGGTTCGTCACAGACGGACGTATCGGATCCGGATATGGCGGCCGGCTTCCGGTTGCAGGAGGCCGGAAAACTCGTGTTCGCCCTTGGTCTAAAGCCGGTCGCAATGCTATTGGTACGCCGACGGTTTCCCGAAGATTGCGCGGCACGAAATTGCCCGCGGCGATCGGGGATTGATTGTCCCCCATACGGCCTTTAATGCTGGTGCGGGGATAAAAAAGGTCAACAAAGTAGCGTAAGGGAGGATGCGTTCTGAGCTCGCATCAACATCATAGCGGGGCGGTCGGCCTGATCGAACGCCTCGTCCGCAAGAAGGATTTCTACGCCGGCGGGCTGATGATCCTGTTCGGGCTCGTCATGTCGCTCAAGGGCCCGAGCTACCGCCTCGGCACCCTGATGCACATGGGTCCGGGCTTCCTGCCCACCGCCCTCGGCGTCATCCTCATCTGCCTCGGCATCGCGATTGCGGCCGGCTCGCTCGCCACCGCCGACGGCGAGGATGAGGACATCCTGCCCGAAAACCGCGAATGGCTGGCCTGGGGGGCGATCCTCTGCTCGCCGCTCGCCTTCATGCTGTTCGGCGCTTATTTCGGCATGGCGCCGGGCACCTTCGCCTGCGTCTTCGTCGCTGCGATGGGCGACCGTGAGGCGACCCTGAAGAACTCGCTCATCCTGTCGGCGCTGGTGACCGTGTTCGGTGTCGCGCTGTTCTCCTATGTCCTGCAAATCCCGATGCCCGTGCTGACCTGGAGGGGCCTGTGATATCAACCGCCCTGACGGACCTGTGGTACGGCTTCGGCGTCGCGCTCGAGCCGCACAACATCATGTGGTGCTTCATCGGCGTGCTCGTCGGCAACATGGTCGGCGTGCTGCCGGGCATGGGCCCGCTCGCCACCATCTCGATCCTTCTGCCACTGACCTTCGGCATCAAGCCGGTCGGCGCCATCCTGATGCTCGCCGGCGTCATGTACGGCGCGCAATATGGCGGCGCGATCTGTTCGGTCCTGCTCAACCTGCCGTGCCATCCACCGCACGCGGTCACGTGTCTCGACGGCTTCCCAATGACCAAGCAGGGACGCGGCGGCGCAGCGCTCGGCGCCACTGTGTTCGCGTCATTCGTGGGCGCCTCATGGGGCATCACCGAAATGATCTTCCTCGCGCCCGTCCTGGTGCGGGTGGCGATGGAATTCGGACCGGCCGAAATATGTTCGCTGATGTTGCTCGGCCTCCTGGCCGGGTCGACGCTGGCGCGCGGTTCGCCGGTCAAGGGCGTGGCGATGACGGTGGTCGGGCTGATGCTCGGCATCGTCGGCACCGACATCGAAACGGGGTCGGAGCGTTTCACCTTCGCCATGACCCATCTCGACGACGGCATCGAGCTGATCGCGCTGGCGCTCGGCCTGTTCGGCATCGGCGAGTTCATGAACTCGGTCAACCAGGTGTCGACGGTCAACGCCAAATACGCCAACGTCACGCTCAAGGACATGCGTCCCTCGCGTGAGGAGTGGCGGCGCACGATCGCGCCGATGTTCCGCGGCACCCTGGTCGGCAGCCTGTGCTCGCTGATCCCCGGCACCGGCCCGACCATCGCCTCGTTCGTGGCCTACGCGACGGAAAAGAAGATATCGAAGACTCCGGAGAAGTTCGGCACCGGCATGATCGAAGGCGTGGTCTGCCCGGAAGCGGCGACGCATTCGTCGATCCAGGGCGACTTCATCCCGACCATGAGCCTCGGCATCCCGGGCGACGCCGTCATGGCGCTCCTGCTCGGCGCGCTGATGATCCAGGGCATCGTCCCCGGTCCGCAGCTCATCAAGGAGCATCCGGATATCTTCTGGGGTCTCGTCGCCAGCTTCTGGATCGGCAACATCATGCTGGTCGTGCTCAACGTGCCGCTGATCGGCATCTGGGTGAAGCTTCTGACGATCCCGTACAAGTACCTCTATCCGAGCGCGATGTTCTTTGCGTGCATCGGCGTCTATGCCGCCAACAACGACATGTTCCAGGTCGGCGAGATGGCGGTGATCGGCTTCGTCGGCTACGTCCTCCTGCGTCTCGGCTTCCATCCGGCGCCCATTCTTCTGGGCTTCGTGCTCGGTCCGAGATTCGAGGAGAACTTCCGCCGGGCCATGCTGATCTCGCGCGGCGACATCATGGTCTTCATCGAGCGGCCGATCTCGGCGGTCTTCGTGGCCTTGTGCGTGCTGCTCATCGGCCTCCAGGTCTATGTGCGGCTGCGCCCGAAGAAGCCGGGCGACATCGTCATCCCTGCGGCGGCGGCCGAATAGCGGCGACCGCATCGCACGAACTCGTGAATGCCCGGCCTCGTGCCGGGCATTTGCTTGTGAAGGGGTGGGGCTCGCCGAGGGGCGCGCTGATGACTACATAATGCGGGCCGACCGCAGGGGAGGAAGATCAGCATGGCCAAGCAGTACGCCGTCACCCATAGCGACGCCGAGTGGCGCGAGATCCTGACGCCCGAGCAGTTCTACATCATGCGCCAGCACGGCACCGAGCGGCCGGGCTCCTGCGCGCTCCTGCACGAGAAGCGGGCCGGCACCTTCCGCTGCGTCGCCTGCGACCAGCCGCTGTTCGAATCGAAGCTCAAGTTCGAGAGCGGCACCGGCTGGCCGAGCTTCAACGACCCGGTCCCGGGCGCGGTCGAGAGCGATGTCGACGAAAGCCACGGCATGGTGCGCGACGAGGTGCATTGCAGCCGCTGCGGCAGCCATCTCGGGCACGTCTTCGAGGACGGCCCGCCGCCGACCGGTCTGCGCTACTGCATCAACGGCGTCGCGCTCAAGTTCGAGGCGAAGTAGGCGGCGGACGTATGCCGCGTCACGCGGCGGTGACCGAGCCGATCTTCGAATAATCGTTCTTTGCTTCGGCCTGCGACAGATCGAATGACGTCTGCAGATTCAGCCAGAACCGTGGATCGGTCTTGAAATAGCGGCCAAGCCGAATGGCAGTGTCGGCGCTGACGTCGCGCTCGCCGCGCATGATCTCGGTCAGCCGGTTCGGCGGCACGCCAATCGCTTTGGCGAGACCACGCGCGCTCATTCCGAGCGGCACGAGATACTCCTCGCGCAGGATTTCGCCGGGATGCGTTCGTTTGCGCGGCATGGCGCTGTCCTCAATGATAGTCGACGATTTCAACGTCGGCCGGGCCGTCCGAGGTCCACCGGAAGCACAGCCGCCATTGGCGGTTGATCCGGATGCTGTACTGGCCCGCCCGCTCGCCCTTCAGCATTTCGAGCCGATTACCCGGGGGCGACCGCAAGTCGGCAGGCGCCGTCGCCGCGTCCACCATATCGAGCTTCCGCAGCGCGACTGCTTCGAAGGTCCGCCAGCGCCCCGGACAATCGCCGTCGCGAAACAGCCGTTCCGTCGCGCGGTCGGCGAAGCTCCGGATCATTCAAATATTATGTGTTACGGAACGCGTACCGTCAAGAGGTGGATGCCGTTAAGTTTGCACCTCATCGGTCGAAGCGAATGCCTCACGCCTCGCCGATTTCCTTGAGGATCTCGTCGGTGTGCTGGCCGAGCAGCGGCGCGGGGTTCTCGCTCGCCGCGCGCCAGCCGTCGATGACGATCGGCGTGCGGACGCCGGGGATCGAGCCCTTCTTGGCCGCCTTGCTCGGCAGGTCGAGCTTCATGCCGCGATGGATGACCTGCGGGTCCTCGAACACCTGATCGACCGCGTTGATCGGGCCGGCCGGCACGCCCTGCGCCTCGAGCTTGGCCAACAGGTCGTCGCGCTTCATCTTCGACGTCAGCGCCGACAATTTGCCGATCAGTTCCTCGCGGTGGGTGAGGCGGCCGACATTGTTGCCATAGGCCGGGTTCTGCGCCAGCTCGGTCGCGCCGAGCACGTTGCAGAATTTAACATATTGCGCGTCGTTGCCGGTGGCGACGATCGCGTAGCCGTCGGCGGTGGGGAACACCTGGTACGGCACGATGTTGGCGTGCGCATTGCCGATGCGCTTCGGCACCTTGCCGGACACGAGATAGTTCAGCGCCTGGTTGGACAGGACTCCGACGGTTGAATCGACCAGCGCGGTATCGACATAGGCGCCCTTGCCGGTGCGGTGGCGCTCCTGGAGCGCGGCGAGGATGCCGACCACCGAATAGCAGCCGGTGAAGATGTCCGACATCGGAATGCCGATGCGGGTCGGCTCGCCGTCGGGCATGCCGGTCAGGTCCATGACGCCGGCCATGCCCTGCGCCATCAGGTCGTAGCCGGCGCGCTTGGCGTAGGGCCCGTCCTGGCCGAAGCCGGTGACCGAGCAGTAGATCAGCCGCGGGCATTCGTCCTTGAGGCTCTTATAGTCGAGGCCGAACTTGGCGAGCCCGCCGACCTTGAAGTTCTCGATCAGGATGTCCGACTTGGCGGCGAGCTTGCGCACGAGGCGGCGGCCCTCTTCGCTCTCGAAGTCGAG
>DASTGR010000029.1:0-5936 GCA_035718885.1 Pseudolabrys sp. | reverse complement strand
GCGCGGCTCAACAAGCTCGGCCACGACAACGGCATCGGCCGCATCGATCTCGTCGAGAACCGCTTCGTCGGCATGAAGTCGCGCGGCGTCTACGAGACTCCCGGCGGCACCATCCTGTTGCAGGCGCATCGCGCCATCGAGTCGATCACGCTCGACCGCGGCGCCGGCCATCTCAAGGACGAATTGATGCCGCGCTATGCGGAGCTGATCTATAACGGCTTCTGGTTCGCGCCGGAGCGGGAGATGCTTCAGGCGCTGATCGACAAGTCGCAGGAGCTGGTCGAGGGCGAGGTCAAGCTCAAGCTCTATAAGGGCAACGTGATCGTCACCGGCCGGTCCAGCCCCGCCTCGCTCTACTCCTCGACGCTGGTCACTTTCGAGGACGACAAGGGCGCTTACGACCAGAAGGACGCCGAAGGCTTCATCCGGCTCAACGCGCTGCGCCTGCGCACGCTCGGGCAGCGGCGCAATACGCTCAAGCGCGGCTGAGGCCGCCGCAACAGGGGGGATGCCATGCGCACGCTGGCGCTGTTGACGCTGACGGTCGCCGTAGGCGCCGCACTTGGCGCCTGCTCGAGCATGTCGGGAACGGCGCCAGGCCCCGACCCCAACATCTTTCCGTCGGACTGGCAGAACGAGATCATCAACACGCTGACCGGCAATCTCGACAACCCCAATGGCATTCGCCAGGCCTCGGTCACCGGACCGATACTGAAGGCGGCGGGAACGGAGCAGCGCTACGTCGTCTGCATGCGCTTCGACTCCCGCGACATTAACGGGCAGTACACCGGCCTTGAGGAGCGCGTCGCTTATTTCTACGCGGGCCACGTCAACCAGCTCGTGAAGGCGGATTCCGGCCAGTGCACCGGCGCGCCCTACAGGCCGTGGCCTGAGTTGGAAAAATTCTGCCTCGCCAAGAAGTGCAGCTGAAATTTAATCCGCCGACGCGTGCGCGCTTTTAAGCGCGGGGACGAGTGGCTGATAGCGGCGCTGCTTGTCGGCGATCTCAGCTGCGACCGCGCGCATTTGCAGGAACCGCACCGGCGCCAGCGGATGCGTCTTGGCGAAGCGCAGACTGTTCGGATCCGATTGCTGCCCCATCGCCCACCACAGCTCTTCCGTGCCGGCGAGATCGTATCCAGCGCGCGCGGCGTAATAGGCGCCGACATAGTCCGCCTCCCGCTCGAACTGGACGCTGAAGGCGCGTGCGCCGCCGCGCATGAATTCGCGCGTGAACACCCCGTTTGTCGGCAGCCCGCCAGCGACGATGCCGACGTCGATCGCAAGCCCGCCGGCAAAGCCGATGGCAGCGTTGATGCGCCGCTTGTCGAGATGGCCGAGATTGGCGTGCGCCATCTCGTGGCCGATGACGGTCGCGAGCTGTGCGTCTGTCTTCGCCAGCGCCACCATGCCGGAATTGATGGTGATGCCCTTGTCGCCGGTGGCGGCATTGGCCTCGTCGCTCACGACGTAATTGATGGGGATCGAACAGGCGACTACCGGCGTCACCGTCACGGTCCGGTCGACGCCGTCGCGCCGTAGATCGACACGTACGGGCTTGTCACCGTTCTTCTTGAGCCAGCCGCCGATCCAGTTCGCTGTGCCGGTCAGCGAGATGAGCTCGCCATTGAGCGCGATGATCTCGTCGTGATCGCGGATGCCGGCCTGCGCCGCGGGCGACCCGTCGGCCACGGAGATGACGGTCGGGCGCGCCCAGGCGAGATCGAGCGCCTCAGCCGCGAAGGAACGGAAATGCCGCGGCAGGCTCCGCGGAGTCACCTCGTAGAGACCGATCTGCGCCGAGATTCGGTCCTTGCAGAAAACGCGGTTGGCGACGCGGAGGCGGAAGGCGACGCTGTCGACGCGGTGAACGGCGGCGTAGTAGCTGCGCATTTGCGCGATCTGCTCGCGCCGCTGCTCGGCCGCGACCTCCTTCGCGTCGAGATCGGGCAGCCGCGATACCGGTGCGCAGCCCGTCAGCGCCATAAGACACAGGAGCGCGGCGACCTTACGCGGCACAAGCCCCTCCCCACCGGAGAAAAAGCTTGCGGCAACCTCACAACCTGTACAAGCAAAAGTTGTGTTATGTCTCGATCGTCGCGGGCTCTTATGACGCTCTAACTCAAGGATACCTTGCGCTTTTCTCCAACATCCGGGCGGCTGCCGGTGGCCGCGGCCATGGCCATGCTCAAATAGCTCGCAACCTTGCCGCGCCCGTCCCAGTACTCAGCGCCGGTCGGCGTGACGGTCAGCAGGCGGATGTTCGGATCATCCGCCGACTCCCACCAGGCCTTCTCCGGGATCGAGAACAGCTCCTTGATGCGCGCGCGGTCGTTCGAGATCGCGCCGCGCCCCGAGACCACGACGTATTTCTGGTCGCCATTGTCTGCGAATGAGAGCGCGAGCTTCGGATATTTCGCGATCTCATCGTCGGCATGCCAGCGCATGTCGGTGAGGAAGCAGATCTCGTTGCGCTCGCGGTTCAGGTTGGCGGACATCGGCCGCACGCGGAGCTCCTGCCCAACCCAGGTGCTCATCATGCAGATGGTGAATTTTTCCATCAGCTCCCAGACGCGGTGGGTATCGTCGGTCATGGCTGTCGTCCCGATTGCTGTTCGCGGGACAAAGCGCGGCGGCGAACAACGTTCCTGTTCGCGCGCTCAGCCCATGTCGATCGTGACTTTGCGATTTTCGCCCAGGTTCGGCTTCTCGCCGGTCGCCCGCGCTTTCGCGAACTCGTAAGCGGCAACGAGACTGCTCGACGGGCCGTCCCACAGTTCAGCCCGCGCCGGCTCGAGCCTGAGCACGCGAACGTACTTGTCCTCCGGCCCGCCAGGCCACCAGACATCATCTGTCTTCTTCCAGTACTTCGCGGCCAGCAGCGGATCGCGCATCACCGAGGCGTGCGCGGTGATCGAGAGGTACGCCTTGTCGTGCGCGCTGGTCAGCGTGAAGCAGACGTGCGGATCGCCTTCGATCTCGTCGTCCTTGAGCCCTCGCACGTCGGTAATGAAGTAGATGATCCCTGCGTCACGATCGGGTCGCGCTTCGAGCGGGCGCGCGCGCAAGCCGTCGTCAAAACAGGTCGTCAGCATGCCGACGCCGGTTTGCTCCAGCAGGTCCCAGATGCGCGATTCATGATCCGTCTGTTGGTTCACGTGGCGGTAACGTACGCCCGTGCAAGGGGTTCCGCGAGTTCCATCAACCCGAGCTGCGGGCACTCTTCTCTTGCGGCGCCAATAATTGTGCCCTCTCCCCCTGTGGGAGAGGGCGGCCGCAGCACTCGCTAAAACTAAGAATGGGTGAGGGGGCTGTCCCCCTCACCCATCATCATCACTTGGCGATTCTCTCAATGCCCTCTCCCACGGAGGGGAGAGGGCACATCGACCTGCGCCGGTGCGGCCTACAGCTGCCGGTCGACCATGTCCTTCTTCAACTCGGCGATCGCCTTTGCCGGGTTGAGGCCCTTCGGACACGCCTTCGAGCAATTCATGATGGTGTGGCAGCGATAGAGGCGGAACGGATCCTCGAGATTGTCGAGCCGATCTCCGGTCGCCTCGTCGCGCGAGTCCTTGACCCAGCGATTGGCCTGCAACAGCGCGGCGGGGCCGAGATATCGGTCGGAATTCCACCAATAGCTCGGGCACGATGTCGAGCAGCAGGCGCACAGGATGCACTCGTACATGCCGTCAAGTTTGGCGCGGTCTTCGTGGCTTTGCTGCCACTCCTTCTCCGGCGCCGGCGACACGGTGTGCAGCCAGGGCTCAATCGAGGCGTACTGGGCGTAGAAGTTCTTCAGATCCGGCACCAGATCCTTGACCACCGGCTGGTGCGGCAGCGGATAGATCTTCACCGGCGCCTTGTTGTCGTCGATCGCCTTGGTGCAGGCGAGCGTATTGGTGCCGTCGATGTTCATCGCGCAAGAACCGCACACGCCTTCGCGGCAGGAACGGCGGAAGGTCAGCGTCGGATCGACATTGTTCTTGATCCAGATGAGGGCGTCGAGAACCATCGGCCCGCAGTCGTGCCGATCGACATAGTAGGTGTCGATATGCGGGTTCTCCGGAGCGTCCGGATTCCAGCGATAGATGCGGAATTCGCTTTCGTTCCCGGCTTGCGCCTTCGGGCCGTGCGGCCAGGTCTTGCCTTCGACGATCTTGGAATTTCTCGGCAGCGTGAATTCGACCATGACTGTTCCGCTTTCTCTCTCGGCTGTCATGGCCGGGCTCGTCCCGGCCATCTCGCTTGGGAGGGCAATGCCTTGCCCGCTTCATCGGGATTGCCGGGACAAGCCCGGCAATGACAGGAAATCTAGTAAACCCGCTGCTTCGGCTCGATGTACGACACTTCGTTCGTTAGCGTGTAGGTGTGCACCGGGCGATAGTCGATCGTGACCTTGCCCTTCTCGTCCATCCACGCCAGCGTATGCTTCATCCAGTTGGTGTCGTCGCGGTCGGGGAAGTCCTCTCGCGCATGACCGCCACGGCTCTCAGTTCTGTTCTTCGCCGACTCCATCGTCACCACAGCTTGGCGAACGAGATTGTCGAGCTCGAGGGTCTCGATCAGATCCGAATTCCAGATCAGCGAGCGGTCCGACACGTTGAGGTCGGGCATTCCGTCATAAACTTCCTGGATCAACTTGGAGCCTTCCTCGAGCACCTCGCCGGTGCGGAAGACCGCGCAATTGTTCTGCATCACGCGCTGCATCTTGAGACGGAGCTGCGCCGTCGGCGTGCCGCCTGAGGCGAAGCGCGCCTTGTCGAGACGGTCGAGCGCCATGTCGGCGGAGTTCGCCGGCAGCGGCGCCTGCTTCTCGCCCGGCGTCAGGATGTCGGCGCAGCGCTGCGCCGCCGCACGGCCGAAGACGACGAGATCGATCAGCGAGTTGGAGCCGAGGCGGTTCGCGCCGTGCACCGAGACGCAGCCGGCTTCGCCGAGCGCCATGAGGCCCGGGATGACCGAATCCGGATCGCCGTTTTTCAGCGTCACCGCCTCGCCGTGATAATTCGTGGCGATGCCGCCCATGTTGTAGTGCACGGTCGGCAGCACCGGGATCGGCTCGCGCGTCACATCGACGCCGGCGAAGATGCGCGCGGTCTCGGAAATGCCGGGCAGACGCTCGTGCAGCACCTTCGGATCGAGATGATCGAGGTGCAGGAAGATGTGGTCCCTTTCCTTGCCGACGCCGCGGCCCTCGCGGATTTCCATCGTCATCGCGCGCGAAACGACGTCGCGCGAGGCGAGGTCCTTGGCCGACGGCGCGTAGCGCTCCATGAAGCGCTCGCCTTCCGCATTGACGAGATAGCCGCCTTCGCCGCGCGAGCCTTCGGTGATCAGGCAGCCGGCGGGATAAATGCCGGTCGGATGGAATTGCACGAATTCCATGTCCTGCAGCGGCAGGCCGGCGCGCAGCGCCATGCCGCCGCCGTCGCCGGTGCAGGTATGCGCCGAGGTGCAGGAGGCATAGGCACGGCCATAGCCGCCGGTCGCGAGAATGGTGGTCTGGGCGCGGAAGCGGTGCAGCGTGCCGTCATCGAGCTTGAGCGCGATCACGCCGCGGCAGGCGCCCTCGTCGTCCATGATCAGGTCGATGACGAAATATTCGACGAAAAACTCGGCCGAATGCTTGAGCGCCGCGCCGTACAGGGTGTGCAGCATCGCATGACCGGTGCGGTCGGCCGCCGCGCAGGTGCGCTGCGCAGTGCCTTTGCCGTAGTGCGTGGTCATGCCGCCGAACGGGCGCTGGTAGATCTTGCCTTCCTCCGTGCGGGAGAACGGCACGCCCCAATGCTCGAGCTCGTAGACGGCGGCCGGCGCCTGACGGCAGAGATATTCGATCGCATCCTGGTCGCCGAGCCAGTCGGACCCCTTGACGGTGTCGTACATGTGCCAGCGCCAGTCGTCCTGGCCCATGTTGCCGAGCGCCGCCGAGATGC
>DASTGR010000028.1:0-7433 GCA_035718885.1 Pseudolabrys sp. | reverse complement strand
ATGGTCGGCTGGATCGCAACGGCGAGCTTGTCCGGCACGGGCAGCGCCGGCGCCTCGAGCCGCCGCACGCCGCCTTGCGCGAAGGGCACGCGGTCGAGGAATGCCTGGATCTCACCTTCGCTGAGCGGCAGGCCCTCGAACTTGTCCCACTCGTGGCCTTCGCGCACGTTCTGCGCCTTGCGATAGGCCTCGACCTGCGCCGGCGTCATCAGCCCGGCGTGATTGTCCTTATGTCCGGCCATCGGCAAGCCGAAGCCCTTCACCGTGTAGCAGATGAAGCAGGTCGGCTTGTCGCTCGTTGCGTTGTGGAAGGCATCCAGCACCGCCGGCAGGTCGTGGCCACCGAGATTGTTCATCAGCGCCGCGAGCTCGGAGTCGGAGCGCTTCTCGATGAGGCGCGACACGTCGCCTTGGTCGCCGATCTCGTCATTGAGCCGCTTGCGCCAGGCCGCGCCGCCGGCGAACACCAGCGCCGAGTAGAGCGGGTTGGGGCAGTTGTCGATCCAGGTCTTGAGCTTGTCGCCGCCGGGCTCCTTGAACGCCGCCTGCTGGAGCGAGCCGTACTTCACGATGACGACGTTCCAGCCGAAGTTCTTGAACAGCTTTTCGTAGCGCTCCCACAGGCCCTCGCGCACGACGGCGTCGAGGCTCTGCCGGTTGTAGTCGATAACCCACCAGCAATTGCGCAGGCCCTGCTTCCAGCCTTCGAGCACCGCCTCGAAGATGTTGCCTTCGTCGAGCTCGGCGTCGCCGATCAGTGCGACCATGCGGCCTTCAGGCCGGTCGGTGCCCCAGCCGTGCGCGCGCACGTAGTCCTGTGTCAGCGACGAGAACAAAGTCTGCGCGACGCCCAGGCCCACCGAGCCGGTCGAGAAGTCGACGTCGTCGCCGTCCTTGGTGCGCGAAGGGTAGCTCTGCGCGCCCTTGTAGCCGCGGAAGGCCTCCATGCGTTCGCGCGTCTGCTTGCCGAGCAGATACTGGATGGCGTGGAAGATCGGCGAGGCGTGCGGCTTCACCGCGACGCGGTCCTCCGGCTTGAGCACGTCAAAATAGAGCGCGGTCATGATGGTCGCGAGCGAGGCGGACGAGGCCTGATGGCCGCCGACCTTCAGCCCGTCGGCGTTGTCGCGCAGGTGATTGGCGTTGTGGATCATCCAGCTCGCCAGCCACAGCACCTTACGCTCGAGCGCGGCGAGGATGGGGAGACTGTCGTGCTTGGCCATGATCTTGCGCGCCTTTTGGTCGGACCGCAGCCCTTCCCGGCCTCATGGTGAGGAGCGCTCCGCAGGAGCGCGTCTCGAACCATGGGGCCGCCCCATCCTTCGAGACGCGGCCTGCGGCCGCTCCTCAGGATGAGGCGGAGAAAGGCATCGGTCGGCATTGGAGATTATGGGTGCTCAGGCCGGGCTATGCCTGCCAATTCACGCTAGGTCCGAGGGCCAGATTGGCGTATTCTGCCAAAAATACCGCCCGAACGAGCGAATTATGCCAGAGCCTGCGAAGCTCGATCCCACCGACCTCAAGATCCTGCGCCACCTCCAGGCCGATGGCCGCATGAGTCTTGCCGATCTCGCCGACAAGGTCGGCCTGTCGCCGTCACCGTGCCTGCGCCGCGTGCGGCTTCTGGAGAAAGCCGGCGTGATCTCGCGCTACGTTGCCGTGCTGGACCAGCGCGCGGTCGGCCTGCCGGTCAGCGTGTTCATTTCGGTCAAGCTCGAGCGGCAGGGCGAGGAGAACCTCGATCGCTTCGCCAAGACGATCCAGCGCTGGCCCGAAGTGCTCGAGTGTTACCTGATGACCGGGCCGCGCGATTACTGGCTGCGCGTCGTCGTGCCCGACCTCGCCGCCTACGAACGCTTCCTCAAGACCAAGCTGACGCGGCTCGACGGCATCGCCTCGATCGAGTCGAGCTTCGCGCTGGAGCAGGTGAAATACACGAACGTTTTGCCGGTGGCGTAGTCGTCATTGCGAGGCGCTCACGTCTCTCCGCTGTCGTCACCGGGCTTGTCCCGGTGACCCCCCTTAGGAAGGCAATGCCCTCCTGAGCGAGATGGCCGGGACAAGCCCGGCCATAACAGGATCAATAGGTCGACAAGAAGAATTCAGTGCACGTCCTGCACGCCGGCGCTGATCGTCTTGGCCGGAGCGTCGAGCACGCCTTTGCAGGCCGGCGGCAGGTCCGCGAGCATCAAGGGCTTCGGCGGCTTGCCGCCCGTCTTCTTCTTCGGGTGCAGCACCTTGTCGGAGAACCAGAAGGCGAGGTCCTTCTCGCCGCAGCCAGCGCTCTCCGGCACCGACGGCTGCTTGCGGCAGTTCGGTGAGTCCGCCGGGCACTTCAGCCGCACATGGATGTGGTCGTGATGCCCGTACCAGGGACGCACCTTCTCCATCCAGTCCGGATGCTTGTCGCCCTGCATGCGGCAGATCTCTTTCTTGATCGCTGCATTCACCAGCACACGTTCGACCTCGGGCTGCTCCGCGGCGGTGCGGATGAAGGCGACGTCGGCCGGCGACCAGGTCTTCGGATTGACGTGCTTCCAGTCGTCGGCGACGAGATTGATCGCCGATGTCTTCTCGCGCTCGTCCTTGCTCAGCGTGTGGCCCGGCATCGGCATGAACCAGATGTCGACGTCGAGTCCGATCTGGTGGCTCATGTGGCCGAACGGCAGCGGGCCGCCGCGCGGCTGCGCCATGTCGCCGACGAGAATGCCGTGCCAGCCGGTCGCCTTGGCGGCGGCGGGCGCGAAGCGCTCGAGGAATTTGACGAGTTCGGGATGGCCCCAATTGCGGTTGCGCGACAGGCGCATGACCTGCCAGGTCTTGCCGGTCACCGGCAGCGGCACGGCGCCTTGCAGGCAGCCGCGCGGGTAATAGCCGATCGCCATCGCCTTGCCGATCGACGGCAGCTTCTTCTCGGAGAAGAGCTGCTTCGCAGGCTCCCGACCTTCCTTCTTCTTCGCTTCCGTCGCAGGCTTCTGTTCCGGCAGCGGCGGCGCGGTGACAACCGGAGCCGGTGCTTGCGCGGGAGGTGAGGTGACGACGGGCGCGGGCGCCTGCACGGGAGGCGTACTGACGACAGGAGCGGCGGGTGTCTGTGCGGAAGGCGCAGTGACAACTGGCGCCGGTGTCGGAGCGGGAGCAGCGACGGCAGGAGCGCTCGGCGGCGGCGAGGCGGCCGGCGCAGGCGTTGCGGCGGGTGCTGGCGCGGGAGCCGGTTCGGAGGGAGCGGTCGGCGCGACAATCGAAGGGACGGCGCCCTCCATGGCCGGTTGGTTGGGCGGCGACTGGGCGACGGAGGCGCGCTCCGCAACACCGAGCATGCCGGCGACGACGAGTGTGGACAGGCCGAACAGGGCGGCGAGGCGCATACGCATGTCGATTCAGTAGCGCGTGGCGGTAGCCGTGTCAGGTTAAATGCGCAGCATGGTTTAGCGCGCACGTGGTTTCGCGATACCAGCGATTCTCACGAAAACGCGAACGCGATCAACGCTTTTCATGGTTAATTAAAACTTTACAAGTTCCATCCTCCGCGACAAGCTTGGAACCGCCTTTGCAATCGGGGGTGTTTCATGCGCTCAGGCCTGCTCGCGGCTGTTGCGGCCGTGTCCATGCTCATTTGCGCCACGTCGCGCGCCGAGATCGTCGTCAACATCAGCAAGTCGCAGCAGCGCGTCGCCGTCATCGTCGATGGCAGCGAGGCCTATCGCTGGCCGGTCTCGACCGGCCGCCGCGGCTACGCCACGCCATCCGGCGTCTATCATCCCGAGCGGCTCGAGCGGCACTGGTACTCGCACAAATACGAGAATTCGCCGATGCCGTGGTCGGTGTTCTTCCACCGTGGCTACGCCATGCACGGCACGATGGAGGCGCACAATCTCGGGCGGGCCGCGTCGCACGGCTGCGTCCGTCTTCGTCCCGATCATGCGCGCACCCTGTTCGGCCTGGTGAAGCGCGCCGGCGCAAACCATACCCGGATCGTCGTGCTCGACGGCGCCCTGCCGGCGATCCGGCCCGCGCCGCACGGCGTGCCGATGGCCGAGGCCGAGCCGTCGCAATCCGCGGCGCAGGTGCATTTCGCCAAGGCGCTGGAGAAGGCGGAGGCAGCACCGCCGGCGACCGAGCACCTGAGCGCGCGTACGCACCCGGTGGCGACCCTCCCGGACGTGGTCAAGGCCGGGCCCGTGCAGCGGCAAAGCGCCCATTACGCGGTGTCCCATGGCAGCGACGAGGCCCGCATCCTGCGCGAACGCGAGGCTTGGCTGCGCAGCCTCGACCGGAAATACGGCATCGTGCGCTAGGTCCGGCGGCGTTAACCGCATTGACCTAAATTAAGAAAACGCCGCCCCCGCGGTGGCAATGTCGCCGCGGGAGGGGGTCCCCCGATGCCGCGTATCCTCGGCGCCATTGCCGTCCTGTTCGCGCTCGTCTGCGCCGGAGCCACTGCGCGCGCGGAGATCGTCGTCACCGTCGACAAGACCGCGCAGCGGCTCAGCGTCGAGGTCGACGGCGCGCGCCGCTATGACTGGCCGGTGTCGACCGCGCGCTGGGGCTACCGCACGCCGAACGGCAGCTATCGCCCGGAGCGGCTGGAGCGCAAATGGTTCTCGCGCAAATACGACTGGTCGCCGATGCCGTGGTCGATCTTCTTCAACGAAGGCTACGCGATCCACGGCAGCTACGAGATCTCGCGGCTCGGCCGGCCGGCCTCGCACGGCTGCATCCGCCTGCACCCGAACAATGCGAAGATCCTGTTCGAACTGGTCAAGGCCCATGTGCGCGACACGCGCATCGTCGTCACAGGCGAAGGTCCGCCGGCGGCGCGGCACGAGGCGGCCGCTTCGGTGCGCAAGCGCCCGGTGCGCAGCGACACCGACGAGACGACCTTCCGCAATATATTCGCGCCGCAAAACCCCTATTACGGCGGGCCGGGTGCGCGCTGAGCGGCAAAACGCCGCCGCTTCGCCGGCAAATCGCCGGCGTGATTGAGCCAATTTGAATCGTTTCGCGGAACGAGTTCCTTGCAATTTGCCGCGAGGATGCGGTCGCATCGTACCCATATCCGGAGCACCACATGGGAAGGTTTCAGACCGTCCTCGCCGCGCGCGAGCGCCGCCGCGCCCGTCGCTACGACGTCCAGGTGAAGGCGCTGATCACCGTGAATGACGAGTCCGAGCAGGACTGCATGATTCACGACATCTCGCAGACCGGCGCGCTCATCTCGGTCGAGAATGCGGGCGAGCTCGAGGACTTCACACTGACCGTGTCGCGCCGCTGCCGCGTCGTGCGCCGCAATGCCGAAGGGACGAAGGTCGGCGTCGAATTCCTGGTCCCGTGGGCAGTCAATAGTTGAAGCGTCCCGTTCATCTCCCCGAACGTCAATTCCTGTAGCTGCCACCGAAGAACCGGTATCGGTCTTGCCTGCGCCGCGTAATGTCGGAATTAAGACGCGTCAGAAATACCGCTCGCCGCCAAACGAACGGTGTGCTTCCCTTTCGCGGGGCTTTGCGGGAGGGGGTTTTCAATGGCGGACGTGCAAGCGGCCAAGGGGCAGGACCCGACGGCGCAACTCCTCGGCTTGGCCGCGGGATTTGGACTTTGTCAGGCGCTCGTTGTCGCCGCGCGTCTGGGCGTCGCCGACCTGCTGGGGGACGCGGCCAAATCGGCCGCTGCGATCGCGCCGGCGGCGGGCGTCCAGCCACAGCCGCTTTACCGGTTGATGCGCGCACTCGCCAGCGTGGGCGTGTTCGCCGAGGACGAGCAAGGCGAGTTTCGCAACACTCCGGCCTCGGCCAAGCTGATGGCGGGCGCGCCCGGCAGCTTGCGTGGCTTCTTCATGCTGATCGGAAGCAATGAATTCCGCGGCGCCTGGGGCGAGCTCGGGCATTCGATCGAGAGCGGCAAGGCCGCGTTCGATCATGTTTTCGGTGCGCCGCTGTTCGATTATCTCGGCAAAAACCCGGGTACGGCGCGCATCTTCGACGATGCGATGGCCGGGCGCAGTGCCGCGGAGATCGATGCACTGCTTGCCGCATACGACTTCTCGAATGCCGGGCATCTCGTCGATGTCGGCGGCGGCAATGGCACGCTGCTCGCCGCCATTCTCACGAAATATCCGCAGCTCGAGGGCACGGTGTTCGATCTGTCCCACGTCGTCGAAGCCGCACAGGCGAGCAACCGACAGCCGCGCCTGCGCTTCGCCGGCGGCAGCTTCTTCGCCGATGTCCCGGTTGCCGGCGATACATACCTGCTCAAAAAGGTCATCCACGACTGGGCAGACGAGCCGGCGCGCCGAATCCTTGAACGCTGTCGCGCGGCAATGTCGCCGCGCTCGCGGCTTCTGCTACTCGAATCGATCGTACCGGCGCGCGGCGCGCCGACGTTTCTGACGTTCCTCGACCTGTGGATGCTGGTCTTCGCCGGCGGCAAGGAGCGTACGGAAGAGGAATATCGCGCGCTGCTCGCCTCGTCCGGCCTGTCGTTACAGCGAGTGATTCCGACAGGCTCGCCGGTCAATGTGATCGAGGCGGTGCCGGCCTGACGTCGCGGATCAATTCACCGATGCGCCGGTCAACTTGACGGCTTCGGTCCACAGCGCCCGTTCCTTGGCGAGGAATTCGTCGGATTTCTCCGGCGGAACGAGCATCACTTCCATCGAGCGTGCTTCGAGCGCCTTGGCATAGGCGTCGCTGCCGATCACCGCGTTGTATTCGGTGCGCAGTTTGGCGACGACCGGCGCCGGTGTGCTGGCGCGCACCATGGCGCAGAACCATGTCGGCGCGTTCAGGCTGGGGAAGCCGCTTTCGACCAAGGTCGGCACATCGGGCGCGAAGCGGCTGCGCGTGCCCGTCGTCACGGCGATCGCACGCAGCTTGCCCGCCTTGACCTGCGGCAGGGCCGCCGATGCGGCCGTAAAGGTCATGCCGATGCGGCCGGAAATAAGATCGGTCATCAACTGCGACGCGCCCTGATACGGCACGTGCAGCAAGTCGATGCCCGCCTGGTGCGCCAGCATCGCCGACGTCAGATGCGTCAGCGAGCCCGTTCCGTTCGAGGCGTACGAAATAGCGCCGGGCTTCTTTTTGGCGAACGCGATCAGTTCCGCCACCGAATTGACGGGGACCGCTTCCGGATTGACCAGCAGCACGTTGGCGATGACGCCGAGCATGCCGATGAAGGCGAAATCGGTCGCGGGGTCGTAGGCGATCTTCTTGTACAGCGCCTTGTTGATGGCGACGATCGCCTGACCGGCGACGAGCATCGTGTAGCCGTCCGCCGGCGCGCGCGCGACGTATTCCGCGGCGATGTTGCCGCCGGCGCCCGTGCGGCTTTCGACGATGACCTGCTGGCCGAGGCGCGGGCCGACCTGCTCGGCGGCGATGCGCGTGAGCACGTCGGTCGGGCCGCCGGCGGCGAAGGGCACGATCATGTGCGGC
>DASTGR010000027.1:0-13660 GCA_035718885.1 Pseudolabrys sp. | reverse complement strand
TTTGCGAGAGGGGCGGGCGCGATTGCTGGCGTCGTGTTGGAAGGCCATCTGGCAGCAGTCTGCAAGAACCACTCAGTTGCGATCAGCAAAAAGAAACCAACGTTATCTGATTTCTATGAGGCACTGAAAAAGGCCAACGTGATCGACCAACAGACTTGGCGGTTTATCCAGCATCTTGGCGACATTCGGAATAGCTGCGATCACAAGGGGAAGGACCCGACAAAGGAATCTGTGGATGACCTGATCGCTGGTGTTCGAAAGATTTCGAAGACAACCTTCTAAAATCCGTCTTCCGCAGCCGTCCGCTCAGCTATCACGAAGTAAGATAGGGTCGAAGGCGTGAGACACGCCCAAAGCAGAGTTCCCCGCGGTCACCTTGCCGGCAACGCTTGATCGGCGGGGCGATGCGTCGGCATGCCGAGCGTGGACCGAGGCGGCGGCCTCAGCCGACGCCGATGGCGCTGCCGCAATGATGGCCGAGCTCGCAGGCGAGATCGAGCAGGGCTTCGTCGCCGCCCGGCCAGCCGATGAATGACAATCCGATGGGACAGTTCTCGAAGCTGCCGGCCGGCAGGTTGACCTGCGGCAGGCCGGCGACGCCCGCCGTGCAGGTCAGGCGCATCACGCGCGTGCGGAAGTGGTCCATCTCGCCGGCATTGCCGCCGATCGGCGGCGCGATGCAGGGCGCCGTCGGCAGCACCATCAGCGTGCCCGGCACGGCGACGCGGCGGATATGTGCGCGCGCCTCTGCGATCACGCCACGCGCCGCGTCGGCCTCAGCGGCGGTGATCTTCGATGCCATCTCCAGCCGCTCGCGGATGCCGGGGCCCGCCTGCGGCTTGTGACGCGTCACGAAGTCGCCGAAGGTCTGCCACACCTCGAAGCCTTGCACGACACGGAAGGCCTCGCGCCAAGGATCGAAGCCCTGCGGCGCGATGCGCGCATGCTCGATCACCGGCAACTCGCCGGTCATCAGCTCGATCGTCGTGCGCAGCAGGTCGGCAACCGGCTCGTCGGCCTCGGCGAAAGCGTCCTCGAGCACGATCACGCGGTTCGGCTTCGCCGATACGCGGTCCTTCGCATCGAGCAGCACGCCGCCGACCTTGCGCAGCACGCCCGGCCCGGCGCTGAACCAGCCCGGCGTGTCAAAGGACGGCGCCATGGCCGATGCGCCCTTGTCGTCGACGCGGCCATGCGTCGTCCGCAGGCCGTATATGCCGTTGAACGACGCGGGAATGCGCACCGAGCCGCCGGTGTCGCTGCCGAGCGCAAAATCGCATGCGCCCGCGCCAACTGCGGACGCGGAGCCGCTCGACGAGCCGCCGGGCAGGCGGCCCGGTGCGCGCGGATTATTCGGCGTGCCGTAATGCGCATTGGCGCCGGTGACGCTGTAAAAGAACTCGTCGCACACCGCCTTGCCGATGATTGTCGCGCCTGCGGCAAGGATGCGCGCGACCGCGGCCGCGTGCGCGGTGGCCGGCGCGTGCGTTTCGAGCCAGGTCGGGTTGCCGTTGCCGGTCACCGTGCCGGCGATGTCGTACATGTCCTTGACCGCAGCGGTGAGGCCCGCCAGCGGCCCCTCGGCGGCGCCGCGTATCGGCGCGGCGAGGTCGTGCGGCACGAAGGCCGAGCGGGAGAGAGCAGGGCTCATCCTTGCGCCTTGTACCAGTCGAGGATGCGGGCGCCGTCCCAGGCGACGACGCCGTCGCGCGCCAGAAGATCGGCGAAGGTCCGCTGCACGTGGCCGAAGCGGTGCGGCACGCCCGACAGATACGGATGGCAGGCGATCGCCATGATCTTCGGCCGCTCCGCCGCCTCGGCGTAGAGGCATTCGAACTGGTCGCGTGCGCGAATGTACATGGCGTCGGACATCTGGTGCTGGAGCGCCATCAGCACGATGTCGTGGATCTCGAAATTGTACGGCAGCGCCACAACCGGCTTGGTCGCCGTCTTAAGCGTCACCGGCTCGTCGTCGAGCACCCAGTCGCCGATATATTCGATGCCGGCCTCGGCGAGATAATCGAGTGTGTCGAAGGTCTGCGTCAGGCCGGGGCCGAACCAGCCGCGCGGCCTCTTGCCCGAGAACTTCTCGATGATGTCCATCGAGCGCATGATGACGCCGCGCTGGTCCTCGGTCTTGTGCATCGGCACCTGGTCGTAGCCGTGGGCATTGAGCTCCCAGCCGAGATCCATGCACGCCTTCACCACGGCCGGGTAAGTCTCGCAGACACGCGCGTTGAGCGTCACGGTCGGCGAGATGCCGAGGGCCTCGAACATGCGCTTGAGCCGCCAGAAGCCGACGCGCATGCCGTATTCATGCCAGGTCCAGTTCGGATGGTCGGGCTGCTGCGGCTGGCCCTGCGGCGGCGAGATCACCATGCGCGCCATCGGCCGGCCCATGTCCCATTCCTCGAGGGCGAGGACCGGCCAGATGACCATGCGCACGCCCTTCGGCAGCTTCAGCGGCGCGCGGCCTTCGATGGGCGAATAGGCGAGACGCTCGCGGGGATGCATGGGCATGTCGGACCTTGTGGAATGCGATGGCGGGCGTTTCCGCGTACGTCAAGCCACCGCGATCTCGAGCGGGAACTTGTCGACGATCTCGTGGCCCTTGTCGTTCACGATGAAGGTGTGGCCGAGGAAGATGCCGAACATCCCGTCCGCGGTGATCGGGTTCGGCTCGGCCATGATGACCATGCCGGGCTTGAGGACCATGTCGCCCTCGACGCCGCGCACGTGCTCGGCCGCGACGTGCGGGTTGTCGGTGACGAGGTCGATGCCGTGGCACTGCGTCGGACGCGACTGGACACCGTTGTCGCGGAAAAACTTCGCCGCCTCGCGCATCGCCTCGGCCGGCCGGCCGGGGGCGATCTCGGCGACGATCTTGTGATAGCCGGGCAGCGTGATCTCGTTCCAGAACTTGCGCACCATCTCGGTCGGCTCGCCGAGCGTGATGGGTGAGCCGACCTGCGCGGTGTAGCCGCGATAGCCTGCGGCAAGCTCCATGTTGATGATGTCGCCCTTCTTGAGCACGCGGCTCGAGGGCCGCGGATTGCCGAACACCATGGCCGGGTCGGCCATCGGCGTCGAGCCGATGATCAGGAAGTCGATGTCGCCGCCGCCGTCGAGAATTGCCGCGCCGGCCGCGGCGCGCAGCTCGTATTCCTTCGCGCCGGGCTTGGCGCGCGCGACCATCGCGTGCATGGCGTCCTCGCACAGCTTGCCGGCCTTGCGGATGCAGTCGAGCTCTTCCGCCGAGTGGATGACGACGAGGTCGTGCAGGAAGTTCTTGGTGAAGACGAGCTCGGCGTCCGGCAACTCCGCGCGCAACGTGTTGTACTGGTTGACCGGCATGTAGTCTTCGTGCCGCGGGTCGATCTCCATCAGGCCGATGCGGCCACGCTCGAGCTTGAGCTCCTTCAGGCGCTCGACCATCACCTGGGCGTATTGGCCGTTGCGGCTGTGGCGCACGTCCTTGATCGCCGGGGCGACGTGCCGGCGCACGGCTTCCGCATGCGTGCCGCCCATCGAGTAGATCATGGTCGGCTCGCCGTCGCGCGGCACCAGCACGTAGGAGGCGAGCGCATGCCATTCGACGTGGCCGGTGAGCCAGAGCACGCCGGCGCCGAAGCTCCAGTGGCTCGGGCCGCCGGCAGCGATGACGGCGTCGAGCTTGTGCTCCTTCATCTTGTCGCGCAGCGCCGCGTAGCGCCGGGCGTATTCCTTCTCCGAGAACTGCTCCCAGACGGCGTCGCGGTAGTAGGGCGTGCCGCGCATGTTGGCGAAGGGCAGGGCCTGGTCGAGCTTGGTGCGCACGACCTCCCAGGGCTGGGGCCCGAGCGGTTTACGGGGAGCCTGAATGTTCATGTCCGAATGTCCTGTCGCCGGATGTGACGGCAGAACTTTCGGCCCAGGCAGGGTGAAGTCAAGCGGGATGGCGCCGGCGTGAACGCACCGGTGCCATGCTTTCCATATGTCAAATTGAGCTTTACGCGGGCGCTACTTCGCCGTTCCGGATGGCGCGGCAGGCGGTGCCACCGCCGTGTTCGACGGCGCCGCGCCGCTCGTCGTCGCCGGAGACGCTGTCCCGGTGATCGCCGTGCGTGGTCCGGCACCGCTGGTCCCGGCCCACCACCAGATGCCGAGCCCGATGAGCACGACGACGATGATGCCGATGATCCAGCTCCCGCCGGCATTGCCGGTGCTCGTGCGCGGCCGGTTGTTGGGGTCGTAAGTGGACATCGATCAAACCTTCGCTGCTGTCCCGCCTGTCAGACCAACAGATCGGGCGAGGCGATGGTTCCGGGCGAGGAATGGGACCGAAGCGTTCAGCGATTCAGCGAGAAGGTAAGGTGCTGCTTCACCGCCGGCCATTCGCCGGCGATGATCGAATAGACGACCGTATCGCGCAGCGCGCCGTTCGCGCCGATCTGGTGGCTGCGCAGGACGCCGTCCAGTTTCGCGCCGAGGCGCTCGATGCCGCGCCTGCTCGCGCGATTGAAGAAATGCGTGCGGAATTCGACCGCGATGCAGTCGAGCTTCTCGAAGGCGTGGCCGAGCAGCACAAGCTTGCATTCGGTGTTGAGGGCCGTGCGCTGCACGCTTTTGGCATACCAGGTCGAGCCGATCTCGACGCGGCGGTTCGCCGCATCGATGTTCATGTAGGTGGTCATGCCGGCGATACGGCCGTCGGCGTCGAACACCGTGAAGGGCAGCATCGAACCGGCCTTTTGCAGGCCCAGCCGGCGGTCGATCTCCTTCTCCATGCCCTCGGGCGCGGGGATCGCCGTGTACCAGAGGCGCCACAGCTCGCCGTCCTTCACGGCCTCGACCAACCCCTCGCGGTGCGCAGGAGCGAGCGGCTCCAGGCGCATATGCGCGCCCTTGAAGCTGACGGGTTCAGGCCATGGCATGGGACTTGTCCTTCACGAGAGACGTCTAGCGCTTCGGGCCCCAAGGGCCGTCATTGCCGCCGCCGTCACCGCCGAGCGGCGGCACGCCGGGCAGGAAAGGCTTGCCGCCCTGATCGGGTTCGGCGCCCCACGGGCCTTGTGCCTGTCCGCTCCCAATCTGGCCTTGCGGCTCCGGTGCGTCGAGCGCCACGGGGCCGGGATCGTGGCCGCCGGCGAACTTCACCAGCGCCGCGCAGCGCGCGTCGATCGACGGATGCGTGTCGAACACATTGGCAAATCCGACGCGCGGATTGTCGATGCACATCTCCATCACGGCGGAGTTGGCGCGCGCCAGTTCGCCGCGGCCCTCGATTTTGCGCAGCGCCGCGATCATGGCGTCGGGGTTCTTGGTCAATTCGACCGATCCGGAATCGGCGAGATATTCGCGCTGCCGCGACAGCGCGAAGCGGATGACGATGGCGAGAATCCAGGCGAGCACCACCAGCGCGATGGCGATGATGATGGCGATGGCCGCGCCGCCGCCCTTGCGCTCGCCGTCGCCCGAGCTGCGCGAGCGGCGGCCGCCGAAGCCGCCGTACCAGCTCGCCTGGAAGAAGATGCGGAAGATCATTTCGCCGAAGAACGACACGACGCCGGCGATGACGACGGCGATCACCAGCATGCGCACGTCGCCGTTGCGGATGTGCGTGAGCTCGTGGCCGAGCACGGCTTCGAGCTCCTGGTCGTTCAGCGCGTCGATCAGGCCGCGCGTCACCGTGATCGAGTACTGCTTCGGATTGAGGCCGGTTGCGAAGGCATTGAGCGCCTCGTCGTCGGCGACGCGCAAAGTCGGCATGGTGATGCCGCGCGAGATGCACAGGTTCTCGAGCAGATTATAGAGCCGCGGCTCCTCCGCGCGCGTGACCGGTGTCGCGCCGGTGATGGCGTCGATCATCGCCTGGTGGAATTTGTACGCGATGAGTATCCAGACGATCGCGCCGATGGTCGCGAAAGGCGCCGCCTTGACGAAGTCGTAGACAGCGGCGCGCAGATAGTAATCGAGCGGCGCGTTCGGCACCGACAGCGCCTCGGCGACCAGCGCGCCGGCATAGACCAGCACGTAGACCAGCAGAAACAGCCCGATCAGCAGCGCCACCGATCGGCGCTTGTTCGACTGGATGTGGGTGTAGAGACCGTAGGCGGCCATTTCGGATCCTTGTCCCGGACGCGGCGCAGCGCGTTAGCGGTGCGCCGCGTCCGGGACCGTTATGGAAACGTGCCGTGGCGGTCCCGGGTCGGCAGCGCACCACTTCGTGCTGCGCTGCGCCCGGGACACGGGAATTCTAGAACTTCACGCTCGGCGCTTCGCTGAGCGCGGCGCGCTGCTCGCCGAGATCGAAGAAGGTCTTGGCGTGGAAGCCGAACATGCCGGCGAACACCGCCGCCGGGAACTGCTGGATGCCGGTGTTGTATTCCTGCACCGCGTTGTTGAAGAAGCGGCGCGAGGCGGCAAGCTTGTTCTCGATATCGGACAACTCAGCCTGCAACTGCTGGAAGTTCTGGTTGGCCTTGAGGTCGGGATAGCTCTCCGACAGCGCGAACAGCTGGCGCAGCGCGCCGGACAGCATGTTCTCGGCCGCCACCTTCTGGTCGACGCCGGGCGCGGCGACCGCCGCGTTGCGCGCCTGGATGACGGCTTCGAGCGTGCCGCGCTCGTGCGCGGCGTAGCCTTTCACCGTCTCGACCAGGTTCGGGATGAGGTCGTGGCGCTGCTTCAATTGCACGTCGATGTCGGCAAAGGCCTGATCGGTGCGCTGCCGCATGGCGACCAGGTTGTTGTAGATGCTGATCGCCCAGATCACGATCACGACGACGACGCCGAGAACGATCCAGCCGGTGGTGGACATGGGAGGTGGCTCCGCGTGTTAATCCGGACAGGAACCTAACCCGGATTTGTGGCGGCGCGCCATCGGCAGCGGGTTGCGGCGCCCCGGGCGCGCGGGCTCCCGCGCCTCCGGGCTAAGCTACTGAAATCAGGAAAGAAAAAAGGCCCCGAGCCGAAGCTCGGAGCCTTTTCGCCAGACGGCTATTCGGGGGGTAAGGGGGGAGCCGCCCGACTAAGCTATTCGAGCAGACAACCTTCGGCCCCGGGGTTGGTTCCGGCACGGTTCGCAGAAATCTGCAAAATTTTTGCGGGCGTCGGTTATGACGCGCGCACGACTTTGGAACCGGCTCAGCTTGCCTCGCGGAAGCGCACTGCGGCTTCGAGATCGACGGAGACGAGCTGCGACACGCCGCGCTCGGCCATGGTCACGCCGTAGAGGCGGTTCATGCGCGCCATCGTGATCGGGTTATGCGTGATGATAACGAAGCGCGTGTCGGTCGACTTGATCATCTCGTCGAGAAGATCGCAGAAGCGTTCGACGTTGTGGTCGTCGAGCGGCGCGTCCACCTCGTCCAGCACGCAGATTGGCGCCGGATTGGTAAGGAACACCGCAAAGATCAAGGCCATGGCCGTGAGCGCCTGCTCGCCGCCGGAAAGCAGCGACAGCGTCGCCGGCTTCTTGCCCGGCGGGCGGGCGAGGATTTCGAGGCCGGCTTCGAGCGGGTCTTCGCTCTCGATGAGCTGAAGCTCGGCGGTGCCGCCGCCGAAGAGCTGCGTGAACAGGTGCTGGAAGTGCTTGTTCACCTGCTGGAACGATTCGAGCAGCCGCTCGCGCGCCTCGCGGTTGAGGCTCTGGATACCCTGACGCAGCTTGGAGATCGCCTGCACGAGGTCGTCGCGCTCGGCGGTCAGCGAGGTGAGCTGCGCTTCGACCTCGGTCAGTTCCTCCTCGGCGCGCAGGTTCACGGCGCCGAGGCGCTCGCGCTCGCGGCGCAGGCGCTCGAGGCTCGCTTCCGTCTCGGCGAGATCGGGCAGGGCATCTTCCGGCTTGAGCTCGGCCAGCTCCGCAACGTTGCCGGGCTCGGTCTCGAGCATGTCGTGGATCTCGCGGGCGATGTCGGCGAGGCGGCGCTTGGCGCCCTCGTGACGTTCCTCCGCGCGGGCCAGTTCTTCGCGGGCATGGCTCGCCGCTTCGAGCGCGGCGCGGGCATCGCGGTCGGCTTCGGCCTGCGCGTTTTCGGCCGCCTGGAGGCGGTCTGCGCAGGCGCGGCGGTCGGCTTCAGCGAGCTGCACCTCGCTGATCAGCGCATCGCGCTTCTCGGCGAACTGCTGCGGCGCGTTTTCTAGTTCGGCACGTGCGGCTTGCGCTTCGGCCATGCGCTGCTCGAGCGTCGCGATCTGGCTGCGCGCGCTGTCCTGCCGCTGGAGCGAGGCGGCGCGGTCGGCTTCGAGCGCCTTCAGGCGACGGTCGGCGAGTTCCGCTTCGCGCACGATCGCCTGCTGCTCGGCACGCACCTCGGCGAGGGTCGCGCGCTTGGCGGTGATGTCCTCGCGTACCGTGGCGAGTTCACCTTCGAGATCGGACGCCGGCGCGAGTGCAGCGAGCGCAGCTTCGGCGGCGGTGCGGGCCTCCGTCGCCTCGTTGCGGGTCGTGGTGAGGCGCTGGTGCGCCTCGTCGAGCGCGGAGACGCGCGCGGCGTTGCGGTTGGCCTCACGTTCGGCCGCTTCGTGCCTGTCGCGGGCGGCGTTCAGTTCGCGCTGGCGCTCGCGTGACGCGTTGCGCGCTTCGGTCTCAGCGGCGGCGGCCGTGCGCAGCGTGCCTTCGGCCGCTTCCTTGTTCTGGCGCGCGGTGTCGAGCTCGACGCGGGCCGACTGCATCTCGGCTTCGATGTCGGAGAGACGCGCGCGCTCGGCGAGGCGGCGCGCGGCGCCGGTCGGCGCATGGGCCGCGGCGGCAAAGCCGTCCCAGCGCCACAGGTCGCCTTCCAGCGTGACGAGGCGCTGGCCGGGCTTCAACTGGCCGGCGAGCCGGTTGCCGGTGTCCTTGTCGACGACGCCGATCTGGTTCAGGCGGCGCGCCATTTCGCCCGGCGCCTGCACGCGCGACAGAAGCGGCTCCGCGCCCTCGGGCAGCGACGGATCGGTGGGATCGATCGCCGAGCCCATCCAGCGCATCGGCGCGGTCGGATCGACCGGTGCGTCGAGATCGTCGCCGAGCGCGGCGCCGAGCGCCTTCTCGTAGCCCTTGGCGACAGAGATGTGGTCCATCACCGGCGGCCACATATTCTTGGTTTCGACCGCCAGCACCTTCGACAGCGTCTTGGCTTCGGTCTCCAGCCTTTGCAGGCGGCGTTCGGCCTCTGCGAGCGGGTTGCGCGTGGCTTCGAGCTTGGCCCGCGCGGCCGCGTGCGCGATCTCGGCGTCGACCGCGCCGGTCTCGGCGGCGGCGACGGCCTGCTGCACGGCTTCGACCGCGGCGGCGAGCGCCGCGAGATCGGGACCGTCAGTGCCTTTCAGCGAGGCGAGCTCGCGCTCAATGCCGGCGATCTCGTTTTCGGCGCGCGCGGCGCGCGCGGAATGGTCGCGCTGCGCATTGGCGAGCTGGTTGCGCTCCGCGGTGAGCGCGGCGAGCTTCGAGGTCAATTCCGAGAAGACCTTCTCGGCGGCGTTCAGCGCCGTATCGGCCTCGGCGACCTTCGCGTCGACGCCGGAACGGCGGCCGGCATTGGCGTGCGCTTCGGCGCGGATCGTCGCTTCCTCGGCGGCGATGCGCGCGATCGCTTCTTCGGCGTCGGCGGCGAGACGGGCTTCGCGCTCGCTGTCGGCGGCGAACTGAACGAGACGCTTTTCGAGCTCGGCAATCCGGTCCTTGGCGCGCTGCTCTTCGCGGTCGAGATCGGCGAGGGCGAGGTTCAGGCGATGCAGTGCGGCGCCGGCGGCGGCCTCGGCATCGCGCAGCTCGGGCAGGGACGACGCGGCATTGGCCTGGCGCTTTGACGCCTCCACCTCGGCCTCGGTGCGGGCGGCGACTTCGCGCACGCACAGGTCCTTGGCGGTCTCGGCCTCGGTGACCTCGATCGTCGCCGCGGTCCAGCGCAGGTGATAGAGCGTCGCTTCCTGCTTGCGCACCTGCGCCGAGACGGTGCGATAGCGCACGGCCTGCCGCGCCTGCTTCTTGAGGGCCTCGACCTGCCCGGTGAGCTGGCCGATCACGTCCTCGGCGCGCGTCAGGTTCGTTTCGGCCGCCTTCAGGCGCAATTCGGCCTCGTGGCGGCGGGCGTGCAGGCCGGAAATTCCGGCGGCTTCTTCCAGCACGCGGCGGCGCTGCTCGGGCTTGGCCTGGATGATCTCGCCGATGCGGCCCTGATGCACGAGGGCGGGCGAACGCGCGCCGGTGGAGGCGTCGGCGAACAGGATCTGCACGTCGCGGGCACGCACGTCGCGGCCGTTGATGCGGTAATTGGAGCCGGCCTCGCGCTCGATGCGGCGCGCGATCTCCAGCATGTCGGTGTCGTTGAACGCCGCCGGCGCGCCGCGGTCGGAATTGTCGATCGTCATCGCGACTTCGGCGTTGTTGCGCGCCGGGCGCGACGTGTTGCCGGAGAAGATGACGTCGTCCATCGACGAGGCGCGCATGGACTTGTAGGACGACTCGCCCATCACCCAGCGCAGCGCCTCGACCAGGTTCGACTTGCCGCAGCCGTTCGGGCCGACCACGCCGGTCAGGCCGGGCTCGATGAGGAAGTCGGTCGGTTCGACGAACGACTTGAAGCCGAGGAGGCGCAGCCTGGTGAGCTTCATACGTTGGTTCTCTTGAATCGCCCGGCGGGCTCCGGCGTCAATTCACCGCAGCCAACGCCCGATTTCGCAGTGACCAGAAGTGCATGACATCCGGCATCGGCCGGTGCATGTCTGTCGCCGTACCGCATTGGCCGGGAGAATGAACAGCCGGGGGCCTGACGGCAACGGCCTTGCGCGAATCGAGCCCGGTTTTCCAGACTTTTCAGGGGCTCAGGCGGCGAAATTACGGCGGTTCCGCCGGGTCGTGACGAAGCGGCCCGAAATACGGGCTAAAAGGCGCGCCGGCGCGCCATTTCCAAATGTCGCGAGAATAAAGCTTGGGACAGCGGCCCGGCCGGCTTGCGCCGGCCAGGGCGAGGGCGATTCGCCGCGGCTCAGCCCTTCTTCGCGGCCAGCATGGGATCGATGACCTTGGCCATCTCGTCGAAGGTCAGCGCGCCGACCTTGCGCGTGCCGTTGACGAAGAAGGTCGGCGTCGATTCGACCTGGAAATCCTTGATCGCGCGCTGGCGGACGTCCTCGATGCCGTTGAGAAGCTTCTGGTTGGCGAGGCATTCGTCGAACGACTTCTCGGTGAAGCCGGCCTGCTTGGCGATGGCCATCAGCGGCGGGATCGGCTTCTCGACCGCCCAGGTGCGCTGCTGCGCGAACATGGTGTCGATCATCGCGTAATACTTGGCGGAGTCGAGCTCGCCGGCGCAGCGCGCCAGCATGAAGGCGGCGGCGGCAAGGTTGTCGAGCGGAAATTCACGGAAAATGTAACGAACCTTGCCGGTGTCGATGTAGCGCTTCTTCAGTTCCGGGAAGGTCGTTTCCTGGAAATGGGCGCAGTGCGGGCAGGTCATCGAGGCGTATTCGACGATCGTGACGGGGGCGTTGGCTTCGCCCATCACCATGTCCGGGAGCGCCGCCTTCTTCATCAGCGCGTCCATCGGCACCTGGTCGGCACCGGCGGCCGCCGCGAAGGAGAGCGGGAGGGCGGTCAGAACGGTGCTGGCCAGCATCACCGCGGCGGTGCGCTGGCAGAATTCACGGCGGTTGATCGACAAGGAAGGCTCCTGGGTACGGTCCGCTTTTCGCGCGTTGGCCTAGCTGGACTTCAGGATTGTGGCAATGGCGGGCCCTTTCGCCAAGCCGGGGCGCTTTCTCACTTTCGTTTGATGGCCGCCCCGAGGCGGCCGATCGCGTTCCGAAGATCGTCGTCTTTGATGTTCGGCAGGGCCTCCGCGATGCGGGACGCAGCGTCCGGGTCGACCGGGGCCGGCCGCTTCTTCGCCGCCGGACGGCGCAAGGGGGCCTGGCGCAGCGCGATCCGGCCAATGGCCTGCCAGCCGAAGAACCGGTTCACCCGCTCCAGGATGACCGCGGACATGTGCTGGATCTCGAGCGCGGCCGGCCCCTCGACCCGCAGGACCAGCGTGGCGGGTTCCGGCGTCTCCTCGTCGCGGACGCGCGGCCAATTGATCTTCAACGGCTCGCTCGAGGCGGCGATCTCGGCGCCGACGATCTGCGGCCAGCGCGACAGGATCTCGGCCGAGGCGAAGCCCTGGGCCTTGAGGACGCCGGTCAGCGTCGGGGCCAGAAACTCCGACAGCGGCCGGGGAAAACTGCGGCTGGGCTTGCTCATGAAGGGGTTACTCGTGCCATCGTCGGCGCGCATGACCGTAGCAGTCCGCACCGCCGCGCGAAAGAAAGCCGCGACGACGCCCGATCCGCAGGCGCTCCTCGCCTGGTACGACCGGCACGCCCGGGTCCTGCCGTGGCGGGCGCGGCGCGGCGCGCGCACGGAGCCTTACCGGGTCTGGCTGTCCGAGATCATGCTCCAGCAGACGACGGTGAAGGCGGTGGCGCCCTATTACGCGCGCTTCCTGTCGCAATGGCCGGACGTGGCGACCCTGGCGGCGGCAAAACTCGACGATGTGCTGCGCGCCTGGGCCGGGCTCGGCTACTACGCGCGCGCCCGCAACCTGCACGCCTGCGCCAAGGTGGTGGTCGAGCGGCACAACGGGACATTCCCGGACACGCTCGAACACCTGCGCACACTCCCGGGCATCGGCGACTACACCGCCGCGGCGATCGGCGCGATCGCCTATGACGCAGCCGCAGTGCCGGTCGACGGCAATGTCGAACGCGTCGTGACGCGCCTTTATGCGGTCGAAGAGGAGCTTCCGGCGGCGAAGCCGCGGATCAAGGAACTGGCAGGCGCGCTCCTGCCGCCGCAGCGCAGCGGCGACTTCGCGCAGGCGCTGATGGATCTCGGCGCGACCATCTGCACGCCGAAGAAGCCGGCCTGTGCGCTGTGTCCGTGGAGCGAGCCGTGCGTCGCGCGCGCGCGCGGCGAGCAGGAGACGTATCCACGCAAGGCGCCGAAGCGCGAAGGCAAATTGCGCCGCGGCGCAGCCTTCGTGGCGCTGCGCGCCGACGGCACGATCCTCATGCGCACGCGGCCCGACAAGGGCCTGCTCGCCAAGATGACGGAAGTGCCGGGCAGCGACTGGACGCACGACTTCCATCTCAAGGACGCGGAAGCCGCCGCGCCGCTCAAGGCGCAATGGCACCGTCTGCCCGGCATGGTGAGCCACGTGTTCACGCATTTCCCGCTCGAACTGACAGTGTTCGTGGCGCAGGTCCCACGCGGCACCCGGGCGCCAAAGGGTGCGCGCTGGGTCAGGCTCGCGGAAGCGCACGAGGAAGCGTTGCCGACGGTGATGCGCAAGGTGCTGGCCCATGCTATCGAACGATGAACGCGGAAGCCGAACGCTGACCGCGACATAAAAGATCGGGGAACGTCCATGCCACATCTCAACCGTCGCGCGACGATGGTCGGAGCCGGCGCCGCCGCTCTGCTCGCATCGCAGGCAACGAAAGCCCAGCCGGCCGCGCGCAAGACCTTCGTGCTCATCCACGGCGCCTATCATGGCGGATGGTGCTGGAAATATGTGGCCGACCGGCTCGAGAAGGCGGGACACAGGGTCTACGCGCCGTCGCTGACCGGCCAAGCCGACCGCAGCCATCTGCTGACCAAGGATTTGACGATGGATGTCCACGTCGCGGACATCGTCAATCTGTTCAAATGGGAAGA